>CALFYE010000325.1 GCA_937952145.1 uncultured Myxococcales bacterium
CGGCCAGCGCATCCTCAAGGTCTTCGAGCTTGCGGCGGATGTTGCGCCCGTTCAAGAATCCGGCGACGGTATCGGCGGCGTTTGCCCCGGTGCGCAGCCAGTTCCTGCCACCGCCGCCGCCTCCACCCACCGCGGGCACCCCACCCAGCGAGGGAATGTTCTGCGATTCGATCATGTCGCGCAGCGCACGGTCGGCCTTCAGGTAGTCCGCCTCACTCGCGAACGTCACCTGAACGCCGTTGATCGTCGCGCGGTAGCCGCCCTGCTGCGCCGGCTGTGTCGGCGTTGCCATTTGGCCCGGCGGCGTGTACGGCACCATGGCTGTGTTCTGCGGCTGCGCCGTTGACATGAACGGATTGCCGCCGTCCACCTGCTGCACCGTCATCGTTCCGTCTGGGTTCTGTCCTGTAACTCGAATCGTGATGTCCTTGGCCATAGCTGTCCCTTTCCCGGAAAGAGGGCACACCTCTCCCGCTGTGCTCGCAGACTGTTTCTGCGAAGCGTTCCCTCAGCTGAGGTTGCTCAAATGCCGCGCCTTCACCAGCGGTGATGCGCGAGCCTAAACCCTACGAATAGATCGCTGTGCGCCACCCGGCGCCAAACACCTGCGACAAGAATTCAGCGGTGACGGCCCAGCCGCGCGTGCCATCGGAAGCCAGCACGGCTTTGTCGGCATCCAGCCCATACTGCGCCGGCGAGTCGCTATAGAACGCCGACCAGCGTCCCGGCGTCCCACCCAAACCAAAGCCTTCACCCGGCGCCTCGCCGACGAGAACTCGCCCTCCCGGCACCACGGCATAGCGCCCCGTGCTTCCATCCATCCTCACGACGCGATTCAGCGGCACGTTCGCGCCGTTCAGATTTCCGAACAGCTCATACGTACGAAAGGAGGAAGATCCCGACGTACTGCCGCCGCTCGGTGTCGCCCCGCCACTGCGCAGTGTGTCGAGCTTGGCGCGCTGCTCGGCGATCTTGGCTTCGGCTTGTGCGCGGCGCAGCTCGCGATCGAGGTCGCGCTGCTTCTTCACCAGCTCGTCATCAAGCGCCGCATCGTTGCTGCTCGATTCCTGTTCAGCGGCCTGTCGCCTTGCGGCCAGCTTGTCTGAACTTTCCTTCGCCGCCGCATCGGCCGCGCGTTTGGCCTTGAGCTTCTTCGCTTGCTCGTACTGCCCGTCGTTCGAGCGACTGAAGCGCAAAAGAGGAAAGCGTCCGCCCGTATCGAACCCGCCGACCGTGGCTGTCCACTCGCGTCCGTCTTCTTCGCTCGTGATCTTCACCCAATCGACCGACCAGCCCGATGCCGGACCGCTCTGATCGTGACGCAGCGTTCCCGTTTGCAGCTCGCCGAGATCTTCGGTCTCGATCGAGCCGTGATTTACATCTCCTTTCTCCCAGTCGTTGATGGCATCCGGGTCGCTGATCTGCACCTCGCGCATGCTCGCGTCCAGGCCCGACAGCGACACAAAGACCCGTGCATCCGTGCCCGAATACCACGTGTCTGACGTCTTGATCTCCCACCGATATCGCATGCCTTGCTCCTGTGTCTGGCTCACAGCCTCCTATGTCGTTTCGTTCTTGTTCACTAGCCGCCCGCGAACGGACGGGATGCTCTTTCCGCCTTGCGCCATCAGTGCCGATGCAGGGACCGGCGCGACGGGAATTCCTTGCACGAGATCGATCGGATTGGCATGCACCAGCGCCACGCGCTGCCCTTCGACCTGCGGCGGCGCGATCTGCGCCAGCGGCTGCCGGCTAGGACCCGCGAGGATCTTTTCGACCTGCTCCCTTGACCACCCGACGTTGCCCAAGTGCGCCAGCGCTTGATCGCGATCGGTCAGCGCGGGCGGGCTCTGTGTCGTCTCTGCCGGCGGACTCTGTACCGTCGGCGCAGGCGGTGCCACCACAGCTGGTCGCGGTCGCGACTCGAATCCCGCGCGATCAAACTTCTGCCCACGCGACTCGCTGTCCGTTGCGAGAGAGATGATCTTGTCGATGCCGTCCCCGGCCTTCAGCACACCCGCTGCACCGGCCTGGCCCCCCCCGGCTGCACCAACGGCTGCCGCTGCCACACCGACCACGATGTCCTTTACAGCAAGGCCAATTCCTTTTGCGTCGATTCCGTCTGCCATGAGCTGCTCCTATGCGAACGAAAGCGGTGGAAGAAAGCGCCGCGGATCGAGCGGTGGGCCATAGCTGCCGTCTGAATTCGCCATGCGAACCTCAAAGTGCAGGTGTGTGTGCGGCCCCAGCCCGCTTGTGTGCGCGGCTGCCAGCTCGCCAAGCGGACTCCCCAGCGCGAGCGGGCCCTTTCCGAGATTTCGCACCGCGGCCAAGTGTAGATATCGCTGGATGTACTGCGTGCCCTGCTCATCGGGGTCCGAAAGAACATCGACAAACAACCCCGCTCGACGGGACTTCTGCTGCTTAGACGCACGCCCATCGCGCACGCGCAGCACCCGCCCACTGCTCGCCGCGTAGATGCGCGTGCCAGGCGGCGCGAAGATATCGAGCCCTTCGTGCGGTCGATCTTTCTTCGGACGCTTCGCCAGCACCGACTCGCCCAGTCCCGTGATCAGGGTCGGATTGATTGGCCGCATCCATGCATGCCGACGACCACCGAGGTCAGTCAGCTCTTGTTCCATCGCTGGTGAACTGCCCACAGCGACGGTTTGCACGATCTCTCGATCCTCGTCTTCGCCGTCAGCGAGATCAAAGTCCTGGCGATCAAATCGTTCTGCCCTCGACATCGAGAACTCCTAGATTCCGTAGAAACGAACACCCTCAACCGACGCGATCAGACGCGGGCTTCCCCAGCTCGCCAGCACCTTGTCGGGGTTGTTCTCGGCGTCTTCGCCCGCCTGTCGCAGGACGGTCTCGCCGAACCCTTCGTATTGCAGAAAGCTCGTCATGCGCTGCCAGTCCGATGCGGGCGGCATCGTCTCGCCACGTCGCCCGCGCAGATCCACAAGCGCGATCCGGTTCTGCAGCAGTCGCTGGGCAAACTCGAAGACGTGCCACGCAACGCGGCTCGGATGTTGGCCCGCGCTCGTCGCAGCCCAGCGCGTGATATGCGCTTGCTTGTCGTACTGAGGCCCCCACGGCAGACCATACAGCCGCTTGCGCGTCGGCTTGTGGATGCCGCTCTTAAGCATGTCGGCGATGGACTTTACCTGCGCATGCGCGCGGCCAAGCTGCTTGGCGAAGGTGTTGGCAGCCAGCGCTTGGAGCGCCCAAAGAAGCAGCGATCCGTGTTCATTCTCCGACGCAAATAGGAACGTGAGCGCGCTCATGTTCTCGCGCGATGCCCCGCCAAACCAGGCGATATCAGGGGGCGGCGCGGCTGGCGCAACTGGCGGTGTGCGAGTCCCTCCTGGGGGCTCAGTCTGTGGTTTGCTGCCGCCAACCAGAATCGCTGCCGCAGTCGCTGCAGTCCCTGCGAGCGCAGCCGGCAGGATCCACATCCAGCTTTCGTTTTTGCTCGCCATCAGCGCCTCTCTTTCGGACGCATCACCGCCGCACCGGCCAGAACTGCGAGCAGGGCCGTGACTACAACGCCCCCGACCAAGATGCCACCCACCGCATCGCCTGCGCCGTGACCTGCCGGCACCACCAAGGCCGCAGCAGCACCCGATGCCGTCTCTTCGAGCGTCGTGCGCTTGCGCCGTGCGTCTTCCTCTGTCCGGCGCGAGGACCTCTTTCTCTCTTGCTCGGCGTAGCTCTTGCGCAGCCACTCCGGAGTTGGGAAGCGCTCGCGGATCCGCTTGGCGGTGCCATGGAATACGCGATGGGTGACGATGGCTTCCAGCGTCGTGAGCCCGCCGTTTGCGAGCGCATCCGCGAAGTGCTTGCCCGATGCGTGCAGCTCCTCTTCCGTACTCGCGTAGTACGCCGCTCGCAGCCACGCCCACAGATCCCCCGCGACTGCTTTGACCACCGGCCACAGCTCATACAAGCCATAGGCAGCGAGCAGGCCGTTGATGGCCGCGCCAATCGGGCCACCGATGATCGTGGCCAAAAGCCACGCCGCCACAACCAAGCACAGGCCCCACAGTGTGTCGGGCGACAGAAGCTGCTTGAACTCCCGCCAGGCGGACTCGGGCAGCTCGGTGATGGCGTACACGATCGAAAGCGCCAGCCGCGTCGCCGCTGCCGACAGATGCAGCGCCCCCGTCGTGATCGGCGAGTCCGTCGAGAAATCGCGATAGAAGACCGATGGATCGAGCGTCGCCATTTACGTCTTCGCGCCTCCCGCTCCTGATGGACCGCTCAAGATGCGCTCCAGGTCATCGCCGGACCAGCCAAGGCTCGCGAAATAGCTGCGCGTCTTCTCCGACACAGCTAGGATCGGCGTGGGTGGAAGCACGGGCTGTGCAGCCTTTGCGACCGGCGCGCGGGTGCCAAGATCCGCCCGCTCATATCGCTCACCGCGTGCTTCAGGCTTCGCCACAGGCGGTGCAGGTGTTGCAGCCATTACCTGCTTGAACTCCGCCTCCAGCCCGTCGGGCGGAGCCATCTCGCGAAGGACCTTCCCCTGCGCTGCATCGAGCGGTAGAAAGCGCAGCGCCTTGGTCAGGGTATCGGCGCCCACGTCCTCAACCAGCGCTTTGAAGTAGACGCCCGCGCCGGCCAGGTTCACTTCAGTGCTGGCTTCATAGCTGCCGCGCGCAAACGGATCCAGCTTCTCCGCTACGTGCTTCAGGTTGGCCGCCAGCGTGCCCAGCGCGAACGGTTCCAGCCCATCGCGCATGACTGTGGCTTCGGACTTGGGGAGCCTATCGGCCCAGTACCGCACGACGATCATCGCGAGGAACCACAGCTCGCTCAGACCCTTCTCCAAGATCGTCTTGCGCTCGCTCGCAGGGACTTGGCGCAGTCCGTAGGCCATCGCCAGGATCAGGCGTGCGCCGAATGCGGGAATCACCGCGGGACCGGCGGACGCATCGCGTAGAAACAGCTGTTCACGAGACAGAGTGTTCATCGCTCCTTGCCTCCCGCGCCCGACTTCGCTTGCAGCTCCAGATACTTTTTCTGAAGCTCGCGGTACTCGGCGCTCAGCGCTGCGTGATCGATCTGCTCCTGCTTGCCGTCGGCGTAACGCACGCGGATCGCCCGCGACAGGTTGGAAAAGCCAAGCTGCGCAAACAGCTTCGTCGCCTCCGAGATCACCTCGCGCGTCGTGCTCGGCAGCTCGCCGCTGTTGTCGGCGGGATCTTTGCGCGTCGCCATCTCGGCGATGTAAAGCCCAAGCCCTATGACAAAGTGCGGCGCTCCTTGCAGCAGGTCGATGTTCTGCGCGACGAAGCCGTCTTTCGACCAGCGCCCAAGGGCGCGCAGGCTCCAGTTGATTAGCTCGGTCGACACCTGCGCGATGCTGCCGCCGCCCAGATCGACCGCCACGCGATGCGCCTTGCTGTGCTTATCGCCGACGCGCATCAGCAGCTTTTCATACTTGTTCGACGCCTTCTGCTGGCTCGCTAGCACCTTCTCGTAGTCCGCCTCCAGCGCGGCCCCAGTCTCGATCTGCTGCTGCAGCTGCGCATTCTGTTCTTGTGCCTTCTCCAGTGCCTGCTTTGCCTTCTCCAATGGATCCTTGGTCGCCATGACGTGTCCCCCCATCACCTGATGGTGTTGTTTTCCTCAATGCTCCTTGAGAACTCTGGTGCTCATCGGCTCTGTGCTCTAGCCGGCTGCTTGCTGCGCGATTTCCGTCAGCGTGGGTGCCTCGCGCTGGCCGCGAATCCACGCCAGGATCGCCATCAGGTTTCGCGGCAGCACCGACGTGTCGGGTCGCTCTTCTGCCCAGCGGGTCGGCAGCGACTCCAAGTACTGCGCCGCCGCCTTCGCTGCTTCGACCGATCGGAACGACTGCGCCGCGGCCATCCCTGACGCCAGGTGCGTCACGTTGTACAGCGGGCCATCGGGATGATCGGCGCCGCGCCCCTGTGCATACGTCACCGCGAAGTGCGGCGACTGCCACACCGCCCGCACCTTCCGCGCCCCGCCGTTCGTGCGAATCTCGACCTGCAGATCGGCTTCCCCATCTCGCACGATGCCGCGCGGAAACGGCCGTGACCACCAGGCCAGCGCCGTCGCATTCAGCCCGCCCCACTTATAGCCGCCGCGCAGCGCAAGCTCGGTGAAGCGCGCGAACTCCTCCGACCGAAACGGCAGCACGGATGCTTCGCGCCCCCGCAAGTCTTCACCAAACAACAGCGCCAGCGAGCCCTCGCCGCGCGTCGCTGGGATCCGAAAGCCCAGGCTCCGGGGTGCCGCGGCCAGCGCCGCCAAGATCGCCGCGCCATGCTCGGTCCACAGCCACGCGCGCCAGCCGGACGAGGCGAGATCCAAGCCCAGCCCCGCGAAGTCGCCGCTGCGCAGCGTCGCGATCGCCTGTCGTAGATTCGGCTCTAGCCCTGCGCGATCTTCGACCAAAGGCCAGCGCGAAAACGCGTGCCGCACATCCTCCGCAGTCGCACTCTCGATCAGCTCCTTCAGGGCTGCGAGCGGCGTGTCCGCCTCGGCCTGCGCCAGCTTCTCAATCGACAGCGCCTGCCAGCGAAAGTCGCCGAGCCAGCGCGCGCCGATGGCGTCCACCCGCACCTCGCCAAGCTCGACGCCGCGCCCGTCTTTGAGGATGCCGCTGCCCTGCACCAGCGCATAGTCCGCCCCGAACAGCATCGGCGTTCCCTCCAGCGCCAGATCGACAAGGAAGTACCAGGGCCAGGTCTCGCTTGGCACCTGCGCCAGATAGCCCCGCAGCTCTTCCATCTCGCGCCCGATCTGATTGCGCTGCGTCTCCTCTGTGACACGCTGTAACGACTGCGCCCGCGTCGCGATCCCGCGCAACGAGGTCCACGCCTGCCGGCGCACGCGCTGCCGCGTCTCTTCCTCTAGCATGCGCCGCTGCTGCTCGATCGCGGCCTTGGCCTGCTCGGGATCGCGGGCCAGATACAGCAGCAGCTCTTCCGGATTCATCTCGGCCTGCGCACCGGGGTTGTTGGTCTCGCGATCCGCGCTCTTCAAGATGTCGCGCATCCAGTTGAGCTTCCCGAGGATCATCGCGAAGCGCACCGCATCCATCGATCGCTCTGAAAGCAGATAGAAGATGCGGATTACCGCCTGCAAGTTGCCCTGCCGCACTGCGCGGCCATTGCGCTGCTGTAGGGTCGCTGGTTCCCACGGCAGATCGATGTGATAGACCTGACAGGTCCGCACGTGCAGATCGATGCCCTCGTAGGCCGTCGCGTTGGCGATGACCACGTCGTACTGCGGCTCGATGCCCTCTTGCTCGATGCGGCCCTGCTCATCCAGCACCGGTGCCACGCCGTTGAAGCGCTCGGCCAACAGCTGACGCCGCGCCGGGTTCGGCGCTTGGTCGGCGTTGAAAACCGCGATGCGGTCCGACGGAAAGCCCGCCTGCGACAGCAGCGTCACCAGCCACGCATGCACCGCCACGTTGTCGCAGAACACCAAGTGCCCGCAGTCCGGCTTCTGCATGATCAGTGCGACGATCCGTGCCAGCTTGGGGCACGATGGATCGCGCACCTGCCGCGCGTTGCTCCACGTCCACTCGCTCTTGCCGTCCTTGTTCAGCGGTCCGCTGTCCAGCTGGGCGTGGATCGCAACCAGCGCCATGCGCTGAAGCAGACCCAGCGCCTTGAGCCGCAGCTTGGGATCGTTCTTGCCGCGCTTGATCGCCTGCTCGTACTCGGCCAGATAGTCCTCGTACTTGTCGATCTGCGCATCCGACATCGGCACGCGCACCTGTTCGACCTGCGTCTCTGGCAGCTTCAGCCCGACCTCTTCCGCCGTGCGAAACTCCGCGTAGCGAAACACGACATCGCGCAGCTCATCGAGGTTCTGAAACCCGGCGACGATCGTGCGCCGCTGCGTCTTCAGGTCACTGCCAATGACGTCCTTTAGCTCCAGCCGCAGGTAGCGATCGATGAAGACCTCGGGGTCAGTGATGCCCAGCCGCGTCCACGCCTCGCCGTCGACGTAGCCGAGCAGCGTGTAGTACTCCAGCGGCGAGTTCTTGGCCGGCGTCGCCGACAGCAAAACCACGCCCGAGCCTCCCGTGCGGGCCCGCACCAGCGCCGCGCGGATCGCGAAGTTCCAGGCCCGGTCGCTGCCTTCCGTGATCGCCCCCAGGTACTTCGGCACACCCCCTTCCCGTGGCTGAACCGGCCACAGGTTCTTCATGTTCTGCGCTTCATCGAGGACCAGCAGGTCGCACTGCAGGTCTTCCCAATAGATGCCCGGATCGGGCTCTTCGTTTAGCTCAATACGCTCGGCGATCCAGCGCTCCATGCCCTCCTGCACGATGGCGCGCTCGCGCTCCGACAGATCGGTGATGCCCTCCAGCAGCTTAAGCAGTCGCTCGTTCTCTTCATCGCGAAGCTTCTCTCTTTGCAGCGCGATCTCTTCGGCGATGCGCTGCCGCTGCTCGTCCGTCAGCTCCCGCGCGCGCTCGGCTCCGACGGCCTTCTCAATCGCCGACAGGCTGACCGAAGCGCGGCGCCCCTTGCGTGGGCCTTCATCGTCCTTGCCCTCCTTGATAGCAGCGAGTCGACTGCGGGCATCGAGTCCGATCTGTCGCAGCAGCGCTGGCGTCTCGATGACCCAGCTCCGCACGCTCTCGGCCCGGACGCGGTTGCGCGCGAAAGTCGAGTACGTCACCAGCGCAACATCGAATTCGCCCGCCTGAAACTGTCGCCACTTCAGCGCCCGCTCCTGCGGCGTGTCGATGCGCGAGGTGTACACGCCGCTCTTGCCGATGTAGCGCTCGCTGCCGACCACCAGCACCCGATAGTCGGGCAGCGCGGCGCGGATCTCTTTGTGCCACTTCCAGATGATAGTGTTGGGCACAACGACAATCGGTCGCTTGGCGCGACCTTGCTGCCGCAGCGCCGCGATCGTCGCAATGCCGGTGTAGGTCTTGCCGACGCCGACATCGAAGCCCAGCAGCCCGCCGTTGTGCGCGACCAAGCGCTGCGCCCCCGCGCGCTGATGAGCCTTGAGCGTGATGCGTCCACGCCAGCGCGCGATCGGTAGCTCCTCGGCGCCATACTGCGGCAACACATAGCCGCGAAACGTCCGGTTGTAGCCTTCTTCGATCTGTGCGCTCAGCTCGGGTCGCACACCCACGAAGTCAAGGAAGCTGCGCCGCGCACGCTCACCGTACTCAACGCGCGCGCGACCCAGCGCCTGCTCGGCGTTCTCTTCCTCGCCCGTCGCCGGATCGACCTGCTTGCTCGTTGGCGGACGGAACAGCATGAAGTCGTGATTCAGATAGCCAACCGCCACGCTCAGCCGCTGCTCGGCAACCTCTTGAATGTGCGTGTACGTTGACTCTTCCAGGCGCAGCAGCCCGCCCTCGCGCACCAGCGGCGGAACCGGTGCGCCCGTCCACTCCTCAAGCCAGCTGCGCAGGATGTCGAGAGGCACCCACGGCATGCGCGGCTCGGGCGCGATGTCGGCGAAGCGTGTGGGACGAATCGCATCCAAGAGCTTGGCGACCTGCGTCGCGGCCTGGGCATCGCCCTGCTCAGCGAGCGCCTTCGCTCGATCGTACTTGGGCCACAGCGCACCGCTGTAGTAGTCGCGCGCCGGGATCCACTCGCCGCCATCGAAGCACCAGCCCGCCGTGATCAGCGCGGTGTGCAGCGGCGCATTGAGATCCTGAATCCCCAGCTCGCTGCGAAACGTGCGCAGCGCCTCCAGCGTCAGCCGCCGGCGCGTGCGATACAGGAACTCAGCCTGCGCGGCGATGTCATCGGCTGCACCCTGATAGCGCGGCTCGTACACCGGCGGCTCGCGCAGCGCGGGCACCAGCCCGCCGCTGTCCTCAAACGCCGACAGAAACGACAGCAGAGAGCCACTGTTCTTCGCTTCCTTCTGCAGCTCGCGATCGAGGCGTGGCGACCACGCGGCTCCCCTTTCGGCAGCACGGGCCGTACCCCACGCCGTGAGTGCAGCGCGTAGCTCGGTGTGCAGCGCGTGCGCACTGCGCAGGCTGTCGGCATCGCCGCGGGCCAGCGTCGTCAGGTAGTGCGCCACGCGATCCCCCAGCGCTGCTGCCGCTTGCAGGTGTGGCGCCAGACCGTCGCTGGACTTGGTGCGACGCGGCTTGACCACGGCGCGATAGAACGGCGCGACAGCACAGCTCTCACACATCGGGCGCTCGACCAGATCGGGCAGCGCGGTGAACGTGCCGTCGATCTCATAGCCGCGGCGCGGCTTGCGCGTGGTGTCTTCTTCATCTATGGCGGTGCCGCGCTCGGTGCCCAGGATGTGCGCAGGGAACTGCTCGAAATAGCGCCCCTGCAGCAGCGGCAGATCCTCGGGCAGAACCGCAGGCAGCTCACCGCCACGGGCGCGAAAGAACAGCAGATCGGTGACAAGGTTCGCGCCTGGAAACAGTCGTGAGGGCAGGCGATACGCCGCCATCAGGTGGTGCCGCCGCAGGATCTTTTCGCGCAGCGCCATCAAGGCCGGTGTGCGTCCGGTCAGTAAGCCATACGGCACCAAGAACACGCCGATGCCACCGGGTGCCAGCAGATCCAGCGCACGCCGCATGAAGTACGCATACGCTCTTCGCTCGCGATAGCTGCGGTCGGCGTCCTCGGTGGTGCTGGCTCCGCGCGCGCCATAGGGCGGGTTGCTGACAACCAGCCCCAGCGCGCCGCGCAGCGTCTCTTCATTCTCCGTGATGAAGCGCTCGAACGGTCCCGCGAACACGCGGACATCGGGGCGCACCGCGGCGAGCAGCTTCGCCGACACCTGCGAATACTCCACCGCCGTCCAGCGCAGCGACTCAAAGCCCGCCCCCGAGCACGCATGCACCATCCGACCGATGCCCGCCGAAGGTTCTAGTGCCACTACGCTCCCCTCTCGGCTAGGTAGGCTGGGGATCAGTCCGCGCAGCACTCGCGCGATCTCGCGGGCCACCGAAGACGGCGTGTAGAACTCGTGGATGACGCCACGCCGCTCGGGCCGGTACGCCTCGGGAAGCAGCGGTGCCGCCCGCTCGATGGAAAGCCCACCCCAGCCCGAGTAGCGAAGCAGGGCCGTGCGCTCCCGCTCGCCGATGTCCTGCCCGCTTGCGAGGATGCGGATCGCCTCGACGTTGGCCGCCGTGCGGGCCGCTACCGGCCACAGATCCGGCGGCGTGTCGGTTGGGATCTCGACGGTAGCAGGCGGCGCGTCCAGCGGTGCATCTGCCCGCTGCGGACCATTAGGACCCGTCGTCTGAGCCAACGTGTCGATAGGATCCGTCGATTCAATCGACGCTTTCGCGTGGCGCCCTGCGACCGCCTGTTCCAGTAGCTGCGTCAGCTCTGCGACCAGGGCCTGCCGATATTGTGCGAAGAAGCCGCGCACATACTCGCGCGACACCTGCGACGGTGGCTGCGCCTGCAGCGCATCTTCAAGGATCGCGACACCCCGCGCGGCGTAGCTCTCAGCTCGGGCGCTCATGACTGCCCGCCTTCCTTCTTCATCTGCACCGCGAGCTGACCTGCGACCTCGGGCAGCAGCCCACGGATCGACTCCAGCATGGCAGCCGCCTGGGCATCCTCTCTCGCTGCCTTCCGGCGCTTCTTAACAGCGCGTGGCGCTTCGACCACGGGCTGCTTGGCTGGCGGTGCAGCTTCCCTCTGCGCTGGCGCGGCGTGCTTGGCTGCCGTCTCGCGCGTCGGTGCGACGGGGGCTTCGGTCGCAAGGCGTGGCGCGCGCTCGGCGCGATTCAGATCGCTGCGCACGCGGCGCAGCTCGGCTTCGATGCGCTGGGCCTCGTCACGCAGCCCGGCATAGCGCTGCGTCGCTGCACCGATCCGCTGCTGCGCCTCGGCTTTGACGAAGTCTTTACGCGCGCTCTGCTCGCGGTGCTGCCAGCGCGTCGTGATCGACAGCTCCTTCTTCTGCCGCTTCTCGATCTGGTGCAGCTTCTTCTCCAAACGCTCGACAGCCGCAGGCGGGCGCAGATCATCCGCACCGAACACCTCGCCGCGCTCGGCCCCGCGCGGGGGACGCACCTCGCCGCGCGCCACGAACACGCCGACCGCCGGGCTCGGCACGATCTCGCGCCCATCACACGAGCAGGTCTGGCCAGCCGCCGCCTCGGCCGTGACGCCGCGGCGCCAGGCGTCGATGAAGAACGGCCGCAGCGCCTGCATCAGCTCGCGCGAGATCCGCGCCCCGCGGTACGAGCGCTGCAAGTGCTCGACGATCAGCGCAAAGTACGAAGGCGGGGGCAGCCTCTCTTGTCGTGACTTCCAGGCCATGGGCTAGCCCCCTCTCCGTCGTGGCTCGTGCAAAAGACCTAGGCGCGAGCGCAGCCGCGAGATCCCCGCGCGCACTGCGTCCGCCGCCAGATCCGCCAGCTCAACGCCGACTTCTTCGACGAAGCGCGCGCTCTCGTGCGCCAGGCTCTGCCGCTGCGCCGTCCGCAGATCGGCATCGAGCAGCGACAGCGTCGCCTTGCAGTGCCAGCAGCGCACGCGCTCACCATCGCGTGGCCGCCGCGTGATGCGGTTGGCGTGACCACAGCTTCGGCACTCGACGGCGCCGACCTGCGCCATCCATGTGCGCCGCGCCCGGTCGTACTGTGCTCGCCGCTCGCCGTCGCGCAGCACGTCATACGCCGCCTGGATCGCGCGAAAGGTGGCGCTGTCGCCCGCGACATCGGGATGGCTGTGGCGCACGCAGGCGCGGTACGCGCGCTTGATGACGTCGGCCTCCGCGTCGGGCCGCACGCCCAGCGTGACATAGTGATTGGTCATCGGTTCCCCCTTCATGACTTCGCGGCCGGCGCCGGCTCGCCCGCTGACTTTGCGGACTCGGCGCCCATCGCAGATCCCTTGGCTCCGTCGCTGCGCAGCGAGTCGAGCAGGCTCTTCCAGCCCTCGACCGAGCTCATCGCCATCGCCAGCTCGGCATCGCTCAGGCCGTGCAGCTTGGTAACCATCTGCGCCAGCGCATCGCGTGGTGCTGCTTCCATCGACGCGCTCACGCTGGATCTGTCCCCAGTGGGCTTGCCTGTGCTGGACTTCTCCGCGCTGGACCTCTGCGCGCTGGACCTCTCCGCGCTGGATTTGTCTGCGCTCATCACTGGGCTAATCACTGCGTCGCGGGCTCGGTCGCCATCGCCGAGCTGCGCCTTTACATCGCCTTCGAGCGCGTGGGATCGCGATACCAGCTCGCGCCCCAGCGACCGCGTGATCAGCGCCGCCCCCAGGTCCTTGACCACCGCCAGCGCGGAGTGCCCTAGCCCCACATAGTCCGGCGGCGGCGGCGGCGGGCGCGCAATCGCCGATGCAGCGTGCTCCAGCACCGCCTTCTGCATCGCCAAGAGCTCATGCACCGTGCTCTTGACCTGATCGATGTCTTGGAACGCGCGCTGTGAGTGCTCGACGATGATCCGGTGCAGCTCCAGCATGTCGCGCCGCATCAGCCGGTTTAGCGTGAATGCCTCGCCCAGCTCCGTCACATACGCCGACCCCTTGATGAACTCCTGCTGCCGCTCCTCCAAGTCCATCGCCTGCATATGCCGGCGAAGCTCTAGCTCCTGCGGATCGAGCGGGGCTGAGCTGGCCGCGGCGGGCGGATCGGGCGGACGCGGCGCGGGCAGCGGCAGCTTGGCTGCAGTCCCGTTTGCATTCAGCAGATGAAGATTGAGCTGGCCACTACTGCGCAGGACCTGTGCCGAACCATCGATACGTATCGAGCATTCTTTATGCTGGATCGGCCGCTTATCTTGATCATAGAACTGTACAAAATACTGATTGCTAGGCAGACCAAATGGCGACTCGCCAATCGTGTAGTAGCCCGCACCATCGACTGGGTAGTCCCGCGATGAGCCATCGCTATATGGTAGCTTCAGGCGAAAGAATACCGCCTGTGCGGGGGCCATCTCTTTGATTGCTGTGCTGGTTGACATCACTGGCTAGTATCGGTTCCTCGTTCTGCCTCCGCCGTAAGAGATGCGTGGTTCTTTTGTTGATTGGCTGTTGGTGTTCCGTTTGCGAGTTGGGACCCGTGTTAGTTGAGAGCTTGTCTTCCCGCACCCGACCCGCTTGTGCAGCGTGGGTGCGCCAACGGTCGCAGGCGTGGGTGCGCCAACGGTCGCAAGCGTGAGTGCGCCAACGGTCGCAAGCGTGGGTGCGCCAACGGTCGCGGACTACGCTTGATGCACCCGAACATCCTGTACGGATGGCGGAATCGTGGCGGTGACCGCTGGTCGCAGGCGTGGGTGCGCCAACGGTCGCAAGCGTGGGTGCGCCAACGGTCGCAAGCGTGGGTACGCCAACGGTCGCAAGCGTGGGTGCGCCAACGGTCGCGCGGCAGCCGCTGTCACAAAATTCCAACGGTTTTCCAACAGAGCTGATTGCTTTGGCGACACAGCCTACAGGCATGCCGGCCAGACCATGCCCGATCTGCAAGCGCCCGCTGCCCAAGAACCCGCGGGCCAGATACTGTTCTGAGCGCTGTCGCTGGCAGGCCTACTGGCAGCGACAAGTGCAGCAGGCCGAGTGCCTGCAAGCGCTGCCGCTCTCGATCCTGCCACCTGATGCCGACGAGGTCTTGCCGCTCGGCAGCGAGCGGACCCTCGTGGCGCTGCAGCTTGTGATCACGGGGCGGGCTCCCGCGGACGCGCAGGGCTATCGCGTCGGCACCAAGCATGGGGCATCGAGCATCCTGCGCTGGTTCCCCAGCCCACAGCACACGGGCCTGTGCCTGTTTCGCCTGCAGCCATTCGAGTGGCCCGCGGTGCCGGTGGCTGGGAGCTACGCAGTGGTCTATCTCGATGCCATGGCGCAGCTGATCGGCGGGCCTCGCTTCACGGTCGACATCGAGCACATCGATCGCACGCTGCGCTATTCCGACGGCGACCGGCGACCACGGCCGCATATCCGCTGACTCAGCGCTGCCACACGGCTGCGATCCACTGCTGCCGCCGCGCAGGCACAAAGGTGGGACGATCCTCGCGCGTGCGTAGCTGGAATCTGGCATCTCGCAGCAGTCGCCGCCAGGTTGAGAAGCGCAGGAACAGGCAGTAACGGTCGCCGCTCCAGCCTGTGCGATCGGCGCCTCGCGGATTCAGCGTGAACAGCAGGCCACCTGGGCGCAGCGCTGTTGACAGCGCGTCCAGCGTCGCTGGTAACACCGTCTGTGGCAGGTGAAACAGCGATGCGCTGGCGAAGATGCCATCAAAGGATCGGGGAGCGAGCCGCAGCAAGCGCAGATCTTGGTGCAGCACAGGGCAACCGGCAGCCGCCTGCGCCATCGCGACAAAGCGTGCACAGCCATCTAGGCCAACCGCACGATGTCCAGCCGCGCGAAACCACGCGAGGTCGCGCCCTGGTCCACAGCCAAGATCCAGAAGGTCGTATGAATGCGAATCTGGGAAGGCCAGGGCCAGGTGTCGCATGAAGAGCGCCCGATCTGCGTCGCGCTCTCGGCCTGCAGTGGCTTCGCGATATGCATCAGCCTCGGCTTCATAAGAGGCCAAGGTGAGGGTACAGATCTCGGCGGCTGCGAGTTCAGCTGTCTTTTCGCGCGCTTGCACGAACGCAGCATGGCCCATGCCAGGGAGCGTGGGCCAGCGTTTGATTTCCGTTGGAAAGCTGTGAATCGCAGAGCGCGGGCGAAATCACAACTTTCCAACGGCCGCACAGCCATTTTTCAGAGGCTGGCCTCAGAGGTGCCTGATACCCTCGGGTGTCGTTTGGCGCTGCGCACGATGGGGGGCTGCGATGGCTGTGCTGCGATTTGGGGACTTTCGCATCGACTGCGACAACAAGCGTCTGTGGCGAGGAGAGGACGAGGTCGAGCTGCGCGGTCTGCCGTTTGCCGTCCTCGGGTACTTCGTGCAGGGCAGCGCCAAGGAACCCAGCGGCAGCGCTGGCCCGCTGGTCAGCAAAGCCGATCTGGTTCGCGCGATCTGGCAGGGGTCCCATGTCTCAGATGAGACCGTCCGTGGCTGCATCCGCCAGATCCGCCGCGCTCTGAACGACGACTCGCAGGCTCCGTGTTACTTGAAGACCCACTCACGCGAGGGCTGGCGCTGGCTGATGCCTGCCACGGCTGAGCGCAGCGATCGGAGCGTGGACGCGCCGCAGCCTCCCGACGGTCCATACGATCCCGCGTGGTATGTCGAGCGCCCCCAGCTAGACCGCGAGCTCTTGAGCTGCCTGTCGTTTCCCGGTCGTCCCGTGGTGATTCACGGCCCACAGGGATCGGGTAAGACAACGCTGATCGCGCGAGCGCTCGAACGCTTTGCGAAGCAGGCTGCGGGTGGGCTGTGCGTGGTACGCATCAGCCTGCGCAGCTTCGACGCCGCTCAGCTTGCCAGCCTAGACAGCATGCTGCGGACGCTGGCGCTGCAGATCCTGGTGGCCTGCAACAAAGATGAAGAGCAGGCACAGCAGCTTGTGACATCCGCGTGGGGACGCACGCTCGATCCGCGCAGCAAGCTCAAGCGCCTGCTGCGGGCCGAGCTGCTCTCATCAGGTCAGGTGATGGCCCTGGTCTTCAGCGAGGTGGACGCGCTGGTGCCATGGCCGCATCAAGCGGCCTGGTTCGATCTCTTGCGAAGCTGGCAGGACGACGAAGCGCTCACCCACCTGCGTCTGATCTTGGCCAGCGCGATCCCGCCGCGCCTGTTTCCGCTGAGCGAGCACTCGCCGCTGTGGACCAAGGCCGCGCGACTGGATGCCACCGCGCTCAGGCTGGATGAGTCACGACAGCTGGCACAGCAGCATGGTCTTGCCCATCGGCAGGTCGCGGCCCTGCATGAGCTTGTGGGCGGCTCTGTGCGTCTGCTGCGAACGGTGCTGTTCCATGCGGCGCTGCAGCGGCTCGATCTGGAAGCGCTGCTGCGCGCCTGCGTCCCACCGCACTTCGGCGTGCTGGCCGAGCATGTGGCCGATCTCGAACAGTGGTTAGATCAGCGCCCTGACGCGACCCAGGTACTCGATGGGCTGCGCCGGGCAGGGCCAGGAATGGGGCTCGCGCTGCCGGCGGAGCAGGCGTGGCCGTATCTGCGCAAGGGGCTGCTGCGTGAGAGCGAGCGGCGAGGTCACTTCTTACTGCGCTGCCCGCTGTATGAGCAGCGCTTCGGTGGGCACGGCGGATGAGTACACCGCGCCTCTGTACCTTCGGCGGGCTCAAAGCCGATGACCTGTACATCGAGCGCAGCGCCGACCGCGAACTACAGGCTGCGCTGCGTCGGGGAGAGTATGCCTATGTGCTGTCGGCGCGACAGACCGGCAAGACCAGCTTGCTCTTACACACCATGCGCGCGCTGCGGTCAGAGGGCGCTCGCTGCGCCAAGATCGATCTCGGTGCCTTTGGCAGTGACGCCAGCCCAGATGCGTTCTACGAGAGCGTCGCGGTTGAGATCGCCGATGCGCTTGGGATCGACGATGCGGTGGTGTCAGCCTGTTTTAAGCGCTGGGATCGCCTCACTCCAGTGCGTCGCTTCTTGCACTTCCTGCGCGACACCGCGGCAGCCAACGACGCGCCGCTTTTGGTGTTCATCGACGAGATCGAAGGCTTCCTGAAGCTGCCGATGCATGTAGCCGATGACTTCTTGTCAGCCCTGCGCACGCTCTACAACGACCGCGGGCGCGAGCCTGTGCATCGTCGCCTGTCGTTCTGCCTGATGGGCGTCTGCACCCCCGGCGAGCTGATCCGCGATGAGCGCCGCACGCCGTTCAACGTCGCACGCAGCATCACCCTGACCGACTTCACCTGGCCCGAGCTGCGAGATGGTTTTCTGCCCGTGCTGGCGCCTCAGCCCCAGGCGGAGACGATCCTGGAGCGCGTCTTCTTTTTCTCGAGCGGCCATCCCTATCTGAGTCATCGCCTGATCCAAGATCTGGTGGATCAGACGATCAGCTCCGACCCCGCAACAGGGACGCCGCCCGCGGTCGACGCCATCGTGCAGAGGCAGTTCCTCAGCAGCCTCGGTCGCGAGCAAGAGAACTTCCTCGAAGTCGAGCGCCGCCTGTGCCTGGGCTCGGCCCACCGCGTGCGTCAGCGCGTGGCGGTGTATCGAGCGATTCGCGCCGGTCAGCGCGTAGTCGTACGCGGCCGCGATCCCATTCAGCTGGAGCTAAACCTGAGCGGTCTGGTGCGTGCCGAGCCAGATCCCGATGGCGAAGCCAGCCTTGTGGTCCGCAACCGCATCTTTGCCCAGCTCTTCGATGCAAGCTGGGCCCCCAAGTCGGATCCCGCCAAGCTCGATCCCGGCGTCTGGATCCAGCAACAGACCGAGCACTGGCAGAGCTTCGAGCGCAATGATGCCTTCGTGCTGCGCGGCGAAGAGCTGTACGAAGCTCAAGGCTGGGCCACAGCGCAGCGTGCGATCGAGCCCAGCACACGCGACTTTCTCGCTGCCAGCGAGCGCGTCGATCGCCACGAGCGCGCCGTGCGCCTGTATGCGCTGCTGTGGACCGTGCTGTGGTCCAGCTTCGCGAACTTTCTTCTGGCGGCCACACTGCCCCGGTACTTTCAGGATCGTGGCTACGGGTGGCCAGCGCTTGGCTCGCTGCTATACGGGCTGCCTTTTGCGCTGGCACCACTCAGCGGCTGGCTCGCCGATCGACTGCGCATTGCCCCGGCTTCGATGCTGACCTCGGGCCTGACGGTGATTACGACTGGCTGCGCCTGTCTGCTCGCCGATGTGCTGCTGCCGGTGCGCGGCCTGGCCTGGCTGGCGCTGCCCTTGGTTCTGCTCGGTCAGATCTTGCAGCGACCCCACATCGCCGTGCTCGTCGGCCTGCTGTATCCGCGCAGCGATCATCGGCTTGAGCTGACCTATGTCGCCTACTACTTCTTTGTGAACCTCGGCGCGCTGCTGGGCCCGCTGCTTGGGGATGCAGAGCTACACCGGCATGGATGGCTTGGCGTGCTGTCTACTCTGGCGGTTGGCAGTGTCGGCGCACTGTACTCATTTACCGCTGCGCGAAGCGTGTTTCAGCCGCTTAACTTGCCGCTGCGCCATGAACCCTACGAGGCTCCGCAGGACATCAGACAGCGTCAGCAGACGTTGCTGCTCTTGGTCGGCGCCATGTGGATCTTCTGGTCGGCGTTCTATGCCATCGGTGATCACTTGCAGGCACAGGTGGCGATGCATGTCGTGATACCTGGCCCAGCCATGCTAGGCGTCCTGCTGCAAGGGCTCTCGTCCGAAGCCATCACGCCGCTGTTTGTCCTCACCTTGGCTCCCCTGCTCGCCGGTCTGCTGCTGCTCGCTCGCCGACTGCACCGCGAGCCCTCGGCCCCTGCCAAGATCTCTGCCGGCCTCGCGCTTCTGCTCCTCGTGCTCTGGCTCTCGATGCGGTCGCACGCGCAGTCACTGTTTGTGGTGCTCAGCCTGCTCACCCTCGCTGAGCTCTTGATCGTGCCCGCTTCGATGGCCATGACCAGCGCGCTGTCACCGGCCCCGCGCCTATCGGCCATGATGGGCGGTTACTTCTTGGTGATGGGCACTGGCTCCTGGACCGCGCAGCTTCTGATGCAAGGCTCCAGCATGCTTCACCTATGGCTCGCCATTGTCGGTCTGTGCAGCCTGCTCTTCGCATGGCGGCGCCACGCCTGGGCGCGCTTGTTCCCCCGCCCCGGCGAGCGACTGCCGCCTACGACGCGCTGACCAAAAACCGGGGTCGCGCACGCTCTAGAGAGCGCTTCAGCGAACCGCCCCGCCGTGCCTAGTTATCGCGCGCAGAGGCTGGAGTCGCAGACAGCCGTGGCAGCAATTCCAGCGGTGCGCAGCACTTCAGCTCAGCACCTACCAGCTCGCGCACGCGCCGCCCCGCCCTGGCTTTCGGCATCGCCACAGACACCTCTCGCGGCGTCACGTTGACAAGCTGCGTCGCATCCCGAGCCGTGTGAATCAACGAAGGCATGAGTGATCTCCTTTCAAAAGCTAATAGACCCCTGCTCTGTTGCATGGATCCGCCCGTCGAGCAAGTAGGGTCTGCGGATGAGATCGCCAGGAGATCTCGCCAACCCTGCGGCGCACGCACGCAAGTCCACCCGTCGACACTTTAGGGAGGCACGCTTCACATCGTCAGCGTGCCCAGCTTCGCTCATCCGTTCACAAGCGGCGAGACCTAGCTGGGTCAAAGGAGCCCGACCTGCATCATGCGTCGGTGCAAATCCGCGATCAGCAGAAGCGCTGGGGCTCGGCAGATTCGCGCGGCAACATCCGCCTCAACAGTCGGCCGCGCGATACTCCGACTAGGAAGCAAGACGCGAAGCCGTGCGCCGCCTCCGCCCGCAGATCGTGGGGTGACGCGCGAACGCGGTGGAGAGACTCACCAGTGCTGGGTCAGAAGGCTTGCCTGCCCCGCACCATTGCATTGATACCGGCACCGTCGTGTGACATGGGCAGTCCCGGATCCCTGGTCGATGCCGCAACCTCGCATTCCGCCAGAATCATCGTCCCGCTACCATGGGCGCATGAACACCGAAAGCGCTTCTGAAAAAACCGTCTATGGCCACCTGCGCGTGGCACGGCCGACCGATCACCTGGACGAGATCGTCCGCTTCTACCGCGACGGCCTGGGCCTCGACATGCTCTACGAGTTCACGGATCACGAGGGCTTTGACGGCGTGATGCTCGGCAGCAAGGGCCTAGGCTGGCACCTTGAGTTCACCCGCAAGCGCGGCCATGGCGCGGGCCGCGCTCCGACGCAGGACAACCTAATCGTGCTCTACCTGCCGGACCCATCGACGTGGCAGGGAGCAGTCCATCGCATGATCGCGCATGGCTATCAGCCGGTTCCCTCGTTCAATCCGTACTGGGATCGCGCTGGCAAGACCTTCGAAGACATCGATGGCTATCGCGTAGTCCTGCAGCAAGCTAGCTGGGACTGATGATGCGCCCGGTGTGAACAAACCCCCGCACCGCCTTCTCCACGTCGCCCCGCTCACCCCACCCCGAGCAGCGCAGCCGCTCACCTGCCGGCAAACCCCAGGTCACCACCGCGCAGCCCCCGCCCGCGTCACGAAGCCCACATATTGAGTAGAATCCGCGTCCCCGAAGGGTACCCTTCGGTTTGCGACAGGTGGCCAGGCGTGTTCAGTACGCCGATGTGTTTGGAGTCGTATTGTGTGGCTGTGTGGCGGAGGGCTGGGAAGTAAGGGGCAGGTTAGACTTCATTGCCTGAGTAACGAGGAGATAGGAGGAAATCGTTGTGACCGACTGCGCTACGCGGCGCAAGTTGCATGGGCTCGGTAAGCAGAGTATCTGAACTACGTCATTCCCCTTTTCGATTACTACTGCCTTGGATGAGTAAGCCTCCGGGCTGCGAGATAGCTATTCCGTCGAGTGCTTAAAAGCGCTCACTAGGAACACGATACTCGACGCCGTCATATGCAATCCGTAAGATGCAAAATACTCTGGAACGTCTATTGGTTCGGCTCCTTGGCCATGTCCACTGGTCTTGTTCCTAAGTTTGGGAACTAAGCCAAGCAGAACATCATTGATCGCCTCGAGTCCTTTTTGTAAATAATCCGGAATCAGTCGCTTCTTAATGATTATGTCAACCAGTGGTTTAATTGTATCGCCTTCCTTAAATGTCCATCCTCTTTTCTTGCAGATAGTCTTAATTGTACTTTCCAGCGCCTTTAGGCATTCATTCATTGATTCCTTGTAATTGCCAGCTCTGTAATGAGTATGCGCTTTCATAAATTCATCTTCCACTCCAGAAAACTTCATTTCCGACAAAAGTTCTAGTGCTGGCTTTATCGTCTCCGAATGCAGGTATTGTGAGCTAATTTTTAGAATCTTACCATTCGCGTATTGATAGCCTATGCCATGCTGCTTAAATCGTTGATTTAATTCATCAATCGCGGCATCTGGATGGCAATGTCCCAGTTGTAAGACCATCTGTAGATTTGGTCGCATACGCTCCTCAGCCATTTGGAAAGCAATTTGAATTACTTGAAGCGATTTTACTATATCATCAAGCGAGAAAAAATAATTGGCAAGAAAACTCATATCATCATGTCCTCGGCGAAAATTGAAGAAAGTCCCATGCTGC
>CALFYE010000326.1 GCA_937952145.1 uncultured Myxococcales bacterium
GCCATCGCCATCGCCATCGCCATCGCCATCGCCATCGCCATCGCCATCGCCATCGATGGCGAGCACGAAGCGCGGGTCGATGCGTGGCGGGTTGAGGCGGTGCTGGGCCAGCAGGCAGGGCTGACCAGCAAGGACGGCGATGTTGGCGACCCACTCTCGCTGAGCTCCACTCTGGTAGTAGTAAGTCACTTCATAGATGAGATCGTGGCGTCCTCGACGAGAGGTCGCTATCTGCCCCGGTAGGGCGATTCCGAGTTCTCGTCGGAGAGCAAGCAGACTCATCCGACAGCTGACTTACTACTACTACTCGGCGCCACCCCGCCCGCTGTGCGACCGCGTGCGGTGGGTAGCAGAGGATGCGCGGCCGGTCAACGCTGAGACCGGTGCTGATCATGCGGGGCAGGCGAGTGGCAAGCTTCCCAATTCCATCTCCTTCAGCGAGCATTTTGCTGTCAACGCCACGGCCACCTGGCCTCCCCTTGGCCCCCGCATAGCCTAATGTCTGTAGGTCTGTCCCAGACGCAGCGACGATCTCACTTGCCAGCTTGCCTCACCTTGTCGGCTTGTGGCGTACTGAACAAGGTGGGGCGAAGTGTTTTGATAATGCCGTACGTCTCGGCACTTCGTAACGCCGTTGCAACCCGATCCGGCCCCCTCTGTGTCACGCAACTGTGGCATACGGGCGTACTGAACAGCGGGACTTGAGGAGCTGACTGTGCAGCAGGTAGCCGATGCCCCCCCTTTGACCGTCACTGTCCCTGTCGGCACCGGCTCCCTCCGGCGCAGGCAGTAAAGCCGCAGCCCCGCCACCCTAAATCAGCGCCCGTGTCGGGTCGCCCTCAGAGACGCACTGGTGAAGCTTGGCGAAAGCCCGAGCTTCGCGCAGGAGCTTGGCGACGTCGTCCCGCTCCCATTCCCCAAGCCCTTGGTCGGGCGCAAGATACCCCTCGGAGTCGAGCCAGCGGCCGATGGTATCCAGGGGAAAGCCGCGTTCGCGCAGCGTGAGGGCGCGGCCGCGGGCTAGGCTGCGTGGACCGACGGCGGGGGGCAGCAGAGCGAGCGCGCGCAAGCCCGGCACTGTGATCCACGCGAACGATCTGCGATCCTCCAGCAGCTTCGACGCCAGCAGGTCTCCATCGGCACGATGGCCAAAGACCGGCACGCAGACGACAAATAGGGCATCGGCGGCGCCGGTGCGCAGGTAGTTCAGCGCGGGATAGTCCTGCGGATCGGTCTTCGGCACGCCGAGGTCGACGAAGAGCTCGACGAGCTGCGCATCTCCATCGCGGCAGCGCAGCGCGACGTCTTCGCGCAGGCGGCGCACGCGCTCGGGCACCACGTCCATGCGCAGGATCGCATGACACACCACTCGCACCGGGACTCGCGCCATGGGGCGCATTGTGCAAACGCGGTTCCTTGGCGACAAGCGCTATTAGCGGGCTGGTCTCGACGGGGAACGGTCGGGTTCGCTAGGCCGTTGCTGCTGTGGGAGGCGCGCTTTGCTGGGACATAGCCCGACTGGGTTGCACCAGGCCCGTCGATGCTCAGGACATCGCGGGTTAACTGCGTCGTCGCGCTCGCGCGAGCGGTCGGCACGGGCACGCAGTACGACCTGAGGGTCGTGTGACCACACGAAGCAAACCCGGTGACCGCAAGTCGCTTCCAGCCCCACGATGCACAACGGCGGATCTCCGTCCGCCCCGTCGCTGCTGCTCGAATGCCCAGCGAAAATGCACAACGGTGCA
Source organism: uncultured Myxococcales bacterium (assembly GCA_937952145.1). Taxonomy (GTDB): domain Bacteria; phylum Myxococcota_A; class Polyangia; order Palsa-1104; family JAEUJZ01; genus JAEUJZ01. The sequence goes on from CALFYE010000326.1 coordinate 1,746, forward strand.
CAACGATGCACAACGGGTGCCCACCGACCGGCTGGCTGCGTGCCGGCAAGCGAGCGCAGCCTGGGTGGGAGCGGCGGCGGCGCGCTTGGGGCTTCTATCGCGCGTCGGGCGTCGGTATTGTCGGAGCATGCCGCGCAAGCCTCCGGTATCGCCGCCCGCAGCGACGACTAGCGTTCCTATCTCGCAGCCTCCGACGGATGCGCTGGCGTCGCGGCTGGCGGACGGGCTGCAGGCCCAGGCGCTGTCGGTGTTGCATGGCCTGCAGCTCTTCACCGAGGGGCGCACGCAGGCAGAGCGTGAACGCTGGCAGCCGCATCAGAAGGCGCTGCAGGCGCTGATCGATGCACTGCACAGCGCCAGTCCGCACGAGGCGGCCAGCGTCGATCCATCCGTCGATGCGGACGGCATCTTGGACCCGGCGCGGGTGATGGAATTCGCGGGCTTGCTCAAGCGTCTGCGGACGTCAGCCAAGATCGCGCGCAACGCACTGGCGAGTCGCGCGGGGCTTTCGCGCAACACCATCCACAACCTAGAAGCGGGTCGCCACAACCCGACGCACGCGACGGTGATGCGCCTGCTGACCGTGCCCGAGCTGGGCCTGCGCTACGACGATATTCCGTGGCGCCAGCCGAGCGAAGACGCGCTGGCCTCGGCACCGAACTGCTGGATCGCGCCGGGCTACGACCCCATCAAGATGTTCGTCGACCTGATCACGCTGCTCAACGGTCAGGGCGGATCGATCGAGCAGACCTATGCCTACCTGGATCCGAAGTCAGCGCTGAACTGGTACACGCTGTCGAATCACAGCAGCTACGCGACGGTGTATCGCGAGAACATGCCGCTTGGGTCTTTGGCCAGCAAGATCCTGCAGCAAGCAGGACACGCCACCATCGACTTCATTGCACTGGGGGCTGGCGACGGAAAACAAGAGGTGCGGCTGCTGCTTCAGCTGATGGAACAGGCCAGCGCGCGGTACGCCAAAGCCAAGCGCGACATCAGTCTGTATCTGCTGGATATCAGCCAGCCGCTCCTGTCAGAAGCGTACCGACACGCCTCGGCCGCCTTGAGCGGGCAGAGCGGCGTCACGGTGTGGGCAGTGCAAGGCAACTTCCATCACCTGCCGCGCTACACCCAACTGCACTATGCGCCGCAGCGTGCACACCGTCGGCGTCTAGTGACCATGTTCGGCTATACGCTCGGCAATCTCGACAACGAGCCGAGCTTCTTCCGTCACTGTCTGGTCGGCTTTGCGCCCGGCGATCTGCTGCTGCTGGATGTGAACGTCGCGCAGGCCGACGCCAGTCAGCCGGACGAAGTTCGACGGCGCGACACGGCCTTACAGCGGGACGTGCGACCGTCCCATGTCGAGTGGCTAGGCGGGCCGCTGATGCGCTACTGCAACGGCGCGGTCGGCGTCAGCATGCGCTACGCCGTGGAGACAAACTGCCCGGTGCCCGGTAGCTACTGCCTGGATACGCTGGCGACGGTGCGACTCGCCGATGGGCGGGACAAGCAGTTCTCGGTGTTTCGCTTCAAGCGCTACGACCCAACGCAGCTAGCACGCTTGCTGTCACAGCTTGGCTGGGAGTCGGCTGGCGAGTTTCCCTACGGCGTCGCCGGAGACGCTCCTGTTGGAACGCTGCTTCTGTTTCGCAAGGTACGCGAAGCGGAAGACCTCTAGCTGGACTCAACGCACCACCCGCTGCCGCGGCTTCGCCGCACGATCCCCATCGGTAAATCGCAGGTAGCGCTCGCGGGTATCGACATCGATCGTGAAGCGCGGCGTGCCGATGAGCTGGCCGTGCTCATCGCAGTACAGGACGACGTAGCGACCGCGCCGCGGCACCAGGGGCCGCTCGAACGGCTCCAGCGAAAACATCGCGGGGCAGCGACTTGCCGACGGGGGAAAGTAGCGCATGCTGCGGGCTTGCGCGCGCACGGTGCCCAGTCGATACCCGCGGGCATCGGCCGGAGCGCGCGAGACCAACAGAAACCGGAAGCAGGCCCAGGCGTGTTCGGCTCCCTGCGGTAGCTGCACCGCGATATCGGGCGGCACTGTCGCCAGCGGCAGCGCCAGCGCGTCGATGGCCGCGTGGCTCCAGCGCTTGCGCAGCGCAACGTCTTTGCAGCGCCGACTGCACCACTGCGAATAGGAATCAGGGTTGAGGGCCTTCCCACAGGCCGGACAAAGCTCCAGCTCCATGCTGACAGAGCATAGGGCGCCCAGCCGCATCCCCCTGTCCAAAGCACTGCACAATCGACCTATCGGCCTTTGTGCACGCGATTGTGCACGCCGCTTTTGCGAGCCAATTTTGCGAGCCGCTTTCGCGAGCCGCTTTTGCGAGCCGCTTTTGCGAGCCGCTTTTGCGAGCCGCTTTTACGAGCCACTCCGCGCAGCGAAACTCGTAATCAAATCAGCTAGTTATCAATGCTTCGAATCGCGTGTACACGCCGCTTGTGCACGCCGGGTGTACGAGCCGCTTTTGCGAGCCGCTTTCGCGAGCCGCTTTCGCGAGCCGCTTTCGCGAGCCGCTTTCGCGAGCCGCTCCCGCGAGCCGCTCTTGCGAGCCGCTTCTGCGAGCCGCTTCTGCGAGCCGCTTCTGCGAGCCGCTCTTGCGAGCCGCTTGCAACAAGCGGCTTGATCCAATAGCGATATGTAACCGTAATCGAGATTTCATATTTCGCAATCCAAGTTGGCCAATCATGCTGATTAGCGATGTTGACCAGCGAGCACATCAGGAATCAGTCCCCCGTCGGAGCGGTCAGCTATCGACTGCTGGCTAAGCTGTCAGATGGCTCTTCGCGATTATTTCCAGCGGACACAGGTGGGTTCTTTCGTGTTGGCGAACCGCCGGCCAATGTGCCGATTGGGAAATACACAGTGTGCTATTACGATGGGAGTGGCGGGCTAATTAAATATCTAGAAGACGCGATTGATCTGAATCCCGCGCTCGACAGTCCGCTGAACAAGCCGGCTGGCTCGGGACAGCTGCAGCTGAGCTTCCTCAACGCCGGGGGGACTGCCGCTGCGCTGCCGGCCAAGTCATCGCGGGCGTCCCTGCCGCCTCTGTCCCTCGCTCGAACGGATGCCGATCCGTCGACGCTGAGCGAGAACGAGCGCGAGCTCCGCCGCCACATGCAAGCCATGGATGTCGAGGAGCGGCAGCAGGAATTCATCAAGAGCTCAGCGTATGTGACGGAGCTGGGCGAGGCGTTCACGCTGAATCGCCTGATGCGGCGCGAGCTGCTGGAGCTGCACCGAATCATCGTCGAGCACTCGCAGCGGGCGTATCAGGACATCGATCAGGTCAAGAGCACGGTGCATGAGCTGCTCTCGCTGCAGAAGGCGGTGCTGGAGCACGCGGCGACGACGATTGCGCGTCCACCGCCACCGCCGCCGGACTTCGTTGGGTTGGGGCACTCAGCGCTGGCGGTGGTCAAAGACCTGGGCGTTGCGCTGCTATCGCGGTCGGTGGGAAAAGAGGGCGCTGCGTTGTCGCGGGCTTCTGAGACGCAGGCGAAGGCGCAGATCTCCGACGGGGCATCGGTCAAAGAAGCGGAGATCAGCACGCTGCCGAGTGCGGCGGGAAAGACGAGTAGCGCAGCAGCAGTGACTGCGACCGAGACCACGCCGCGCGATGCGGTCACGCGCATGCTGCACAAGCTGCATGGGCTGTCTGATGCGCAGATCGCGTCGGCGATGAGCTCGGTCGATGGCTGGAAGGGGCTGCTGGATTCGCTGCGTCAAGACGATGCGAAGGATGCGATGGGAGATAGCGCCGCGAGCGAGAAGGTTGCACTCAGCAGCGCTGCGCCGACGGTTGCCGCCAACGAGTAGGGGGATGCGATGACCAATCACTACGCGGTGCTGGGGGTGCGACCTGATGCCGACAGCGACGCGATCAAGCATGCGTATCGCCAGCGGGTGCGGCAGGTGCACCCCGATGTCAGCGGGGATAGTGATCCGTTTCGTCAGCTACAAGCGGCCTATGAAGTGCTGCGCAGCGTCGAAGCGCGGGCGCAGTATGACCGGGCGCGGCGCGAGTGGATGGCGCGCCTGGGGGCGATGGCGTGTGCGGCGTGTGGTCACGCCAATCGCATCACACGCCGTCCGCGCGACGGAGAGTCGGTGCGCTGCTGGCACTGCAAGACGGTGCTGTCGCTGGCGGAGGACGACCTGCGCACGGCGCAGCGCCAGAGCTTGGCGCACGAGGGAGCTCGCTTCGTTGAAGAGGTGGGCGTCGAGCTAGCGGACCTCGCGGCCGATGCGGTGCGCGCGGGGATTTCACGCTTGCGGTCGCGGCTGGGGCTGGGCCAGGCGCCGCGACGTCGAGGGGGATGACCATGGTCTGGAAGTCACGAGAACAGAAGCTGCCTCCGCCTTCGTACTTTTCGCTGATCGTCGAACACCTGCAGCGGGCGTATCGCGGCGCGCGGATCTCGCGCGAGCTGATGCAGACCCTGCAGCCGTTCTTCATCGAAGCCTGGCGCAACGGCAAGACCGCCGAAGCCGCGGCGCAGAGCACCTGTTCCTGCAACGGTCGCGAGGTGGTGCCGAGTCCGGTGATCGGCATCCATGTCGCGCGCGGCGAGGTGCGTCCCCCCAAGGGCGCTCAGCGCGGCGAGGTGTTCGGAGCCGACGAGCTACGCCCCCCAATCGCCGTCGAGCGGCTAGAGCGTGCGCTGCGCCAGATCGAGCAGAAGCAGCGCAAGGAAGAGTCGATCGCGACTCGCTGGAAGCAGCGGCAACAGACCGCGCGGAAAGACTTCGTGCGGGCGGAAGCGGCGCAGAAGATCGGCGCCTCGACACAGCGCTATGCCGAGCTGAAAGCCGAAGCCGAGCGGATCGAGCAAGAGCTGAAGCGGGTTCGCAGCGATCTGCGACAAGCAAGCCGGACGGCGACCAGCACTGCGGATACTCCTGCGCCTGCTCCGGTCGCAGCCGAGAAACCACGCGCACCGCGTCATCGTAGCAATAGCGCATCGGACAACGCGCAGGCCGCTGCGATGCTGTCGTCGATCCGCGGCCTACTTCCAGATGTCGCGACCCAGCTTGCAGCGCAGATCAAGAAGGAGAGCGGAAAGTCATGACCCCGCAGATCGAGCGCTACGCGGAGCATGGAGTGCAGCTGTTGGAAGCAGCGCTGCATGCGCAACCACCACCGCAGGTATCGGCAGCGTTTGTGTCGGGCTTCTTTGCGCAGTACCGGCAGCCGCTGCAGGACGAGCTGGCGCAATTACTTGTGCAGGTTCTCTCAATAGATCACGGAGAAATATCGGCTAGTCCGATAGATGAGGAGAGACCCGCTCTACCTGTCGAGATCCCCACCGATACCCCACCCGATCTGTGGCCCGTGGCTGCACGCACCGCCGCCAACCTAGAGGCGATTCGTCTGTTGGCTCGCGGGCAAACTCAGGGCGAGTCAGACCGCCAAGCCCTGCTGCGGTATTCCGGGTGGGGCGGCCTGTCCGTCGAGCGCGTCGCCTCACAACTTCCCGAGGGTTTCCGTCCTGAGCGGCGTGGCCTGATTCATGAGTTCTACACGCCGACCGCGGTGGCCCGTGAGATCGCGCGGGTGCTGCGTCCGCTGATCCCTGGGCTGCCTCAGCATGACGAACGTGTCCTCGCGCTAGAGCCTTCGGCGGGCATTGGTCGAATGGTGCACGCATGCTCGGGACCGGGATTCGAGGCGCTGCGTTGGACAGCGGTCGAGTATTCGCAGGTCTCGTCGCGGCTTCTGGCAGCGGTGCGTCCCGACATCGAGGTCTTCGCTGGCCCGTTCGAGCGCTGGGTCGCCGAGAACGAAGCGGCGCTGCGCGGCAAGCTGGGGCTGGTCGTCAGCAATCCGCCCTACGGTGCGCGAGGCGCCAGCCTGACGGAGGACGCAGACCGCGGCTATCGCGAGCGCAAGGCGTATGCCTACTTCATGCGACGAGCGCTGGACCTGCTCGCGGGAGGAGGCGTCGGTGTCTTCCTGGTGCCCTATGGATTTCTGACGGGACGGACGCCGGCACTGATGGCGCTGCGCGAAAAGATCCTGCGGCGACATCACCTGATGGCGGCGTATCGCCTGCCTTCACATGTCTTTCCCGGCGTCAGCCTGGTGATTGATGTCCTATTCTTCCGAGCCCGCGGGGGCGAGCTATCGAGCGTGCTGCCGGATGATCTGCCGCTGTTGCAGGGCCGGTACTTCGAGCTATTCCCCGCGCACATCCTCGGCACCGAGCGCGGTACGGCCTCCGATGATGAAGACACGACGCGCAAGCCGAGGCGTGGGTACGAGGTCGATGGCACCTTCACCGCGCTACCTGATGTGATTGAGCGCCCGCAGTGTGTGACCTGCACCGTGACGCCGTTCTATCGCGCAGTCGTCAAGGCTCCGCGACGGAGCGAGTCGAGCGAAGCTCTACCTGAGCACCTGCAGGCTGCGGCGGCGCTAGGTGATCGTGTTGCGCATTTTCTGACGACGCTGTCTAAGGGTGATGCCGACAGTCTGCGCCAAGCGCATGCCCTGCACGCCGAGCTACGTGATGCGCTGACGGCGTGGGTTGCAGCGCGCGTTGCGGCGACGGGGACGCGCGTGCCTCATCTGGATCGCGATCTGCAGGTCGCGGCGCGGACGCACGCGTCTCTGGTGTCGTTCCTGTCGGCGTTTGAAGACAGCGGGGCCCTGGTCCCGGCCCTGCGCGAGCCTCCGGTGTATGAGCCGCGCTATCAGGGGGCTGCCGACGACATCGCGGCGCAGGCCGACTTCCTGCATCGCACGCAGCGCCACCTGACCCTGGACATGCTGCGCGCCTTTCGTCGCCAGCACGGGATCGCCGACCTGAATGAACCGCTGCACACGCCGCTGATTACGGCCGGCTGGTGTTTCGATCGCGGCGAGTGGATTCCATCGGCCGACTACTACAGCGGTGCGTTGTGGCCCAAGTACGATCGCGCGAAGTCGCTGGCTGATCAGGGCGATGCGCAGGCTGCCGCACAGGCCGCTCGCCTGCTTGACAAGATTCGCCCGACGCGTTTCGCAGACATCGCGCCCGAGCCGCGCATGCCGTGGGTGACGCTCGATATCCTGCGCGCTTGGTTGGAGGAATGGACCGACTCGCCAGTGCCGCCGCTGGTCCGCGATGGCGGTCTGCTGAAGCTTGAAGAATCGACGTACACGCACCTCAAAGACGTCGCAGAGCAGCGGCTGACCGTGGCGATTGGTTATCTGAACCACGACTTCACGCTGTTCCGCCCGCCGACCAGCAAGCAGGTGAACGCGGCGACTGGAGAAGAGGAGAGCGCAGAGCAGGCGCTGGGACGGGCACGCGTCGAGTATGGCGAGCGAGCACGGCGCAGCTTCCTCGACTTCGTCAGTGTGCGGCCCGAGCTGAGCACGCAGATCGAAGAAGGCTACAACCGCACGTTTCGCGGCTATGTGTTGCCACAGTACGGTGCTGACGAGCTTCCCATCGCGCGCTGGCGCGGTCGCATCACGCTGAAGGCACATCAGCGCGCAGGAGCGCAGCGCTTGGTTGCGCACAACGGTGGGCTGCTGGGCTTTGATGTCGGCGTCGGCAAGACCTACACCGGCATCGCGACGATCGCGGCGCTGCGACAGCAAGGACGCGCCAAGCGCCCCATCGTGGTCGTGCCCAACACCATCATCTGGAAGTGGCACAAAGAGATCCGCGCGGCGCTACCTGACTACCGCGTACTGGTCGTCGGCAGCGAGCGCTACATCGGCAAGAGTGGCGTGTACACCTCGCGCATCGACTCGCCGCAGGAGCGCGCGCTGAAGTGGCGCCAGTTTCAGGCGGGTGAGTTCGATGTCGCGCTGGTGACGTACTCGACCTTCGCACGCAATCGTGTTCGTGCCGAGAGCGTGCGGAACTGGGTCGTCGAGACCCCGGCCCTGTTGCGACAGATCGGACTCGATGCACGCAGTCGCTTGGCCGCGATCAAAGAAGGCAAGGAGGAGGACGGGGCGAAGCGCAAAAAACGACGAGCTGCGGTCAGCCTGTCGACAATTGAAAAGGCCGTCGGGGCCGAGCGTGCGCGAGAGCTGACAGAAGAACAGCGGCAGCGCATCGCCGAAGAGATCGCCCTGCAGCGTGAGAAAGAACGCGATGACGAGAATGATCGCCTCCTCAAGCTGCTGGAGGGCATCACCGACTTGTCCGAGCGAGAGCGCGCCATCGTGCAGGAAGGCATGGAGCGCTGGATTGCCGAGCGCATCGAGCTGAACGAAGAACCCGACCCCGGCATCTATTGGGAGGATCTGCAGTGCGATCTGCTGGTCCTCGACGAAGCGCAGAACATGAAGAACCTGTGGCCGGTGCAGCCACGGGAAGGTGGCGTCCCGAAGTACCTGGGGGCCATCAGCGAAGGCAGCGACCGGGCCTGGAACTTCGCGATTCGTGCGGCGCTGGTACGAGCGCGGACCGGCGGCTCGGGAGTCGTGCTGCTGTCGGCGACGCCAGCGAAGAACTCGCCGCTCGAATACTACACGCTGCTCGGCTACGTCGATGGCGAGGCATGGACGCGCCTGGGCATCACCGACCCCGAGGTCTTCATCGACCGCTACCTGCGGCTGGAACTGAAAGATGTGATCGGCAGCGACCTGAAGACACAGCGGCGCACCATCGTCGCGGGCTTTCAGAACTTAGATGAGCTGCGCGATGTCGTGTTCCGCTACGCCGAGTTTCGCACGGCCGAAGAGGTCGGCCTAACGCTGCCCGAGACGCAGGTCGAGCAGGTTCGCGTGCCGATGTCCGACGCACAGCTCGACAAGTACGAGCAGTACCTGGCCGACTACGAGCAGGCCATCAAGCGGGGGAAGGAAGACCCCAAGATGCGGCTCAAGGCGCTCGGCCTGCTGCAGCGCATGGCCTTGATCGCGATCCACGCCGAGCTAGACAGCGGGCCGCTGAATAGAGAAGGCCGGGCAGAGTGGACGTGGAGCACCGCGCGGCAGGTGCGCGATCCGTCGTGCCCCAAGCTGGCGCGGATTGTCGCGCTGATCCTGCAGAAGCCGGACTGCGGACATCTGGTGTTCTGCGACAACGTAGCGGTGCATGCCTGGTTGGTGATGCTCCTGACGCAGGCCGGATTTCCGCAGGATCGCATCGCGGTGTTCAACGCCGACCAAGCCCCGAATCCCGCACGCCGTCAGCTCCTGGCCGAGCGCTTCAACGGCGTGGCTCCGGTGCTTGATGACGCAGGCCGCGTCGAGCAGGAAGGCATCGCACCGCAGTACGACGTGGTCATCGCCAACGCGACGGCTTACGAAGGCATCGACCTGCACGTCCGCACCTGCCAGGTCTATCACATCGATCTGCCGTGGGAGCCCGCGACACTGCAGCAGCGCAATGGGCGCGCGGTGCGACAGGGCAACCTGCAGGCGGTGATCCGCATCTTCTATCTCTTGTCCGAGCGGTCGATGGATGCGGTGCGGTTCTCGATGATCCTCGGGAAGCTCAACTGGATGAAGGACATCCTGACCAGCGCGGATCGTGAGACCAACAACCCCGGCGCGCAAGCTGAGATGAACCCCGAAGAGCTGCTGCTGTATCTGGCACGCGACCCCGAACAGGCGAAGGCCGCGATCGAAGAACAGCGCCGCATGCAGGCCGAAGAAACGCAGGCGCGCGTGCGACGGCAAGCGTGGACCTCGCTGCGCGGCATCGCAACCCGAGCGCAATCGTTACAGCGTGTAACGGATGCCGCACAGCGCGGACAGATCCAGCGCGAGATGGACGAGCTGCGCGGGTATCTGGCGCAGGTCCCAAGCGAGACCTGGCCTTGGTTCTTCTTGGCCGACGTCGCGCTGTTGGGAACCCCGATGCTGTTCGGCGCGGACTATGCGCTTGTCCAAGGCAGCGGCATCTGGCGCGAGGGAGCAGGCATCGAGCTGGGCGAGATCCGCATCGACACGATTGGCGTACGTCGATTTGGCGAGCATCGCTGGCAGGCGCTGACGACGGAGACCTTGGCCCAGATCAACGGAGAGTCACCGCAGGCAGCCATCAAGGCGCTGATTGAGAGCGCGACTCCGGATGACGTGCGCATGGCGTTTTCACGCTGGCCGCTCGCGGAGGATCGGGCGCAGCTAGAGCCGCTTCTACGCCGTTCAATCGCTGCGCTGCGCGACGGCGACTTTGGCGAGCTGGGTCTAGATCTGGCGTCACCCGGCTGGCGTGGCTGGCTATGGGCCGAGCATGGTGCCGAGATTCTTGCGGCGCTGCGAACTGCACCGCGCAGCATGGCATTTCGGTTTCCGGCGCAAAGGGACGACGGATCGCTGGCGCTGCTGTATGGCGAGGACTTGGCGGGGCGAGAAGCTGCGGTGTTGCCTTTTCGCTCTGAGGAATTTGCTGGGTTCACAGAGCGCGCCATCACGAGTGGCTACAAATGGGGCGAGCTGCAGGCGACGGCGATGGCGTGGTGGTCACGGCCGTTCCCCCGCGGAATCTTGCGCGAGGCTGAGCCCGAGCTGCAGGTCGAGATTCGCACAGCACAGGGCACGCGACGCGTGCGAGCGGTGTGGCAGTCGCCGCACTTTGCGGTCACCTACGCGCAAGGTCGCGGCGCCGATCATCCCGACGGCCCGCAGTACAACGTGACGCACCTCGCCTCGGGCATGGCGGCGGCGCAGGCGTTTCCGTCGCGCGAGGGGGCGCGGGTGGCGGCGCAGTACCTGGAGAGCCTGCCGACGAACTGGGGTGACGAGCGACCGAACACGGCGGTGTTGCCTCGCAACCTCGCCGCGATGCTGGCGTGGATTCGCGCCCAGCGTGAACCGCCGACGCTGTCGCAGATCGCGGAGCAGGCGGCGGGGTAGCCGATGAGCACCAAACATCTCAAAGGGCATTGAGGACGACTTGGCCATCAGTTGATGGGGGGACGTGTCATGGCGAATAAAGATCCGTTAGAGCGAGCGAAGCAGACGTTGGAAAAGCTGCAGGGCGAAAACGCAGCGCTGCAGAAGCAGATCGAAGCAGGGTCGGCGCTGGAGGCCGACTACGAGAAGGTCGTGGCGCGACAGCAGAAGGCGGCGAACAAGTACGAAGCGCTGCTGATGCGGGTGGGCGACAAGCACAGCAAGGTGCATCGCGTGGCGGTGGACCTGGGGGGCGGCAGCATCGCGCAGGTATCGACGGAGCTTCTGAACTGGGGCATCCGCGCGCTGGGCCGCTGGTCGAAGGATGGCGTGGTGGCGCAGAACGTCGACATCTTGCAGGGCGCGCCGCACTTCGTGCTGGGCCTGGGCCTTTACATCGCCGAGATGGCGACGCGCAAAGATCCGGCCGACAACAACGGCGAGCTGCCGAGCACGACGCGCGAGGTCGTGTCCGAAGCGACGAAGCTATTTGCCCAGCTGGGCTTTTCCAGCTTGGCGCGAGCGATTCGGGTCCGCTACGCCGACGGGAAGCAGGAACAGATCGATCACGCGGCGCTGGCCGCGGAATATCGCGAGCTGCAGAAGAAGTATCTGGAGCTGCAGGCGAAGTCGGGCACGGGGGGGAGGTAGCCGATGGACCTCTTTACTCGGGACAGGAGCGCGGCGTATGTGCCGGCGTTCGCGAGTCGCCTGATGCTGGCGATGGGCAAGGGCATCGGCTCGGCCAGCGGCGAGATTCGTCGCATCGGCGAGGAAGATGCAGCGAGCGTGTGGACGCTGTCGCTGATCTTGGTGCGCTGGTATGCCGACGCGCTGCCATCGGTCGAAGCGAACATCGTGACCGCGCTGCTCGACGATGCAGAGCTGCTGCCGATCCTCGGCAACCTCAGCGTGTTTCGCGCGAACCTGCTGCCCTTCGTGAAGGCCGCGCACGAAGCGCAGAGCGAGCCACGCTTGGCCGCAGCCGGTGTGTATTTCACCAGTGCCGTGCAGCAGATCGGGATGCCGCTGATTGCCGCAGCGATCAAGTCAGGCCCGGTCGCAGCGCTGAAAGAAAAACTGGCTGCGCGTTTCCCGCTGCCCGCGGGCCTCGAAGCAGCGTATGCAGCGACGCTGCGAGGCGAAGCTGCGCTGGGGGCATCGTCACCTTCGTCAAGTCCTGTCACACCAACTCCTAAATCCTCGCGCGGTGATCGGTTTGAGCGAGCAGGGTTTGAGCGAAGACCGCGTACCACGTCGGTGGCAGATACGGTGACAGAGCGTGGTTTTCAGGCTCCGGCTGCCTGGGCGCCACGGTCAGCGAAGGGGACGTCCGCGCCATCCGCAGCTACCCCGGTGCCTGCGACCAGTACGCCTCCCGCGCCCCAGCTTGAGAGCGCCGATGTGACGCGGGCGTTCCTGCTGACGCTGAAGTGGAAGCCCGATGAGGTTGAGCGCTTGCTCGCGGGGCCGAAGCGCAGCGCGTAGGTCGGAAGGAAACCTGCAGCCGAATCGCAATCGCCGAGGGGGGCGACGATGGACCTATATTACCGAGGCTACGAGACAGACGCTCCGATCACGAGTGCCGCGCAGCATCTATCCGCTGCCGCATCACGCATCGCGGTGTCGATGGTGCGGGCCGTTCCGCTCTTGCCGACTTCAGCACTGGGCGAGCTCAAGCGCATCATGACCGTGCAGTCACTTTGGGGCTTGGCTCTGGTCTTCGCAGGGTGGGTGATTGCGGCGGTAGCGACGGGGCCTATCGCCTGGGCCGTAAATGCCTTGCTGATTGGCTACGGCGTCCTTGAGCTCGGCAAAGAACTCGCCGCGCTACTTCGCGAGCTAGGGGACTGGCTGCGCGCTTCATACCTCGCAGAGCAGGAGGCTGACCTGGATATCGCGGCTCAGCACTTTGCTACGGCGCTGAGCAAGGGGCTCCTCACCAGCCTGGAGATCGTGCTGACGCATCGCCTGTTTCGCGTCGCAGAAGCGCGACTTGTGAAGCACTTTCCCGCTCCTGCTTGGCTGCGCACCCAGTACGAGCGTGCGCTGCAAAAACGCGAACAGGGCACGCGGCCAACGGAGCCATCTGAACCAAATCGCAAGGCTGCACCGACCGAGATCGAGACCCCGGCGCAGCGTGCACAGCGCATCGCCAAGAAGACCGTCGAAGTCACGCTCAGCGGAGCGCGCTACGAAGGAATGAAGCGTGCAGGACAAGAAGTGCCGCTGTTTGCGCTGCTAACTACTGGTGCAGTGCTCACCGTCGGCGCCGTGACCGTCGCTGCCTTGGCAACCAGCCCACGTCGAGGCCGACCATGAGCACGCGCAGACCCCAAGAAGACGCGTGGATCTTGGCGGCGATGTGCGGGGGCACAGCCCTGCTTGGGGGCGTACTGCTGGCCATGGCTGCATGGCCGGGGCACGGGTCAGACTCGTCGCTGCCGTCCGACAGTTGGCAGACGGCGCCAACCTTCAGCGACGCCGATGTTGAAGCCGCGGCGCGCATGCTGGCGAGCGAGAATCCGCGCGGTAGCCGAGCGCTGCACATCGAGCAGATTCATACCCAGCTACGATCACGCAAACCTGGGCAGAGCCTGTTTGACCGCATCACCGCTGGCTCGGGCTGGGGGCCGCAGGGTGAACGGCGACCGCCGGGCGGAGTTCGCCCAGTCTCGACGGAAGAACCCGCCACAGACGCGCTGCGTGAGTTGGCCCGCGCCGTGCTGGATGGCCTGCACCCATCGCAGCTTCCCACCGCGCGAAAGTTCTTCGCGCCCGCGCAGCAAGATCGCGCGCTACAGATCGCGGCGCGAGCCCGCGACAAGCAAGCAGCCGGACTTGGGCTAACTGCCCAAGAGCTGCGCCTGCTGCGCTATCGCAAGACCGCGGCCGAAGTCCGCAAACACTGGATCTCCGACGGAGCAAAGCACGTCGGGACGCTAGATGGAGTCGAGTTCTTTACCTGAGGGGGAGATTCCGATGTTGAACCAAAAGTCTGAAGTCTATCGCGCCGCAACGGGTCACTGGCTACGCACCTTGCGTGTAGCGCAGGGCTTGACCGGAGCCCAGCTAGCCCGCCAGCTTGCGGTACATCCTGCCACGCTGCGCGCAACCGAAGAAGGTAATCGAGTAGTCCCACCAGGCTGGTCTGATGCCCTTCAGCAGCTAGGCCACGAAGTGCCGCAGATCGCGTGGCCTGCATCGATGCGCCCCTATCGCGGAATTGATCTGGCCGCGGACCTAGAGTGCGTCGCACCCATGAAACACTCGCCCTACTGGCTCAGCCAGAAGCTGGCGGTGCCCGAGGGGGAAGTAAAGGCACTGCTCGGTCAAGAGCGCGCGGTGCCCGCGAGCTGGCTGCTCAAGCTTGCTGAGCTGGGCGCAACGGTGCCGGCTCTCGTGCGCATCACGCTGTACCAAGTGCAGGAAGCTGCAGCGGGTGGGGGCGAGACACCGGAACCTCTGATACAAGAGTTCTATGGTCAGTCTGATGTCGATGCTGCCGCGGATGGACATGCGGCCTCGGAAACCAGCGTTGCAGCAGCCGGTACGCCACCAGCGTCGGCCGCAGCGCAACTAGAGCAGTCGTTCCGACTGAGCTGGTCCCAGACGAGCGGCCTGCTGCTCACGGCCTCGCCCGCACTCCTGCAAGACATGCAGCTTCTTCTGCGTACGGCCATTGCTGAGATCGTGCGTAGCGAGTGGTTCGCTGGGATGAGTTTGCCGCAGGGGCCAACTTAGGAATGTTGGGGTTCCAGAACGTAGACCCTCACATCGGAGGCCAAGATGAGCCGCGGAGACCGCTTCGACCGCGCCGGCTTTGAGGCGCGCTACGGTACGTCGCCGTTCCGTTCCGACGACCCTGAGCCAGGGTGGCCGATTCGCGCTGACTTTCTGAAGAAGGTTGGCCAGTCCGTGCTCTCAGATCGTGATGGCAGCGGTCGACCACACAAAGGAATCGACCTGTTTACTGAGGCGGGAGCGCCAGTTCATGTGGCGCAGGATGGACATGTCCTGCGGGTCGTAGATGGACGGAGCGGTGAGAGTGCGTCGCTTCGTCATGCGGGTCTGTTTGTCGATGTGCGCGGCGTCGATTCGCTGATCTATCGCTACCTGCACCTTGGGGACACGCGGGTCGAGCGCGGGCAGTCGGTGACCAAGGGCGAGATCCTGGGTCACGTCGCAGCTGCCCACACAAGCGGCTTGGGGAGTGCGCCGCACCTGCACTTCGAGATCGCGATTTCGGACTATGACCCTGCGCGCAAGGACTACGGCCCACGGCGGGATCCTCGCACCGTACTGCCGCGAGCGGTGGTCTGAACGAATCAGGACGGACAACCAATTAGGAGGATTCATGGCAGAGCTGGATGCAAAAGGAATTGGACTCGCCGCCAAGGACATCGTGCTGGGAGTCGGCACCGTGGCCGCGGGCGCGACGCTGGGACCGGCTGGCGCCGAAGGCGTGAGTCGCGCGGGGAGCGCTCTAGACCGCATTTTGAAGATGGTCGGAGTCTTGGATCGACGCCTGGAGGCATCCCCAGCCGACGGTGGCGGGGCTCCTTCGACAGCCCCTGCTTTCCATACAGCAGGGTCAGCGACAACGCTGGGAGCGCAGCCCAGGTATGCGCTGGGAGACGCCAAGATCGCGACCGACCACCTGCGCGGAGTCGGCTGGCCTGAGGCTGCAGTGCAGCAGATCTTAGCGGGGCCGGAGCACTCATCGGAGTCCGCTGCACCTACTTCCGGTGTGCGCATGGCGGTGGCGCAGAGTCCGTTTTTATTTGAGCAGGCCGGGTATGCGCCCGATCTCCGTGGCTATGACGCAGACGCGCTGATGCTCCGCGGTGTGGGCATCACGACCGAACGGCTGAAACCAGACCCAACAAGGGAGGGATGAATATGTCTTGGTGGACACCCAGGAATGACGAGCTCACGCAGGCGCTGGCCTCGCGCGAGGATCTGATCTCGGAAGACGAGCTCTCCGGCTTGCCGGGGGCGTTCTATGGCTCGACGGCAAACGTCGTCAAGAAGGCGTTTCCGCACCTGATCCCCGGCGCGCTGACCGACAAGCCGTGGGAAAAAGGAGCCGAGCGCAGCATCGGCATCGGCGTCAACAACACGTGGTGGGTCATCGACCCCAGCTCGCTGCGCCGTGGTGTCTGGGTGCTGAACGCGACCAGCGATGAAGCCGCGCGCAACGCCCAGAATGCGCTGAGCCCCACGCAGTGGGGATACTTCTATCGCACCAGCACCGAGATTCCGCCGATTGCCGAGCTGCAGGCCGCAAACCTCACCTTCGGCAAGGGCTTCACGGAAGCGTATTACCGCTACTACCCGCAGCAGGATCCGCGACCGAAGAAGAAGGCCGCGACAGCGCCGGCCCCGCAGGTCGCCGTGAAGACCTACGAGATGGTGGGGACGCTGAACGGACAGGTCATTCCGCTGACCGAGATCGTGCGGCACGTCGGCGGCGCGGACTATGAGCTTGTCGAGGGTGCAGACCTGGCCGTGGCCGACGGCGCGGAAGACGGATTCGGACTCGCCGGCGACCCCGGAAAGTGGGGTGAATACTACGGCACCACGAGCCCCGCTCAGTTTGGGCTCGACCGCGACAAAGCCGTGATGTTCTGGGACGGATCGCGCGGCAAGGTGCTGCCGGGCAATGTCCTTCGTGACTGGTTTGGCGCGAACTGGCGCGCGTCGGTGTACTAGACCCGATGTGCGAATTGAAATCGCGCAACCGGGGGAAATAGGAACCAAAAAGGAATCGGAGACTGGGGGAAACCAGACTCCAAGGAACCTGACTCAAAAGGGGGAACCAATGGCACTTCGTAGTGTTTCGATGCAGGGGCAGTCAAGCGCTAGCAACCCATTTGGCGGCGGCTCGCAGTCCACTGCGCTGACGCTGCCGGGGCAGACTCAGAACCTGGGCGTGGCGCTGCAGCTTCCCAACGGCACGACAATCCGCGTCGCGTCGGAATCAGATGGGCAGCTGCTCAAGGCATGGTGGCAGCAGCAGCAACAACAGCAGCAGACGACGGGCATCTCGCTGGGTGGCTCGCCGAGCAGCAGCAGCGCCCAAGGGGGAACGAGCGGCTGGCTGCGCACCGGCGCCAATGCAGCCGACGCCGTCGCCGGATTCCTAAACGGCCGCAATGTCCGACGCAAGCTGGACGACCTGGAAGATGCGCTCGTCGACAGTCGGGATGCGCGGACCGAGCTAGACACGCTGGAGCGCGGTGGCAAGTACGCCGATCTGATCCCAACGCTGCGCCGCCTGTTCTTGGCCGAGCGCGACGCGACGGAAGCCAGCGTCTCGGTGCTGGAAGATCAGCTCACTGCCGTCGATATCCAGACCGGCAGCGGCGTGGCCAAGGTCGCCGCCGACCTGATGACCCCCGGCACGCCGATCCTCGGCACCGACAGCGGAGGCATCGGCACCGCCGTCGCCGTTGGCGCCGCGGGCCTGGGGGTGGGCCTCCTGCTCAGCAACGACCGCAACAGCGAGCGCCGCAGCCGACGCCGCGCCCCGCGCTAGGAATTGGGAAGCGACTCGCAGCGATGCGAGTCCATACGAGAATCGAAGAAATAGGAATCAGCTCACCAAAGCAAATAGGAGTCTACGATGAGTCAACATGGGAGTCTCAACGGAACCATCACCGGCATCGCTCTGGCTGCGGCTACGCACTGGGCGCGCTACGACAACGAGACGCAGCGCCGCCTGCGCACCGTCCGCCAGGATGCCGAAGAAGCGCTCGACATGATTCACGATATGCAGAGCCACGGCGAGTCCGTGCGCCGTCAGCTGCCGACGCTGATGGACGCGCAGGTCGGCCTCGCCATCGCCAGCCCGCAGCCCGCCAGCACCGCCGTCGTGCCCAGCACCGCGCCGATGTCGCGCCCCGATCTCAGCAGCCAGCTCGAAAGCTCCGTCGGCGAGCTGACCTGGCCCCCCGAGCCCGGCCAGTACGACGACCGCGGCCTGGTCAAGCAAGCCGGCGAGCTGACCTCGCTATTCCTGGCCCTGACCTTCGAAGAAGTCCGCGCCTTCATCACCGGCCTCACGCAGCCCCGCCCCCCGACGCGCGACGCCAAGCTGCAGGTCTTCAACGCCGCGCACGCACTGATCGCGCAGATCAGCACCCAGCGTCTCAACCTCACGCAGTACCGCACCGCCTGGGCTCGTCTGTTCGACGGCGACACGCCGAACCCCAGCGCCAGCACCGACCCCCACCGCGACCCCAGCCGCCCCCCACAGCCCGTCGGCGCGCTAGCCGCGAACGTCGTCGCCGTCACGCCCCTCGCCAGCACGTCGCTCCCCGGCTTCCCCTTCGCCAACCGCAACACCGACGCCACCATGCGCTTCCGCATCACCACCGGCGCCGCCAACGTCCCCCCCAACCAAGCCATCACCACCATCCAGTTCGGCAGCGAATACCGCACGCCACCAAGCGACGCCGCTGGCGTTGGACTGCCCACGCAGCCTGTGGTTGTCCTCAACTCCGCGCTGCAGCGGTTCTATGCCGACAACATCACGGCTAGTTCGTTCACGCTGATGAACGCGTCCGCGCTACAAGCGGGAACGAGCTTCGACGTGTTTGTGCTGGTCAGCGCGTAGGGCTGTGGGAGGCAGGCCCTGTGCGGGCTGCCTTCCTGGTGGGCCAGGGAGGGGCCAGGTTGAGCCGGCAGCCGCTGCTGAGCGTCCCTTGGTCACCGCCGCTTGGCGGCCCGTTGCTCGGCTCAACACGACGTGCGCCGCTACATCCGGCTTGGTAGTAGCTAGTTCAGTTGGGTAGGTGTCCTACGGTTGCGGGACACCTAAGGGGCTGGATCGCATTGCAACGCTATCAGGCTGGACCGAAGCGTACGGCTCGTCGAGTGACAACGAGATCCGCACAGGATGCGACCTCGTGCACGCGGGTCACGGGCGATGCACGCTATTACTTCTTGGGCGCGACAGTCAGAAACGTCAGGCACATCTCGTCGAGCGTGCCTTCGCCCCAGCCGACATTGCGCGGCAATCCGCGCACGCCATTTACGAACGGCTGATTGGCCTGGCTGTTGTCGTAATCACACTCGAGCTGAACTTGATCGCTGGCGTGCGCGAGGACCGGATCGACGAAGCCATAGGCTTGCTGCCAGTGGAAGTCCCAGCGCGGAATCTCCAGCATCGTCCGGCCCGCAATCGTCGAGACGACTCGCTTGCCAAGCAGGTGCATGTGGGGCGAGTTGGCGAAGAGGATGAGGTCGCCGGTTGGTAACCCCGCGAGCTGCTCCAAGAGAGAGATGGGCGCCGTCACGACTTGCTTGGCGTTGGCATCACCTGCCGCGATGTTGAGCGTCATGGGATTCGCAAACGGAATGTTGCGCAGTTCGATGAACGGTGGCGTCGAGTTGAGTTCCAGCTGCACCACCGAGCGATCTCCGGCGGCGTTGTTGGCAAGGGTGTTGTAATGGACCTGCATCACAAACAGCGAGCCCGCATGCATGCGCAGCGCCAAGCCCTGAGGGAAGCGCGCCGGCACGCTGCCCGGAACCCACGCGAACAGCGTCGTCAGCTTGCCCTGACTGCTCAAGCTGGTGCCGGTGCCGCTGGGTCCGCCGAAGCAGGTATATCCGTTGCCGCTGGCGTTCAAACTTTTGATGGCTGACGCGTCGGCGGCCAGAATTTCGTAGACCAGGACGTGATGCACGATGGCCTTGTTGCCCGGCACTATCGTCGCTGCTTGCAGAAAGGTATCGGCGGTCAGCTTCGGATCAAACACGAAGCAGTGATAGTCATCACTCTGGCTGGTGTTGGGCTGATAGGTCCGTCCCGCGTCGAGAACAAGGTCAGGGCGCGGCGGGTCGACGACCTCAGCCGGAGGAATGTCGGTGCGCATCGCTTCGGCAGGATCACCTTCCGGTGTGTCGGCATCAATCCACGCCAGCAGCAGGTCGCGATCCTGCGGCCGCATCTTGCGCGACCAGCGCAGCGGCATGCTGTTGTCCGATGGCATCCACGGCGGCATCGTGCCGCTCATCACTGCGCCCTTGATGATCGCGGCATTGCGCTTGGCCGATTCATAATCGGTCAGCGCAAACGGCGCGATGCCCCCTTCGGTATGACAGCTCGTGCAGTAGCGCTCGAACACCGCTGCCGCATCGCGATGATAGTCAACGGCCGGCGGCGGCGATGGATCGTGCGAGCAAGCCGCGCTGAAAAGGACTGCGGATAGCAAAGATAGGCAGAACAAACGAGTCATCTGCGCCCCCATAAATCTCTCAGTCGAGTATCGCACCAATGTCACATCAGGTTGCTACCGTCTCTCCGTACGTCGCCCGCTGAATGGGGACAGCATCAGTTTCAACCCACGCTCCCCTCCTAAGAGAGGAGCGACCCACCGCCGGCGCTGCGCGGAGCGAGTCAGCACCGTTTCAACCCACGCTCCCCTCCTAAGAGAGGAGCGACTAACGGC
>CALFYE010000327.1 GCA_937952145.1 uncultured Myxococcales bacterium
CCCCTCTTCCGGCCGCGGAAGAGGGGGACAGGGGGAGAAGGGCGCAAAGTCGCGCCCCCACAAAGCGCCAGGGAAAGGAGAGCGCGAGAGGGACAACCGCCAGGTTTCCCTCTCGCCTACTTACACTTCCAGTCGGCGATCGCCTTCTTCACTTCCGCCGCGAAGAAGAAGCCCTCCGAGGTCCCGCCCAGCGCCTGCGCCTTCTGCGCCAGCGGACAGGCCTCGGCCGCCTTGCCCTTGGCAGCGACGATCTGCGCCTTCGTCCAGACGTTGAACCAGTCTTCCTTCATCGCGATCGAGCGATCGATCAGCGTCATCGCCTGATCGAGATCCTTCTTGCTCTCCAAGAGATAGCGCGCCGCGTTGTTCCACGGCCGCCAGGCGTTGGTCTCTAGCGCCTTGATGCCCGCCGCCACCTGCGCGTCGGTGCCCGCCTTGATCGGAATCGAGATGCGGACCTTTTCCCACTCCAGATCCAGCGAGGTCGCGCTCTCGGTCGTGTTGTTAAACAGGAAAGTCAGGCGCTCGCGGGCCGGAATCGGCTGCGGCTTGGCTTCGAAGCGCAGCTGATCCAGATCCTGCTTGTACTGATCCGTGCCGCCCTGGTTCGGGTTCTTGTTCAGGATCACCGTGAAGCTCGTCGCCGTCGGGATCGAGAACAGGGCATAGGTGCCAGCCGGCACGGGCTTGTCGGCCACCATCACGTCTTTGCTGAACGTGATCTTGGTCGCGCCGTTAGCCCCCGTGCGCCACAGCTGACCGTACGGCAAAAGGCCCCCGAACACCTTGCGCCCCTTCACCGCTGGGCTGCTGTAATCGACGCTGACTTCGGTCAGGCCAACCATCTGGCTGACCTTGGCATTGGGGCTGGGACGCGGCAGATCAAGCTGCTGCGCCGACGCCGCCGACTCATAGACAAAGCCCGACACCGCGAACACGGCGCC
Source organism: uncultured Myxococcales bacterium (assembly GCA_937952145.1). Taxonomy (GTDB): domain Bacteria; phylum Myxococcota_A; class Polyangia; order Palsa-1104; family JAEUJZ01; genus JAEUJZ01. The sequence continues at coordinate 945 of CALFYE010000327.1, forward strand.
CGACAGCACGATCGATAGACGAAGCGACTGGGACACGAAGGCCTCCTTGGACTGCTGGGGATGTGGATACGGAGAGATCCTCTCCCGGCGGGAGAGGACGAGGAGAGATGCTTACTTCTTGTTGGCTTTGGCGGCGTTGAGGCGCGCGGCGAGCAGATCGCCGAAGGTGCCAAAGCGCTGCGGGGCCGAGGACTGCTGCGCAACGCTGGCAATCGCGGCCCGCTCTTCGCGGCGAGCATTGCTCGTCGAAGCCAGCTCCAGCGCCATGCGACGCTTGTCGCGATCGATGAGCTTGACCACCACATCGATCTTCTCACCCGGGCTGACTGCGTCCTTGGCGTGGCGCAGCTTGCCGCCCTTGCCTTGCGCATCAGCCAGCTCGCTGATGTGCAGCAGGCCCTCGACGCCGGGCGCGATCTCGATGAAGGCGCCGAAGTCTTCGCAGCGCATCACCGTGCCGCTGTGCTGACTGCCCAAGGGGAAGTCGCTCTCGACCTCGCTCCACGGATCTTTGGCCAGCGACTTGAGCGACAGCGAGATGCGCTCGCCTTTTTTGCCCTCGCCGGCTTCCAGCTTAATGACCTGGACTTCAATGTCCTGGCCCACCGACAGGACATCTTTGGGATGGCGAGCGCGCTGGAACGACAGCTCGCTGACGTGCAGCATGCCCTCGATGCCGCCGAGATCGACGAACGCGCCGTAGTCCTTCAGCGCCGAGACCTTGCCGCGCAGCACCACGCCGACCGCCAGCTTCTTGCGCACTTCGGCGGCGCGCTCCTGCGCTTCGGCTTCCAGCAGCGTGCGGCGCGACAACACCAGGTTCAGGCTGCGACCCTCTTCAAAGCGCGTGATCTTAAAGCGCAGCTTCTGACCGACAAAGATCGCCGCGTCTTCGACGTGCCGCAGCTCAAGCTGCGAGATCGGACAGAAGGCGCGAGCCCCCGCCACCTGGACCTCGACGCCGCCTTTGACGACGCCGGAGACCAGCCCCTCGATCGGCAGGCCGATCTCGAAGGCCTGGCGCAGCTCCTGCGTGCCTTTGGCATCGGCGCGGCCGAGCATGCGACGCAGGATGATGCCGCCCGAGCGACCATCGATCTCGACGACGCGGGCGACGATCTCATCGCCGACATGCACCGTGACCTCGCCATCCGGGCCACGGACATCGTCCAGCGTCAGGATGCCGTCATCCTTGCCGCCGAGATCGATAAAGACTGACTCGCGGCTCATCGAAAGGACGCGACCCTTGACCTCTTGCCCGACGGTGATACGGGGAGTCTGGGCGCGACCGCGGCCGGCGGCCTTGTCCCCGCCTTTGCTCGTGCCTTCAAACTCGGCGAGCATCGCGGCGAAGTCGGCGGACTCATCGGCCGCCTGGCCGGTGAATGCCGGACCAGAGGCGGTGGACTTGTTCTTGTGGGGAGGTTTGACAGTTGGAGGAGAACCAGTGCTCGACATGCGGCGCCACTTTACTCGATCTTCGCGCGCCGATTCGCCAGAAATCTTCCCGAGAAATCTTCGCCAGAAATGATCCGCAAATGATCCCAAGACCGGCGAGTGGATGTGGTAAGAAGCCGGCTTCTTCCCCCCCGAAACTCCGACGGAACGCGCGCTATGAAAGACCCGAACTTGGCCAAGGCCTACGACCCGCAAGAGGTCGAGAGCAAGTGGTATCAGCACTGGGAACAGCAGGGCTATTTCCACGCCAACGCGACCACGCCCAAGACCCCGTTTACCATCGTCATCCCGCCGCCCAACGTCACCGGCTCGCTGCACATGGGCCACGCGATGTACGTCGTGCAGGACGTGATCACGCGCTGGCGGCGCATGCAGGGCTATAACGCGCTGTGGCTGCCCGGCACCGATCACGCGGGCATCGCGACGCAGCTTGTCGTCGAGCGTCAGCTCGCTAAAGAAGAGGGCAAGACCCGTCACGACCTGGGCCGCGAAGCCTTCGTCAAGCGCGTCTGGAGCTGGAAAGAAAAGTACGGCGGTCGCATCACCGAGCAGCTTCGCGTGCTTGGCTTCAGCCTCGACTGGCAGCGCAACCGCTTCACCATGGACGAGGGGCTGTCGAAGGCCGTCACCGAGGCCTTTGTGCGCCTGCATGAAGACGGCCTGATCTATCGCGCGCAGCGCCTGATCAACTGGTGCGTGCGCTGCGCCACGGCGCTGTCGGATCTGGAAGTCGAGGCCAGCGAGACCGACGGCAAGCTGTGGCACATCGCCTATCCCGTGGTCGGGTCGACAAGTGGCGAGCGGCTGGTGGTGGCGACGACGCGGCCCGAGACGCTGCTCGGCGATACCGCGGTTGCCGTGCACCCTGACGACGATCGCTTCAAGCACCTGATTGGCAAGCAGCTTCAGCTGCCGCTGTGCGATCGCACCATCCCGATCATCGGCGACGGCATCCTGGTGTCGATGGAGTTTGGCACCGGCGCGGTGAAGGTGACACCGGGCCACGACTTTTCCGACTTCGAGACCGGTCAGCGGCACAGCCTGCCGCAGATCGCAGTGTTCGACTTTGCCGGTCGCCTAAACGACAACGCACCCGCCGCTTTCCGCGGACAGACGATCGCCGAGGCGCGCAAGGCCGTGCTGGAAGCGCTGCAGGAAGGCGGCTTCCTCGTCGAGGAAAAGCCGCACAAGCTAAACCTGGGCCGCTGCCAGCGCTGCGACACCGTGGTCGAGCCGATGCTGAGCCTGCAGTGGTTCGTGCGCACCGAGCCGCTGGCCAAGCCGGCCATCGAAGCCGTCGAGCAAGGTCGCACGCGCTTTGTGCCCGAGCACTACACCGACGATTACTTCCGCTGGATGCGCAACATCCGCGACTGGTGCATCAGCCGTCAGCTGTGGTGGGGCCACCGCATTCCCGCCTGGTACACGCCGAAAAAAGACGGCGAAGAGCAGCAGGTCTTTGTCGCCCGCACCGCCGAAGAAGCCTTTGCCAAGGCGGGACGCACGGATCTCGTGCAAGACGGCGATGTGCTGGACACCTGGTTTAGCTCGGCGCTGTGGCCGTTTTCGACGCTGGGCTGGCCGGAACAGACCCGCGATCTGCGCACGTTCTATCCCACCTCGGTCATGGAGACCGGGCACGACATCCTGTTCTTCTGGGTGGCGCGCATGATGATGATGGGCCTGCACTTTATGAACAAAGTGCCGTTCCGCGTTGTCCTCCTGCACGCGCTCGTCGTCGATGAAAACGGCGAAAAGATGTCGAAGGTGCGCGGCAATGTCCTCGATCCGCTGCACCTCGTGCACGGCGCCGATATCGAGACCGTGCTGGGTGTCGATAAGAGCAAGCCGACGGCGCAAAAAGATCTGCAGGAGGCGTTCGGCAAGTTCAAGAAAGCCTTCCCCAGCGCCGCGTCGGCCTATGGCCAGGGCTTCCCCAAGCAGGGCGCCGATGCGCTGCGCTTCTTCCTTTTGGTGATGGGTGCGCAGGGCCGCAACATTCGCCTGTCGGTGCCGCGCGTCGAAGGCTACCGCCACTTCCTCAACAAGATCTGGTCGGCGGTGCGCTTCTTCCTGATGCACGCCGAAGAAGGCGACACCGAAGGGCTGCAGGGCTTCCGCAATGCGCTCCTGGCCAGCCGCGGCGCCATCGATGATGAGCTGTCGATTCCGCTGACGCCGATCGAGCTGTCGCTTGCCGATCGCTACATCCTGTCGCGCCTGCAGCGCATCACGGACGAGGTCGATCAGGCGTGGAGCGAGTACCGCTTCGCCGACGGGGCGCAGGCCCTGTACCACTTCTTCTGGAACGAGCTGTGCGACTGGTACATCGAGATGTGCAAGCCGCACCTCGGCGAGTCCGCTGATCCCAAGCGGCGTCGCGCGGCGCTAGGCACGCTGCAGCTGGTGCTGGAGACCAGCCTGCGCCTCTTGCACCCGATCATTCCGTTTATCACTGAGGAGCTGTGGCTGAAGCTGCCGCGCTTCCCGGGCGCGCCGGCGAGCTGCATGATCACGCTGTATCCCTCGGCGGATGACGCGCTGAAGGACGCCGATGCCGAGCGCGATATGGCGATGGTGCAGTCGGCGGTGTCAGCGATCCGCACGCTGAAGTCGCAGTATCAGCTGAAGTCCGATGGCAACGTCGAGTTCGTGCTGAAGAGCAGCGAAGCCGGCACGCGCGCCGTACTGACGGCTGAGCGCGGGCTCATCGAGCAGCTCACCCGCTGCCGCGTCACCGACATCGTGGCCGAGTACGAGAACACGCGCGGCACCATCCCGCAGGTGCAGCCCGGCCTGACGGCGCTTCTGCTCAACGCCGCGGCGCTACTCGATATCCCGGCCGAGATCGTGCGCCTGGGCAAAGAAGCGCAGAAGGCGGAAAAAGAGCGCGACTCGCTGCGTGGCCGCCTGTCGAACCCCGACTTCGTGGCGCGCGCCAAGCCGGAAGTCGTCGCTGAAAATCGCGCCCGCATCACCGAGCTAGAAGCCCGCCTCGCTGAGATCGAGAGCCACACGACGACGCTCAAAGCAATGAGCGCGGCGTAGTCCTTCCCCCCGCTCGCATCCATCGCTCCCCGCAAAAAATTCGCAGCCATAAAATCGCAGCCACAGACGGCCTGACGTCGCCGCTCACGTTGTGGCGTGGGCCCGCAATGTGAGAGGCTGAGCAGGTAATCGGCAACCTCTTTCGGAGATCTGCGATGGCCTCGCGTAGGACAACTCGGCGTATGCGCTCTAAACCTCGTAGGGACGCCAAGAATTTCGCGGGCGGTGCGCCGCCGGCTGGCTCGCCCGACAGCGGACGTATCGCGCGACGGGTCGAGGCAGGCGATGTCGTGCCCAGCCTAGAGCCCGGCCGCATCGAGCAGCATCAAGTGCGCCGGAGCACCGAGGGCAAGCGACGCAGCATGGAAGAAGCACTGCGCGATGTGCTGACCCACAGCGCTGGCAACCTGCCCAGCCTGGCGAGCGCGCTGGAGTCGATCCTCGCAGGGGTATCTGCAGACGATGCCGCGATGCTGCGCCGCGCCATGCTGAAGTCCGAGCGCGGCGCGCTCAAAGCCGCGGGCATCAATCCCGATGAAGAGCTGGCCGACGACTGGCGGCAAGGCGGCTATCCCTACAAGTACCTGATGCTGCGCAAGAACTACGAAGCGCAGAAGTACCGCCTGCAGGTCGAGCTCCTGAAGCTCCAGGCTTGGGTCAAAGAGACGGGTCAGCGCGTCGTCATCCTGTTTGAAGGACGCGACGCGGCCGGCAAGGGAGGCACCATCAAGCGCTTCATGGAGCACCTCAATCCTCGCGGTGCCCGCGTCGTCGCCCTCGAAAAGCCGACCGATCAGGAGCGCGGTCAGTGGTACTTTCAGCGCTACATCGAGCACCTGCCCACCCGCGGCGAGATCGTGCTGTTCGATCGCTCTTGGTACAACCGGGCCGGCGTCGAGCGCGTCATGGGCTTCTGTAACGAAGCCGAGTACGAAGAATTCATGCGCCAAGCGCCTGAGTTCGAGCGTCACTTGGCGCGCAGCGGGCTGCACCTGATCAAGTTCTGGTTCTCGGTCAGTCGCAGGGAGCAGCGCCGTCGTTTCAAGGAGCGCGAGGCACATCCACTCAAGCAGTGGAAGCTGAGCCCCATCGATCGCGCCTCACTGGACAAGTGGGAGGACTACACCAAGGCCAAGGAAGCGATGTTCTTCCACACCGACACTGCCGACTCGCCCTGGACGGTCATCAAGAGCGACTGCAAGAAGCGCGCGCGCATCAACGCGATGCGCTACGTCCTGCAAAAGCTGGCCTACGAGAACAAGTCGCTCGACCTGATCGGCAGGGTCGATCCGCTACTCGTCGGCCGCGCTCACGTGGTCTACGAGCACGGCGAGAAGCGGATGGGACCGCTCACCTAGTCGCAGTTCCGGCCGCGGCTTGTTGCAGTATTGGCTCAGCAAGGCTTCAGCAGACTGCTAATTGTCATGGCAACTACAAATCAACATAATGAAATTTATTAAAAAATATAAATATTTTGTTTATTTTGAGGATTGTTTGATTACTGCAACAAACTCCTAGGGCGAGACCAGATACTGCACGCTCTCGACAGGCGAGTAGTGCTGGTAGGTCTTCTTGCCGGTATCGACGTCGATGAGGACGAACTCTTTGCCCTGCCCGTTGATCACCGCGCCGAGCCCATCGTTGATCTCGTGATTGCCGCTGGCGTACAGGCGCTTGCCCTGGCCATCGACGGCCAGTACGCGGAAGGTGCCGCCCGGCGCCAGCTCGATGCTCTTTTGAATCTTCCGCGTCTGCAGGTCGACGAAATAGATCTTGTCGTCGCCGAGCGCGAAGAACAGGTTGCCGTTGGGATGAAAGGCGATGCTGCGAACCGGCGCGCCGAGCGACAGATCGGGGCCCTGCGGCTTGTGGGTCGTGGTGTCCAGGAACAGCACCCGCGTACCGTCGGCAACCAGGGCTAGCTTCTTGGCAGGGTTGGGGTGGATGGCGAAGTCCTGCACTCGACTCGGCGGCGTGGCGATGGACAGCTTTCCGGCGACCTTTCCGCTCTTGATATCGACGGTGAGCAGATCGTCCGCGACCGTCGGCAGGACATACGCGATCTGGCCATCCAGGCTGAAGTGACAGCTCTTGATCCGCATCACGTCGCTGGCCACCGGCTGCACAGCCTTGCTGACCGTATCCAGCAGGCGCAGCGTCTTTTTGCTGTTCGAATAGATCAGGATGCGGCTGCCGTCGGGGTTGGCGCACAGGCCGCTCTGCACTTCTTTCAGCTCCAGAAGCGGCGTCACGGCCAGTGTCTTGGTGTGGATCTCGAACAGTCGCCCCGTCGCGTTGTCCAGGCCGAAGACCCGCTTGCGATTGCCCGATACGGCCAGCGCCCCCGCCACCGGCCCCTGGGCCATGAAGCGCAGCGTGTTGGCATCGCCGATCGTCAGCCCACCGTTTACCGCCAGCACCCAGATGTGCGCCGCCGAGGGCAGGTCGGCCCGCACCTCGCCGGCCAGCAGCAGCCCAAGCAGCGAGAGCGGCAACCACCCCCGCCGCAGCCGCTGCCAAATTGAAGAACGCACCGGAAAGGATCGAGCACTGGAGGTAGAGCGAGTCGGCATGTGAAGTGTTCTACAATGCCACGAATCCGTCGCTGCAAGCAAGCACTGGGCCAAGCCGAGCGCGCGCCGGAGGGTCAGCGTAGGCGGCTAGCGCCCCGGTGAGCCGAGGTACTCGGGGCTCTCGCGCCAGGCGGCGGGCGTGCTCCAGCTAGTCGTCGGTCCGCGCGGATCGATGATCTCTAGCGAGTGGCCTCCGCCGTCGGTGCGCACCTGCCAGGCATCGCTGTAGGCGAAGTCTTGGATAGTCAGGTTCTGGCCAAAGGTCAGGGCAACGCGCTCGCCGCCGTTTGACAGCTTGTCGCGATACTGACCCGCCACAATCACGTCGTTGCCGTAGCGCGCCCGGAAGTCGTCGATGTTTTCGACCACGACGATGCGCTGACCGGCCGGCAGAAGCTGAACGGTGCCGTCGGCAAAGCGGAAGCGCACACCGTTCGTCAGGGCCACGTTGCGCAGCTCGACGGGACTGTCGCTGAGGTTGGCGATCTCGATGAACTCTTCGTGGCGATCGCTGCGCGGGTGATAGTGGACTTCGGTGATGCGCAGGGCGGCAAGCTGCGCCGGCGGCGTACTCGGCGCAGCGACGGTAAATTCCAGCGGTGCCGACCAGCGGCTGGCTCGGCCGGTGTTGTCGATCATGCGCACCCGGGCGCGATGCACAGCGCCGACTCGCAGCGCTTCGATCGGTACGGCGATGCTGTCGGAAAAGCTGCTGAGGACCGGGCTCTGCCAGGCGGCATTGACCTCGTAAACGCGCGGCGTCTTGCCATCGGGTGCGGTGCTGGCCGGCGTGATCTCAGCGACTCGCCACTGCATGCCGCCGAAGGTGTTGCTGCCCTGCGGGTCGGCAAAGGCCCCCGTCTTCAGCACGATGCCGTCGGCCGGATAGCCGGGCGCACCGGCGTAGCTGATGGTCGGCGTGTTGGGGATTGCCGCGTCGGTGACCTCGCTGTTTAGGAAGTTCGCGCCGTATCCAGTCAGCGTGAAGTCCTTGAGCCAGCGCACCATGCCGGCGTGATCCGGCGAGACCAGCGAGCGCGTCACCGTACCACCGCGGAAGGTGGTGGACGACGGGCTCTTGTAGAACGCCCCGCGATGCGGCGAGGTGGTCCGCGGGTGGTAGTTCCACATCGCCTGGTCCAGCTGCGACACGCTCATCGTGCCGCCAGTCGGCGGCGTGCCGACGAAGAACGCCTGCTCATCGACCAGCGCCCCCAGCTGATCGGAGGTCAGCAGCAGATCCTGTAGCTCGCGACCGCGGTTGCGGTACTCGGTGTAAAGCTCGGCGTGCTGCATAATCGAGTTCTGTAGGTTCAGCACGCCCGACCAGTGCGTCACCGGCATGTACAGCATGTCCAGATCCCAGGGCATCGGCGTCCACAGGTTGGTCACCGGGTTGTGGTACTGGCAGTGGTTCCAGCCGTCGCGCAGGTCCATGTTGTTGACGATGCGATCGATGGAGCGGAACGAGTAATAGCCCCAAAGATCGAGATTGCTGCGCCACCAGGTAATCGGCTGGGTGCTGTTGAAGCCGTTGCGAAACGTGTCGTAGTCAGCGCTGGTAGTCGGCGGCAGCGGGCCTTGGTTGCGCTTGTCGCCCAGCGCGTTTTCGATCTTGTAAACATTGCCATCCGGCAGGTCGCGCTCGTCAAGGAACGCACCATCGGTCTGCTCGATGGTGCCGTAAAGACCCCACAGATCGCCGCGGTACTGGTCGGTGGCATTCTGCTCTTCCGCTTCATCGATGACGCGAAGCTGCAGGTAGTTCATGTGCGGCGAGGGCACGCCGGCCAGCTCATACAGCCGAAACGCAACGCTCTCGTCCAGGCAGGCCATGCCGCGGTTGGTGGGCACCCAGGGCGTCGCGCAGGCCGACAGGTTCATGGTGCGCAGCGCGGCCTTGCGAGCGCGACCAAAGTCATCGCGGCCAACGAACTCATGCCCGCGCTGGAAGTGGAAGCGCCACTTGTTCTTGCCCGACTGATAGGTCGAAAACTCGCCGCGATTTTCAAACTCGATGTGGTCGTAGACTCGGCCGCCCTCGACGAGCGTGCCGTAGAAGTGGACGCTCTCATAGGTGCCGACGTACTGGCTGTTGGTGACGTCGATCTCTTGCGCGATCAGGTGATGGATCGGCAGGCGGTTTAAGACATCGGTGCCGAAGTCTTGCACCGGCGTCATCCCTGGCTGGCTGGCCCCGCGCCAGGCTGGCACGCCGTCGTAGACGAAGTAGGCAAAGTTCGGCTGCGGGTCATCGGCATACGGCACGCGCAGGCTCTGCGCCTGGCCATCGGTCGCGGTGATGCGATAGCGCATAAGCCGCCGATGTTTGGCCAAGCTGCCGTCGAGCGTCACCGAGTAGGTGCCGTCATTGGCCTTGACGTCGCCACCCTGTCCGTCATCGCGCATCGCCACGCTGACCCAGCCCATGTTGTAAGCGGCATCGGTCAAGCGGACGTAGCTCCCAGGATCGACGATCTGATATTCCAGCTTCACTTCGCTGATGCCATCGGGGTCGCTAAGGTCGACGCTGAGGGTCACCGGATCATTGCTGCGCGGCGAGGTCGGCTGGTGCTTCACCGCCGTGATAATCGGCGGCGGATTGTCGACCGCCGTGACATTGCGCGCCCCCGGCGTGGGGCCGGACTTGGTCGGCATGCCGGAAAGCGGTGCCGACAGTCGCCAGCTTCCGCCCAGCCGCCCATCGAGGCTCGTGTTGATGAGCTCAATCGAGTAGCCGGTATCCCCGCCCGTCGTCGGCCAGGGGAAGCCGCGGATGTACTCCACTTCGTCGCGGCGCCGACCCAGCTCATCGCGCAGGACGACGCTGTCGCCACTTGTCGATAGCCGGCCGCTATACGGCCCCAGCGCAGCGACGCCCGCAAACTTGGCGGCCAGCACTGTCGGATCCTGCGCCACCACCAGCATCGCGCCCGGGGCCAGACTGGTCCCCGCTGGAAACGTGTAGCTGATGCCCCCCGTGATCCGCCAGCCCGACAGATCCAGCGCCGTGCCGCTTACGCTCACGATCTCGACAAACTCTTGCCGCAGCGTCTTATCGATCGGCGCGGCGTGGAGCTCATTAAAAATCGCCAGCCGAGGCAGCGGCGGATCATCGGGCGGATCAGCCGGCGGCTCCATCACCATCATCGGCGGCGTCACGCTGTCTGAGCTGCAGCCCCCCGCCGCCAGGGAACCCAAAGAGAGCACAGACGCTGAAAGATAAGCCAAGAGCGAGCGCGATCTTCGCATGTACATGGCGAAGATCTTCGCCTGCCCGAACCAGCGGAACAACCGCACCACAATTCCAAAATCATCAGGCCGCTTTGCAGCCCCCGCCGCCCCCGGGCCCGCTGCCCCCGCGTGTTAGCCTGCGCCCTATGAGCCCGCGGCCCTCCCCTCGTCCCTCGAAGCTGCTTCGGCAGGCCCTGCGGCGGGCCTTTCCCAGCGTCGCCGTCTTCGATGCCTTCTGCCTGGATCACTTCCCCGCGATCTACCAGCAGTTCAGCCCGGGCATGGATCGCACAATCAAAGAGAACCTCCTTCTGCAGCAGGCCGATCCCGACGTGCTAGAGCCGCTCTTGCCGCCCGCGGCCGAGCTGGATCTGGCGCGCCCGGATCCCCTGCTGTCTCGCGTCATCGCCGCCACCCGCCTGCGCTATCGCCGCCTGCAGGATCCGCAGAGCGCCGAGGATCCTCAGGTCACGCTCCTCGATGCGCCGCCCTCGCTGCGCGCGCTTTTGCAGGTGTCGTTTTCGCTGAGCGAGCGGCCCACGCACCTCGGCGTGGTCGTACTTGCCGAGCCGCCGGCCCTGCCCCAGCTCGATGTCATCCGCGATGCGCTGGATGCCCACGGTCTGCGCACCGGGCAGGCCCTGCCCTGTCTTGTGGTCTGCACCCAGCGCGGCTTTGTGCCCACGCCCGCCCTGCAGGCCGCCTGCGACGCGCTGCCGCTGCGCCTGTATTCGCTGGAGGAATACGAGGGCCTGATCGACTTCTCGCGCCTCCTCCCCAAGCAGACCCACGAGCTGGGCCAGAGCATCGACTATCCCCCCGCGCTCTATGTCGACCAGCGCCTGGAGTACTGCGAGGACGGCAGCTTTCGCTTCGATCAGCACCCGCCCGCCGAGTCCGCCATCGACAAGGTGGTGTCCTGGCTCGCCGATCCCTCGCGCCCGCGCTTCGTGCTCTTGATCGGCGACTTCGGGCACGGAAAGACGTTCCTCTTGCGCGAGGTCTGCCGTCGCCTTGGCGACCCCCAGCACGCGCCCGCCGTCCCCCTGATCCCGCTTTATTGCGAGCTGCGCGAGCTGGAAAAAGCCCGCCGCCTGGAAGAGCTGCTGGTGCAGTACCTGGCCCGCCATCGCGAGCAGCTGCGCAGTCCCGATCCCGATGCCCTCTTGCACATGCTGTCGTTGGGCCGCGTCGTCCTGTTCTTCGATGGCTTTGACGAGCTGGCCCTGCGCACCACCTATGACCGCGCCGCCGAGCACCTAAATACCCTGCTGCAGGCCGTCTCTGCCCCCCGCCAGCGCCCCGGGACTCCCTGCGACCGGGTCGGGGCGCCGTCCCGCGACGGGCACGATCCTGGCCGGTCTGGGCGCTGCCAGCAGCCTGGCGCTTTATGCCCTTTTGCCCGAGGCGCACTACATCGCCCTCGGCTGCGCCCTCGCTACCGCCGTCTATCTCAGCCTGCGCCGCCCCCCGCCCCGCTGACGCCGCGAGCCCCCTCGCCCCGCCCAGCACCCCTCCTTCCTACGCGTAGGAAGCCCTCCCCCGCGCGTAGGAAGCCGCGCCCCGCGCGTAGGAAGCCGCTCCTCCTGCATCGGAAGCCGCTCCTCCTGCATCGGAAGCCGCTTCCCCTGCTTCGGAAGACGCTTTTGCTGCTTCGGAAGACGCTTTTGCTGCTTCGGAAGACGCGCTCCCTGCTTCGGAAGGCGCTTCTGCTGCTTCGGAAGGCGCGCTCCCTGCTTCGGAAGCCGCGCCCCGCGCTTCGGAAGCCGCGCCCCGCGCTTCGGAAGCCGCGCTCCGCGCTTCGGAAGCCGCGCCCCGCGCTTCGGAAGCCGCTCCGTGGACGCTGGGATTCGCGATGTGCGCGGAGGGGGGCTTGAAGCGCCTAACCAAACCGTCGAGAGAACCGTAAGGCTGGGGCCGCAGCGGATCTCACTTTTTCGACGCCCCGGCGAAAAAGGGAGTCCGCGCCCGCTGGGCCCACAAGCTCCGCTTGGGGAGGGCCCCAGCCGTGCAGCCCATTCGCGCTGTGAGCATCCGCAGCCCAACTTGTAACCCCCTCCTCAGAACGTCTCGCTACCGTCGGGTTCTTTGGCGGCGCTGCGTTCTTGGGTGCTGACGCGGTAGGCGTAGTTGCGGGCGCGCATCATGTTGCCAAGCGGGCGGTGGGCGGTGAGCGCGTGCCAGGGATCGAAGGACAGCCCCTCGATGAACTCGGCGAGGCGGCGGCCGCGCTCGGAGCTCGTGTCCTGCTGGGGTAGGGTCAGGCGGCCAACGGTGACGTAGGGGGCATCGGCTTCGCTCCAGTCGATGGAGGCGTCTTCGATGGGGGTCTTGTCTTCGCTCTCGAAGAACTGCACGGCGAAGTCGTATTCGACAGGCTCTTTGGCGAGGCGGGCGGAGAGCTCGGCGCTGAGGTATTCGGCATCGCCACTGCCCGCGGCCCCGGCCGCGCTGGCCCGTGGACGCAGCATGTAGCGGACGGCGTAGTCGCCCCAGGCAATCGGCAGGGCGGAGTAGTACTGCGTCGTGGCCAGAGACGGCATCGGCTGCCCCAGACCGGCGGTCAGCTTCTTGAGCAGCTTGAACGTGCCGCCAACGCCAAACAGGCCAAAGGCGCGCGGCAGCAGTAGGGCGGGGCTGGCGGCAGCGCGGACAAAGCCGACGAATTCATCGGCGTTGCGGAACGGAGTCGACGAGCTGCGGATGGCCAGGAAGTCCTGCGTCGTCGCGTCTTCCATGCCGGGGATGATCTTTTTGCCCGGCACGCCCAAGACCTTGATGGCGATGCCGCGCACGTCGCCGGTGCGATCCGACTGGTGCTTGCCCGAGCCGTTCGAGTAGCGGACATAGGCGCGATAGGTCGCCGGCTGCGAAAACAGGCCGGCCCGCGCGTGCGGCGGCAGGTTGTCGAGCACGGTGAACGTCGCTTCGACGGGGCACTGGCCCTTGGCGTGCAGCGCGCGGCTCGCCGGACGACCGGCGGCGTTCTTGCGCTGAAGCTCGCGCAGGGTCTGCGCATGGCGCTCGAAGCGCTGGGCTTCGTCGTCGTCGATCTTCTCTTTCCAGGTGGTCGCTGGGGCCATCGCTGCTCCTAGGTTTTGGGGAAGGTGAACCGGGTGCGGGGCCGGGCACCGCCGCGCGATGGACGGTGCACAGGCCCGGGGGTTGTTTAGATACAGCGGCCGGTGCCGCTGCAGGTCAGGCCGCCGCCGCAGTCGGTGCCGTAGGCGGTGAAGCGGGCGGGGCAGCTTGTGCGGCTGCCGTCGCAGGTGTCGGCGGGGTCGCAGATCGCGCTGGCGCCTGTGGCCTTGCAGACATAGCCGGCGGGGCGCAGGAGGTTCGCCGGACAGTCGATGCTGGTGCCATCGCACAGCTCGGGAGCATCGCAGGCGCCGGCGGCCGGGCGACAGACCGTGGTGTTGCTCTTGCGGCCATCTTCGGGACAGGTGGCGCTGCTGCCGGTGCAGAACTCGGTGGCATCGCAGACTCCGACCGCGGCGCGACAGACGGTGGTGCTGGGCAGAGGGGTGCAGGTGCCGTCGGCGCTGGCGCCCTTGGCAGCGGTGCAGACCTGACAGTCGCGATCATCGCTGCCGCAGTCGGCACTGCAGCACACGCCGTCGGCGCAGAAGCGGCTCGCGCACTCGCGCGTGATCTGACAGGTCTGGCCGTTGGCCTTGGGGTTGAACGTAAAGACATAGCCGGCGCCGGCGTTGAGCACGGTCGAGACATTGACATCGGGGCTGGCGACCAGAGCCCGGGTGCCATCGGCCGACAGCGAAACGGCCTTGCCCAGGTTGTCGTTGTTCGCGGCATCACTCGCCGTGAGCTTGGCCTGCTGCGCGTAGACGTTGCCGGCCCGAACGAAGACATAGCCGGCCCCGCGTGAGCTGGGCGCCTTGGTGCGCGCGCCCAAGAGCGCAAGCTCGCCATCGCCCGACAGGGCCACCGAGGCGCCGAGGAGGTCGTTACTGGCAGCGTCGCTGGCGCGCAGGATGGTGAGCTCGGTCCAGGCGGTGCCGCTTCGCGCAAAGACATACCCGGCGCCGTTCTTGGTCAGGGCCCCTTCGCTCTGATTCTCAGCGCCGATCAGCGCCAGACTGCCGCTGCTGGCGAGGGCGACCGACGTGCCGAAGTTGTTGCTGGCCGCTTTGTTGCTGGCCAAGAGCTTGGCCTGCTGCGTCCACATGCCGCCGGCGAGCGTAAAGACATAGGCGGCGCCGTTATCCGTCAGGCCGCCGTCGTCTTCAGCATTGGCGCCGACAAGCGCCGTTGCCCCATCAGCGGAGATGGCCACTGCGTGCCCGAAGGCCTCAGCGCTGGCGATGTCAGAAGCGAGGAGCTTTTTGGTCTCGGTCCAGGTGGTACCGCCCGCCGCGCGATTGAAGACGTAGGCGGCGCCGTTGTTGGTGGTGCCGACTTCATCCTGATCGGGGGCGCCAACGAGCAGGGTGTTGCCATCGGCCGACAGCGATACCGAGCGACCGAAGTGATCGCCGCCCGTCTTGTCGCTGGCCAAGAGCTTGGCCTGCAGGGTCCAGGTGCCCGCGGTGTTCACGAAGATCCACACCGCGCCGCGGTTGCTGACCGCGCCCTCGTCTTCGAACTCGCTGCCGATGGCGATAGTCATGCCGTCGGCGGCGATGGCCACGGACTCTCCGAAGAGCTCATTGGTGGTGCGATCGCCGGCCTCAGCCTGCAAGAGCTGTCCCTGGGTCCAGGTGGTGCCGCTGCGAGTAAAGATGTGCGCGGCGCCGGTGTCGGTCACCGCCCCGTCGTCTTGGCCGCTGGCCCCCAGGACCGCAAAGCTGGCGTCGGCGGCCATCGCCACCCCCGACCCCAGGTTGTCATCGGCCAGGCCGCCTGTGACCGTCAGCTTGACCTCTTGGGCATAGGCCAAAAGCGCCTGCGCCTGCGAGGCCACCGGATCAGAGAGGCCATCGGGCCCGGCCGGCATCGTCGCACCACAGCCGGGGAGGAGAGAGAGCCCAGCGAAGAGCAGACTGGTGGCCGAGCCCCAGAGACTGCGATAGCCATAGACAGCGCGGAAGAAGGCACGAGGCGAACGAGGGGATGAAGACGGCATAGGAGGCCTCCTGTTCTCGCGAAATGAAGTACCTATTTTGAATTTGAATGGATTCCTAATCGCATTCATGAGCTGGAGGCGGACTCACTGGACCGGGTCGGCGACTCGCGAGACGGCGCCGGAACCGACGCATCGCTGCTCTGTTCATCGGTGGCAAACAGGCCCTCCAGCTCGCTGGCGTACTGCTTGACCGAATCGATGAGCTTCTGCTGATCGTTGCGGAACATGTACATGGCGCGCACCCGCGCCTCGTCGTAGTCGGCGAACTTGCGAGTCGCGGCCTGGGCCTTGTCCTCGGTCATGCCAAGGGCGACAAGCGTGTGCTGGGCCATGGTCAGGCTGCCCTCAAACGTCTCGCGGATGACCAGGCTCACGCCCATCGCCAACAGCTGATAGGCATGCGGCCGGTTTCTGGCGCGGGCGACGATGGTCAGGTGCGGGAAGTGATGCTGCACCAGCTCAACGACCTTGAGCGAGGTGACCATGTCATCGATGGCGACGACGAAGACCTTGGCCCGCTCGGCATGGGCGGAGCGCAGAAGATCCAGGCGAGTTGCATCGCCGTAGTAGATCTTGTTGCCGAACTTGCGCACGAAATCGACGTGCGTGCTGGCGGCATCCAGCGCCGTAAAGCCGATGCGATGCAGGGACAGCATGCGGCCAACAATCTGGCCGACGCGACCGAAGCCGGCGATGACCACGGGGTTTTCGTGATCTTGTTCCGACACGGTGTCGAACTCGCGCGACTCGACCTGCTTTGCGAGGCGCGCAATGAAGCGGTCGCCCAGCATCAGGGCCAGCGGCGTGAGCGCCATCGATACGGTCACCGCGACGATCAGAAAGTCGGAGTCGCGCTGCGATAGGACGTGGGCTGAGGTGGCGATACCGAACAGCACAAAGGCGAACTCGCCGCCTTGCGAGAGGGCTCCGGCAATGCCGGTGGCGGCCGCGCGGTCCTGCCCAAAGCGGCGGGCCACGAAATAGATGACGAGTGCCTTGAGGGCCATGAAGCCGACGACAAAGCCGAGGAGAGCCAGCGGTCGCTCACGCACGATGCCAAGGTTTGCCGACATGCCGACGGCCATAAAGAACAGGCCGAGGAGCAGGCCCTTGAACGGCTCGATATCGGCGTGGAGCTCGTGGCGATACTCCGACTCGGCAAGCAGCACGCCCGACAGGAAGGCGCCGAGCGAGGCCGACAGCCCCACCTTTTCCATCAGCGCCGAGGTGGCGACGACGACGAGCAGGGCCATGGCGGTCATGATCTCTTGATTGCCGCTGGCGGCGATGGCGCGGAAGGCCGGGCGCAATAGATAGCGACCAGCCAGCACCAGGCCAACCAGCGCGACGATGATCTTGGCCGCGAGCATAAAGCCGCTCGTCGGAGCAGAGGCAGGACCATGACCGGCGGCGGCGCCTCCCGCCAGAAGCGGCAGGATGACCAGAAGGGGAATCACCGCCAGATCTTGAAACAGCAGGATGGCGAAGGTGGCGTTGCCCTGCGGGCTCTGCAGCTGACCGCGTTCGGCCAGCACCGGCAGCACAAACGCCGTCGAGGACAGCGCCATCCCAAAGCCGGCGATAAGCGCTGGCAAGGCGTGCACCCCCAGCGCAACACCGGACGCCGCGAAGACGGCGGTCACCGCCAAGACCTGCGCGCCGCCCAGGCCAAACACGTCGCGCCGCAGCACCCACAGACGCGAGGGATTGAGCTCAAGCCCAATGAGAAACAGCATCAGCACGACGCCGAATTCCGAGAAGTGCAGGATGCTCTGCACGTCGGTGATCAGGCGCAGAGCAAACGGTCCGACGGCGACGCCGGCTGCGAGATAGCCGAGCACGGCTCCGAGCTTGAGCTTGCGAAACAGGGGCACGGCGAGGACGGCCGCGATAAGCAGGATCAGCGACTGATGCAGAAGAGACATGGGAGGGAGACATTATAGGGCCCGGCCCGCCTCGGGTGGGGGCTTGTGGTGGAGGGAGCTGCGCAGAGAGCCAAGCTGTAGTCGGCCCGGGACGCAGCTATCGGACTTCCCGCAAGAAACTAGGCGCGATAAAGTCGCCGCCCGGCGCAGTCGGCACCCTGGGCTGGTCTGCTCAATGTGTCGCCTGGCTGGCCGGCCGAGAGCCTCGGACCGATTGCCTGCTGCCCCTCGCTGCGAATCGAGATCGCCATGCCCAAGCCGATGCCGCCCCCCCTGCCCCGCCGTGTTGTTCCCCGCGCTGCCCTGACGGCGCTTTTGCTGCTGTCCTGCGACGCGGGGCCGCCGCCCGCCGACCCGGGAGCGGTGACGCTGCGCCGCCTGTCGCGCACCGAATACGAGCGCACGCTGGCCGATGTGCTGGGTGTGGGTGGCAACCCCAGCAAGAGCTTCCCGCCCGACGACACCGGCCACGGCTTCGACAACCTGGGCGATGTGCTTTCGCTTTCGCCGCTGCACCTAAAGATGTATCAGCGGGCCGCCGAAACCATCGCAGCCGAGGTCACGCGCCCCGACGGTGCACCGCTGTCACGCGACATCGCGCTGGGCGAGCTTTCGCACAGCGAGTACGTCATCCCCAGGGGCAACGAGCTGATCTTTGTGACCGGCACCTCGGCGCTGGTGACGATCTCGCTGCCGCGCGACGGCACGTATCGCATCCGGCTTTCGGCCTATGGCCAGCAGGCTGGTCCTGATCCAGTGCAGCTGGGCGTCGGGCTGGACACCCGCATGGATCAGGTGATCAGCGTGCCGGCGACGGTGCCGACGGACTATGTGACGCAAATCGCCGACTTCGCGGGGGTGCACATCCTGCGGATCAGCTTCCTCAACGACTTTTACGATCCCGGCCGCGGGCTCGATCGCAACCTGGTCCTGCACTCGCTGCGCGTCGAAGGCCCGATCGAGCTAGAGCGGCCCAACCCGCTGCGCCGTCGCTTCGTGATCTGCGAGCTGCCTGTTGATGACCCAGCGGCCCAGCGCGAATGTGCGACCCAGATCTTGCGACGCAGCGGTCGCCTTTTGTATCGCCGACCACTAACGGACGACGAGCTGGCGTCGCTGCTGCGGCTGTTCGACGAAGGACAGAGCGAGGACGAAAACGGCAGCCCCGATGCCGGCCTGCGCCTGGCGCTGGAGGCCATGCTGCTGTCGCCGCACTTCCTGTTCCGCGTCGAGCTCGACGACGATCCGGCGAGTTCTCGTCCGCACTCGCTTGGCCCCTATGAGCTGGCGGCGCGCCTTTCGTACTTCGTGTGGAGCAGCGCCCCCGACGAGACCCTGCTCGATGCGGCTGAGCGCGGCGAGCTGGAAGAGGACGCGGGGCTGTCGGCGCAGCTTCGTCGCATGCTGGCCGACCCGCGAGCCACGGCGCTGGTCGACAACTTCGCGGCGCAGTGGCTGCTCTTGCGACAGATCGATCGGGCCGAGCCCGATGCCAGCCAGTTCCCGGCCTTCACCCCGACGCTGCGCCAGGCGCTGGCTGGCGAGACGAGGCGCTTCGTGAGCGACTTCTTCCCTGGGGTCGGTACCGCGGCGAGCGAGCGGGGCCTGCCGCTCACGCAGCTCCTGACCGGCCGCTTCACCTATGGCAACGCGGAAGTGGCGAGGCACTACGGGCTGACGGAAGCCGCCGGCCAGGACTTCCGTCGCCTGTCGCTCGACGGCACGACGCGACGGGGCCTCCTGACCCAGGGCAGCCTGCTCACCGCCGAGTCGTATCCCACGCGGACCTCGCCGGTGCGTCGCGGCAAGTGGGTGTTAGAGCAGCTCTTGTGCACGCCGCCGCCGCCGCCGCCGCCCAATGTCATCGGCGACTTCGGTCAGCCCGGCAGCGGGGGCACGCTGCGGCAGCGCCTGGAAGCGCACCGACAGAAGCCGGTGTGCGCGAGCTGTCACTCGCTGATGGATCCGATTGGCCTGTCGCTGGAAGGCTTCGACGCCATCGGCCGCGCCCGCAGTACCGATGAAGGTCTGCCAGTCGACACCACCGGTACGCTGCTCGATGGACGCCGCTTTGCCGACGCTGCTGAGCTGGCCGGTCTGCTTTCCGAAGACCCTCGCCTGCCGCGCTGCGCTGCCGAGAAGCTGTTTACCTACGCCGTCGGCCGCTTCCCAGGCGAGTCGGATCAGGGCCGGCTGGATGCCCTGGTCGCCGCCTACCAGGCCGGAGACCAGACTGTTTATGCGCTTATTGAAGCGCTGGTCCAAAGTACGGCCTTCCGCTCCCGCCGGGCCGCACCATCGGCCGATGACACCGCGGCTACGCCTGCCGCTCTCCTCCTGCGAGGTCAGCCATGAGCTCGACACTTCCTCCGCCGGGCCGTCGAAGCCCGCGTCCTCCTGCGCTTAGCCGCCGCGCCGTGCTGCGGGGAGCCGGCGCTGTCCTCGCCCTGCCGTTTTTCGAGAGCCTGCTGCCGCGCTCGCTCCGCCTCCCGGGCTCACGCGCCGAGGCTGCCGAGCCGCCGCAGCGTCTGCTTTTCTACTTCCTGCCGAACGGCATCCACATGCCGGCCTGGACGCCAAAGACCGATGGTCGCGACTACACGCTATCGCCGATCCTGGCCCCCCTTGCGCCCTTCAAAGATCAGTTGCTCGTGCTGTCTGGCCTGTCGAATCGCCCGGCCCGGCCCGATGGAGCCGGCGATCACGCGGGCGGCACCAGCGCCTTTTTGACGTGCAGCAAAGCGAACAAGAGCGACAGCGATATTCGGCTCGGCATCTCGGTCGATCAGCTGGCCGCCCAGGGGCTGGCCGGGGGCACGCGCTTTCCGTCGCTGCAGCTCGGCCTTGAAGGCGGCAGCAGCGGCGGAGTCTGCGACTCGGGATATAGCTGCGCCTACACCACCAACATCTCGTGGGCCGGTCCGCGCACGCCGCTGCCCAAGCTGTCGGATCCGCGCATCGTCTTTGACGTTCTGTTCCGCGGCGAAGACGCCGGTCAGACACCAGAGCAGCTAGAGCGCCGACGCCGTACCCGTAAGTCAGTGCTCGATCACGTCCTGGCCGATGCCCAGCGGCTGCAGGGCCGGCTGGGGGGCAGCGATCGCCGCAAGCTCGACGAGTACCTCACCGCCGTCCGCTCCGTCGAGCAGCGCCTGGGCGACAGCGGCCCGAGCTGCGGCGGCGCCAAGCGTCCGGCCGAGTCCCCACGCTTCGACGAGATCGCCCGCAGCATGGCCGACCTCATGGTGCTGGCGCTGTCCTGCGACCTGTCGCGCGTCGTGTCGTACATGTGGGGCAATGGCCTGTCGAACCGCTCGTACTCGTTTATCGGCGTGCCGGGCGCTCACCACGAGCTCTCGCACCACCAGAACAACCCCGACACCCAGGCCAAGCTGCAGGCCATCAACACCTACGAGCTGCAGCTCTTCGCCTATCTGCTCGACGGGCTAAGCCGAGCCAAAGAGGGCGCAGGCAGCCTGCTCGACCGCACCCTGATCTGCCTATCGAGCGATGTCTCCGACGGCAACAGCCACAGCCACGACGACATGCCGGTGCTGCTCGCCGGCCGCCTGGGCACCGCCATAACGCCCGGTCGCCACCTCCGCTACCCCGGCCAACCCCTCGCCAACCTCTACCTCGCGCTCCTCGCCGCCATCGGCCACCCCCAGCCCCGCTTCGGCGACGACGGCACCGCCCCGCTGACCGGACTCGGGGCAGGCTAAGAAGGTGTTTACATATTATCTCCCCCGTCGAGGGAACCGTAAGGCTGGGG
>CALFYE010000328.1 GCA_937952145.1 uncultured Myxococcales bacterium
GATGCGTTCCGCGTAGTGGGCCACCGTCGCGTCGAGATCCGCGGGCGGCACCACCCGGTTCACGAGGCCCCACTCGGCGGCTTCACGGGCGCTGAACATCTCGCCCGTGAGATGCGGCACGCCGCCGCTGCCCTGTTCGAGATCGCGGGGCTGCATCTGCGCCAAGCGGGCTACTGCATAGGCCGGGCCGGCGGTCGCGAGAGTACCGGCGACTGTGACGATGACGCAGGCGAGCAGCAGTACACCGCCTAGCTGCGTCAGGTTGGCGCGCAGTCCGGTGTACGTGAAGAAGAGCGGCAAGAAGTAGAGGATGGTCAGGTCGTGCAATCGATCGGACACCGCGTGTGCCAACGTGCGCTGCGACGACACGGCGACCCCGGCCAGAAAGGCGCCGAAGATGGCGAAGATGCCGATGTAGCTCGTCGCCGCAGCACACAGCGACAGCGCGATCAGCAGACCCGAGAGCAGCGTGGGGTGCGGCTTGCCATCGATGTACCCATAGCGCGCCTCAGCCCAGCGCAGCAGGCGCCGTCCCAGCGTCAAGACCACGAGCCCAAGGAGCGCGGTCAAGCCAACCATCTTGCCGAACTTCTGCAGATCAACCGGCGGCCGGGCGATGCCGATGATCAGCGTCAGCAGAAACCAGGTGAACAGATCCTTGGTCGCGCCGGTGGTGATGGCGATGACGCCCATGCGCGTCTGCGTCAGCGACAGCTCCATCAGGATGCGGCCCATGATCGGGATGGCGGTGATGGCCAGCGTGATGCCGATGAACAGCGCGTAGGCCACAAAGCCCTTCTGGCCTGGCAGGAGCTGCCACAGGAAATAGGCCAGCCCGACCCCGGCCAGAAGCGGCGATATCAGCGTCGACAACGCCAGCGCCGCGACCTGCTTGCCGTGCTTGGGAATCTCGCCGTAGTCAAACTCCATGCCGATCAGAAACAGCGTCAGGATGAGGGCGATGTGACTCAAAAACGGCAGGATTGGCGGGCCGTGCGGCACGAACAGCGTGCTGAAGACGCCCGGTGCGATCCAGCCGAGCAGCGACGGTCCCATCATCACGCCCGCCGCGATCTCGCCGATCGACTGCGACTGACCGAGCCGGACAAACAGCATGCCGACGGCGCGGGCGATGATGAGGATCACCGAGATCTGCAGCAGCAGCTGAACCAGGACGTGTTCGGTGGAGGCGTGAAAGGCCGTCTGCATGGGTGGCTTAGCTCATAGCAGAAGCGTGTTGGGTGCGGTGCGAAGGCAGCGGCAGCAGCCACTGGGGGGCAGAGAGCCCCTCGACAAAGCGGTCCCACTGCCCACGCTGGCTGGGGCGCAGGCTGCAAAGCGCCGCGCACGCGACGATCCACGGCCCACGCAGCGAACAGGTCATGGCCAGCACCGCGGCGTTAAGTCCATCGAGCAGCACGATGCACTGCCGCCATAGCGCGATGGTCACTGGGGGGGAAGAGTGGGCGAAGTAGTTGCAGGCCAGATCGGCCTCTCGCTCGCTCTGTTGACGAAGCTCAGGCAGGGCGCAGCGACCAGCCATCTCGGCGGAATAGATGCTCTGCTGCACTTCGTTGAGCGCGGCGCAGAGCTGCCAGCGAACCCGCGCATCATCCAGGCTGCCGCTCGAAAGGAACTGCCCAAAGGCGGCCGGAAACTCGAAGTGCGGGGCATAGCCCTCGGGGATATGCAGGTGGCGATGCTCCAGCCAGGGAAACTCGCGCTGCAGGATCTCGCGAACTTCCGGCGGCAGCCCAGCCCGAAAGCGGACCCCAGCCCGCAAGACCGATCGCAGCGTCGACAACACCGCCCAGCGCCGCAGCGGCAGCGGCAAGAGCGCCACCGATTCATAGATCTGCGCGGCGAGACCCGTGATCTGGGCCCGCGTCGCGGCAGCCCCGTCGCGCCAAGCGGTAAGCAGGGGCGCAGCATCGCCGGTCTGCATGCAGCGGGTGTAGGCCGCATACGAAGCCTGGACCTCGCTCTCGGGAGCCCGACGGAAAAAGCGCAGCCGCTGGAGCTGCGGCAGGATCTCGTCGTCGAAGCGCGGCATGGCATCGAAGATCGGCACGAGCACATGCTGCCTGGGGAGCGCTTGTCGGGCAGACTCGGCCATGGCTAGGGGGCCATCCCCGACTGATCGGCATGGCCATGCACCGGACCTGCGGCCTCGCGGCGACGAGTCTGCGCCTTTTGGTGGGCCGAAAGCGGCGGGCCGAAAGCGGGCACCGCATGCGGCGACGTCGCCATCCAGCCGAGCACATCCGGCCATAGTCGCCGACTCTGCGCCAAGCGCTCGGAATAGGCCCAGCTGCGCACCAGCTGGAAGAAGCGCGGCAGGCCCCGCCGCGTCTGCCACAGCGGCCAGGTCGCGGTGTAGGCGGCCCGCGACGGCAAGAGCGCCTTCTTCATCAGGCCGGCCCCTGGCTGCGGCTCTAGATCAATCGCCGCCTCCGAGGCCGCGAGGAAGTCGAGGAGCTTCTGGCGACGCACGGGGCAGTGCCACTGCAGGCGGTAGTGTTTCTGCAGTTCGTCAGGTCGCCAGTCGGCCTTGTTGCGCAGGTAGTAAAGCTCGGCGATCTCGCCAAGCTCATACACCGCCGTCTGAAACAGCGTCGGCGCACTGCCCCAAGCGTGCTTGTACTTGAAGCGATTGAGTTCGAGCACGCTGCGCTGACAGATCTGAAATTCTTGGTTGAGCTCTGCGATCTCGGCGCGATCGGGCATGCCACCGCGCGCAGCAGCGACGATCATGGGGATGCCCATGACCAGCTGCCGACAGCCCGTTTCGATGCCGATGGAGTACAGCGCATCGGTGAACCAGGCGGCGTCACCGACGATGGTGTAGCCCTCCTCGCCAATCCAGCGCTCGCTCTGATACGGCAGGTGGGCGTAGTACTGGTAGGGCTCGCGCGCCTGCGCATCGCGCAGAACCTCCAGCACCGGCGGGAACTTGCTCATCATCTCCCAGAAGCCGCGGTCTTCGGTCTTGATGTCGGGCTGATATCGCTCGTTGTCCCAGCTGATGCCGACCGAGGTCAGGTCTTCGCGCTGGTGAATCCACCAGATCCAAAATCCAGGGCCGGTCATGTGCACGGTGTGCTTGCGACGATCGATGCCATGGAAGCCACGCCAGATCGCCGGGTCAGCCGAGACGCCCGAGAAACGGTTCCACACCGACGCGGTATCCAGCTCGGAAGTGACCTGGCGATACAGGCCCAGCTGACGCGACAAGAGGGTCCGTCGGCCGCTGCAGTCTACGACCCAGCGACAGCGGATGCGCCGTGCCTCGCCATCGCGGGTGTAGCGCACCTCGTGCGGCTGGCCACCGGCTTGCGCGTGCTCGTTTAGGGCCACGTGCTCGACGTGCGCGCCGTAGCGATAGTCCGCGCCCTCGGCCTGCGACATCTCGACGAGGTGGCGATTCATGCTGGTGCGTTCGACGTGGAAGGTCGGGATCAGGTTGCGAAACGCACTGGGGATGCGTTCGAGCGGCAGCGTCGACAGCATGAGCTCGTGGCAGTCCTCAAAGCTCTGCACCGGCTGGCCACCGCGCGGCAGGGTCAAAAAATCGAACCCGAACTTGCGGAAGCAGTTCTTCATCAGCCAGTCGGTAAGACCGATCTCGTGACGCAGAAAGACGCTTGATCCCTCGGTGATGGCCTCGCCGACCACCACCTTCTGCTCTCGGCCCTCGGGCCGGCCCTCCAAGACCACCGTCTTGACCCCGCGACGGGCCAGCATGATCGCCGCCATCGCTCCCAGGAGGTTGCCGCCAATCACCACCACGTCCGCGCTCTCCGTCGCCGGGACGCCATCCGAGCCAGGCTGTACGCTCATAAGCGCGCAACTTATCCCACCCCGATCTCGCAACCAAGGGGGAATGCGGGTCAGGCCGCGCAACCGGGGCGGACGACCCCCGACACGTCGCAGACAGCGGGCCGACCCGCCCGGCGGGCCCTCGCTCATCGCCGCCGGCGAGTGCCCTCTCCGTCGCTGGTCGTGCGGTAGGCGGGCGGTGGGTGCCAGGACCGCGCGAAACTGCAAAAACCGCTTCGGGGGTGGCGGTGGGTGGAATATTCTCTAAGGGGGGCGGGGGGTTTGCTCCGCGCGCCCGGGGATCGGGGCACAGTGAGATAGGCCATGGCCGAAGAGCAGGACGAGAGCGAGAAGCTTGTCGGTGCGGTGTTGGCGAACACCTACCGCATCGAAAAGATGATCAACGAAGGCGGCATGGGGGCCATCTATCGTGCCCGCCACATCCGCACCGGCGGCACCTGCGCCGTGAAGATTCTGCACTCGCGCTCGGCTCAAAACAGCGACCTCTACGAGCGCTTCCAGGACGAGGCACGCATTATTTCGTCGCTGCATCACCCGAACATCGTGACGGTGATGGATCTGGACAAGGACCAGACGGGCTGCGCCTTCATCGTCATGGAGCTCCTCGAAGGCGAGGATCTGCAGGACCGTCTGGAGCGCCTCGGCAAGCTGCCGCTAGAAGACGCTTTGGAGATCTCAAAGCAGGTCGGCAGCGCGCTGCAGGCCGCGCATCAGCGAGGCGTCATCCACCGCGACCTCAAGCCGCGCAACATCTTCCTGTCGCAGCAGGATGTCGGCGGCAAGATCGTCGAGATCGCCAAGGTCATCGACTTCGGCGTGTCGAAGATTCCGCGGCCCGCCGATCGCGCGACCCGCGACCTCTTGGTGCTAGGCACGCCGCGCTACATGGCTCCCGAGGGAGCCATGGGCCAGAACTCGCAGATCGATGGCCGATCCGATCAGTGGTCGGTGGCGGTCATTCTGTACCGCATGCTCTCGGGCAAGCTGCCCTTCGATCAGGAGAGCGTGATCGACCTGTTCAAGCAGGTCATCAATGAAGACCCGGTGCCGCTAGAGACGCTGGTGCCGGATCTGCCGCCGAACATCGGCCTGGCCATCAAGCGCGCGCTGTCGAAGAAGAAAGAGGCGCGCTTTCCGACGATGGTCGAGTTCCTGGCGGCCATCGAGCTACCGGAAGCGGAAAAGGCCAAGCTGCGGCGCAAGCGTGCGGCAGCAGCCAAGGCAGCAGCGCAGGCCAGCCAGTCGGGCAACGCGCCGGCCGTAGCGCAGCGCATCGCGCTGACCCGCATGCTGACCTTTGCTGGCATCGGCGCGCTGGTGATGGCGCTGATCATGATTCCGGTCGTGCGCAAGCTCAGTCGCCGTCCCAGCCAAGCCAGTGATCTGTTGCTGGCCGCCGATCAGGCGCTGATGGACGAACAGTGGAGCGAAGCCGAGAAGCTGGCCGAGCGGGTGCTTGCGACCAAGGGCCTGCCCGACAACGTGCGCGCCACGGCCGAGATCACCAGCAAGCGAGCGAAAAACGGCACGCAGTCGCAGGCCGCCTACAAGCAGCTGGAAGCGGCAATGGCGAGCAAAGACTACGACGCTGCGCTAGCCATCACGCGCGAGCTGCCCCCAACGCTGCGCCTGCACATGACGGCACAGCAGCAGTACGACATGCTGATGACGCTGGTGGTCGGCAGCCACATCCAAAAAGCCGAAGCCGCGCGTACCGCAGGCAACTGTGCCGAGGTGCAGACGCAGGTGGATCAGGTCCTCAAGGCAGCGCCCGACAACGAAGGAGCGCTGCAGGCGCGCTGGCGACCGTGTGCTTCCTTCGCAGGCGTCACGCCCCCGGGACCAAAGAAGCTCGCTGGCTATCCGCCGGTGCGCGATCAGGTCGGTGGCAATCTAGAGCTGCCGGGCGATTTTCCTGGTGGGGAAACCAGCCTGGCCGACATCGATCGCTTCCTCCGCGAAGCACAGATGGCCCACCAGCAAGGACAGCTCCGGCGAGCGGTGGCTCTTGCCCATACTGCCGTTGGGACGGGGCTGCGCGCTCCCACCGCCTGGCGCATCGTCGGTGCTGCGGCGTGCGGGCTGAAGAACGCGACGCTGCTTGGCTTATCGCTGGAGCACCTTGACCCCGGCTCGCGCGAGGTTGTGCGCGCAGCCTGCGACAAGGTCGGTTTCCAGATCCGCTAAGCGCTACGGGCAGGGGAACAGCGCGTCGATCGCCGCCTGCGCACTGGTCACGTTGACCGCTGCGGCACTCTGGGCCGAGGTCTGCGCCTTGAGGGCATCAGCCCGGCTGACATCGATGGCTCGCGCCGCGCGATCGAGGAAGCCACCGAGTAGGTTGATGAAGGTCAGCGCCGCTTCCTGCGCCTCGCCCGACAGCCCGCCGAGCTTGCCCAGGCGGTCGCGCAGGATGAGCGCCATGCCACGCGTCAGTGGCTTGTCGATCTGGGCCTGCGTTCGGTCGTAGAAGGTCTGGCAGACCGACGGCATCGCCGCGTCAAGCTCACGCCAGCAGTGAATGGCCAGCACGCCGTCGAAGCCGCGGTCATAGGTTTCCTGATGCAGCGACGCGAAGTACGCCCCCAGGCCAATCGGCTGACCGCGGTCACGGGCGCCGTTGAAGTAGCCCCAGGCGGCATCGCAGTCTTCGATGTCATCGAAGCTGCAGGTCCAGATCTCAGAGCCGACCGACAGATAGAAGAACCACAGCAGAGCGGCCTCGATGCGCGCTGCTTGCACGAGCGGCTTAGTGCCCGCCTGCCCCATCGCAAACGCATCATCGAGGATCGGCTTGAGCCTGGCCGGGGCGAAGCAGCGATCGGGGAACATCGCCGCGGTGGCTGGAACGCTGCAGGCAAACTTGTCGTCGCCGGGAAGCTCGGGATAGTGCACATCCTGCCGCCTTGCGACGCGCGAACCGATGCCTTCCATGATCGAGTAGTCATCGCGGGCACTGGTGAAGTCAGCCGGCGCTGGCACACCGACGCGACGCCAGAGCTTGCCGGCGATTGCATCGAGGGCGACCGAACGACTGGCCGAAGCCGGCAGGCTGGGCCCGATCAAGCGCACGAGGCCAGCATCGGCAGCACAGGCCGGCCAGGTATCGTTTTTCGAGGAGTTGAAGCGCGGCGCGTAGTCGTCATTCGAGCACCCGCAGCTAGCCGGGTTGCCACTCTGCGGCTGACACTGCGGAGCGGTCATGTCGGGCTTGGCCATGCACATGCCCGCCGTTCCCTGGTCGGGACTGTCACAGGCGGAAAGCCAGCTTGCGGACAGCAACAGCGAAGCGAAGAACAAGCGCGAGAGCGAACGCGGATGGGGACTGGGCTTCATGGCAGCTCCTTGAAAGAAGAAGGGTAGAGGCTGATCACAGCGTCAGTTGCGACGCTGCTAGCGCAGCACACGTGCGGTAAAGATCACGCCACGGCCGGGGCCGTTGATGCTGGAGCCGTGGTAGCGGTAAGGCGAATCGAAGACATTTTCTAACACCACGCTGACGCTGAGGTCGCGCTCGATGCGTGCGCTGGCCCGCAGGTCCAGGACCGCAAAGCCCGGTGTGCCGTACTTGGGAATGCGGCCGTCCGAGTAATCGGCGATGGCCAGTCGATCCTGCTCTGTCGCCCAGCGCAGCGCGGCGGAGAGCTCACCGATCGCGTGCACGCTGACCAGCTCGACGGTGCCGTTGAGCGGAGGGATGCGGCTGAGCGGAACGCGCTCGCCAAGCACCACGCCGTAGACACCTTTGGCGAGGTTGCCAACCCGCGGCCCTTCCCCCCAGGTGTAGGCCAGCGTACCGCGCAGCGAGATCTGAAACGGCAGACGCAGCCGCACCACGCTCTCGATCCCACGCAGCTCTGAATTTTCCGACGCATTCTGCAGCTGAAATCGCGTCCACGAGCCCTGGCACTGCGGCGTCTCAGGCGGGCAGTCTTCTGGGAGCTTGGAGACCTTGAGCACGGCGTCGCTAAGCAGCGTCTCGAAGGCCCAAAGCTCAGCGCTGATGACTCGATGAGCGAGCAGGATGCCGAGCTCGATCGTCGTTGCGCGCTCGGGTCGCAGCGCCGCGTTTTCAAACTGGAAGCCGGGCCCAGTCTGCTGGCGGGCGGTCAGGTCGTTGAGGTTGGGTGCGCGAAACGAGTGATCGACATTGGCGCGCAGCGTAAGCGCGGACAGCGGCCGCCACTCGACGCCGGCGCGACCGACGACGGGTGCCCACTCCAGATCAAAGGCGCGGGCGCCAGACAGCGGATCGGCCGCGGCCTGCGCCCGAATGTACGAGACCCGCCCGCCAGCGCGGAAAAGGAAGCGCCGCGGCAAGCGCAGCTCGCCATCGACATAGCTGCCGCCGTACAGGTAGTAGGCACCATCGATGTACTGCCCGCGCGACAGGGGCTGGCTGGACTCGTTATCGGTATAAGTGCGGGTCGCGCTCGAACGCAGCCAGTCGAAATACAGATCGCCGCCGTAGTGAAGCTGCAGCCCGACGCTGCGGCTCAGCGCGAATGGACGACTGCGCGCTGCCGCGGTGAGCCCCACGGTGTGCACGTCGTCAAAGCCCATGAGACGAATCAGCACGCTGGGGTCGTCGTAGCGACGGCGCTCGTGCTGCTGCTGATACGAAAGCGTCAGCCGCAGGCGCTCGGTGATGCCGCCCAGCTGTGCATCCCAGGCGGCGTAGGTCAGGTGGCGAAACTGCTGCTCGTAGGTCAGGCAGACGCCGGGCGGCGCGGTCGGTGGGGCGCACTGATCGGTGCGCGGCGCATCGAACTGCAGGTAGTGATAGCTGGCCAGCGTCAAGCGGTGATGCCGTCCCAGACCCAGCACCAGCCGACCATCGGCGGTCAGCTCGGCAAAGCCGGTGCCGAGCTGCGTCCGACCGTCCTCGGCATAGCGCGGGACCTGGGGATAGCGACCAATGGGCGTGCTGGGGTTGGGGTTCTCGACGGGACCGCCGCTCTGCAAGAGACCGACATGGCGCCCGCCAACCCCGCCGAAAAACGCGATCGTGATGCCGCCGCGCGTGCGCAGTGCGGCGTGTAGCTCAGCCCGCCCCCCGACCTCGCTATCGGCCGAAGCGCCGCGGACGATGAACGAAGGACTCAGCCGACTCACCTCGCCAGCCACCGGCAAGAGCGGCTCGATCGGCAGCGCATGGATCATGCCGCCGAGCGCATCCGACCCAAAGCGCGTCGAGCTTCCGCCGCGCACGATCTCGATGGCTTCGATGCTGCGGGAATCGACGGTGAAGAAGTACTGGTTTGGGCCCTGCCGAAACGTCGAGTTGTTCAGGCGGATGCCGTCGAACAAGAGCAGGGTCTGCTGGCCGGTCAGCCCGCGAATAAACGCCGAGCCCTGCCCGTGCGCCGTCTGCTGCACGAAGACGCCCGGCTCATAGCGCAGAGCGTCGGGAGCGGATCGCGGCTGGCGACGCTCCAGCTCAGCGTGACTGACCGTGCTGCCAGCGCTCTCGGTCGGTGGCAGGTCGCTGCCCCCGGCGCGGACTACGGTCTCGAAGGTCTCGTCTGCGGCCTGGCTCGGTGCGGCGAATAGCAGCCCGAAAAGGGCCAAGCCGATGCGGCGCGCAGGGCTCCCGATGACCCGACGTTCCCGTCGGTAACCGGAGGTAGTGGCGAGGACGTTTGGAGATGCCGGGGCTGACAACGCAGCCGGCTATCTTAGAACACCTTCCACCACTTCTTCCCGCCGGAGTTTGCCGGGCCCGAGCCCGCCCCATCTGCTGATGACTTACTCGCGCTCTCGTCCGCAGTCGGCGGCGGGGTAGATGGATCAGCGGTCTTAGCAGGGGCTGCTGCCGTCTTGCCGCGAGCGGCTCGTGGCTTGGTGGCGGTGGCCGCTGGGCTGCCCGTTCCCCCCGTCGCTGCGGGTACCGCTGAACCCGAGCCCGAGGGACTGGGCTTGCCCCCGTGCTTGGCCAGGATCGCCGCGACACGCGCGACCAAGGCGTCCCCACGTGCTGGGTCGACCATCCGCACGTAGCTGGCGAAGCCACGAATGGCCGAAAGGACATTTTTGCCTGCGCCCCAGCGCTTGCCCGCCGGGCCGTCTTTTTCGATCTGAAACAGTGTCGCGCGGAAGCGATGCAGCACGTCGCGCGGCACGCCCGGCTTGTGGTTTACGACCACGCCCGTGACCTCTTGCCGCCGCCCGCGACGCAGCACGCGCGTCTTTTGGGGATGGACGATAAAGCCCTCGTGCCCGACGATGCGATGCAAGCGCCGCAGCACCTCGGCCGCCTGTCCAACGTCCTCGCTGGCCGCCGAGAACGTCAGGTCATCGGCATAGCGGGTGTAGACAAAGCCCAACTCCTCCGCCATGGCCTGCAAGCGCCGGTCAAGGCGGCGGCACAAGAGGTTGGTGATCGCGGGACTGGTCGGCGCGCCCTGCGGCAAGTGCCGTGGCCCGCTCGCGACGTAGTAGGTGCGGCCATCGAGCACCAGCTCTTGCACATCGGGCTCGGTGCATAGCAGGCCAAGCAGCGTCGCGACCTCTTCGCTGTAGCCGAGCGCCTGGAACAAGCCCTTCACCCGCGGGTAGCCCACCGTCGGAAAAAAGTCTTTCAGATCGACGTTGATGAGCAGGGCATGGCCGACATGCGGTCGCGCGTTGCTGACGATCGATCGCCCCCGCGCAAAGCCATGCGCCGCCTCGTGCAGCGTCAGCTTTTCCAGGATCTCGTGCAGCACCCAGCCCTGCGCTTTTTTCAAGCGCGGCATCGGCGCCGAGATCAGGCGCTCGCCGCCCGTCTTTTTGGGAATGCGAAAGCGAACGTAGTGCGTCACCGTCGCGGTCTTGCGCGCAAAGCATAGAAAGCGCAGAGCGCCGACGCTAAGCCCCATCGCACCGGCCAGATCGAGCGCGCTGTGGAAGATCGGCAGCCCAGCCGCGCGCAGCCGATCGTCTTTGCCTGCGACCTGGCCCAACCCGGCTGACACGCCCTCGCCCAGGTAGACGATGGAGCGCGTCTTCTCGGCTCTCCAAGCCGCGGCGCGTTCTTTCCGCTCGCGCTCGCGCCGCTCCTTGGTCTCTTGCTGCTTGCGCTTCGATTCGGCGAGGCGTCGCTTGCGCAGCTCTTTGATCAGCGCCTGCTCGTTGTACAGGTGGCGGTTCTGCTCGTGCAGTCGTTCAAGCTCGCGACCGAGCTCTCCTCGACGGCGAATCTCGGCAGCAGGATCGTCGGGAAGACGCTCGTCGCGCGGCCAGAAGCCCAGCCGAACCATCTCGTCCAGCACCACCTCGTCCTTCGAGCTGGAGGCGATGCGTTCATACAGTTCTTGGCGTGTGCGAGGCGGATCAGCCATGGCGAAGTCCCGAAGCAGAGCCGACGGCGGCGAAGACCTGGTGAAGATCTAGGGTGGGGGGAGCAGGAGGACCGACTTCGAAGACCTCCGAGGACTGGGCCGTCTCAACTCGAGCGGGGCGGGCCTGGTGTCGAACATTGGTTATCCGGAAACCACACCGCAATTTGGACACCAGGCCCAGACCCGCACAGTAAAGAGCGGACCCGTGATGCATACCCAACCATGCTGCATGGACGGCGATCCACCGCCCGATTGCAAGAAGAGCCTCCCGCTCCTCCCCCCCTAGAAACTGAAGAACCTGCTCAAACTGACGAACGTGTTACGCGACTACGAAGCCGAGCCCGCCAGGCTGCGGCGATGTTGCATGCGCAGCGCCAGCATGTGCTCGCACGGCCCCTTGTACAGCTTGTTCTGCTGGTAGAAGTTGCACGCGCATTCCCCTCGAATAATGCGCTCATCGGCGTCGATAATCAACGATGAATCCAGGCGCTTTTCTTTGTCCTTCACCTGGCCGCGCAGGGTCAGCACGCCGGCCGCATCAACCGTGTTCTGCGTGAGCCGCACCGACTTGTACTGGACGACAAAGCGCGTCGCGCTCTCTTCCCGCGGGTTGGCGAAGCGCAGCGCATCCATCGGCAGCGGCTCGCGCGAAAGTTCACGCAGGCGATAGACGCCCTTGTTCAGATCGAAGATCGCGCGACCGGCCTGCGTGTAGGCCGACAGCGCGCCCAGCACAACGGCGCGATCGAGCCCTAGCCGATCCGCCAGCGCATCCGGCCGCGCAAGATAGCTCTCGCGCAGGCCGTCAAAGACCCGCCGCCGCGTGAGCTCATCGACATCGGCGCGCGGTGCCATCAGATCGAAGTTGCCCGAGGCGGACCAGTCGTTCGCGGTCCAGCCCGAGAGCCCCAGCGTGAACGACAGATCGCCCAGATCCGCGACATAAAACGACGGCAGACCGCTGCCCAGAAGATGCACGGTGAAGGACTTGGCGATCGGGATCAGGCGCTCCAGGATGTGCAGGCGGCGCCGACCCCAGACGCGGATCTCTTGCGCGCTCTTGCCCTCGTAGATCGATCGCGGACAGCGGATCTCGATGCCCCAGGGATCGAACACCACGCGCACCGGCTGCCCCGGCGCAAGGATGTAGCGCATGCTGCGCGGGCCCTGCTTTTCGCGGTGGCGACGCAGTACGAAGCACAGGTTGTGCACATCCATCGGATGCAGCACAAAGCTCGTGGCCGGCAGCGACATCGCCGAGTTGACCTGCAGGAAGCCGCGCACCCAGCTATCAGGCAGATCGATCTTCACCTCGCGGAAGTCGGCCTCGCCGCTCGTCTTGACGTCGAAGCCCGAGGGATCGACGCAGAGCTTGGTGCTCTTGTAAGTCCGAACTTTTTGAAACTCGTCGTAGAGCGCCGCTGAGTAGTCGATGTTGGTGGTGCCGCAGGCGAACTCGCCGATGCCCTGAAAGACCTCGTAGCTTGCGCCCAGGCGGCCGTAGCTCGACTCATCCTGGCTGAAGCACTCAAAGAAGATCTCGTCGGGGTGGACGGTGATAACGGGATCGAGGACGAACCAGGCGTCGCGATCCTTTTCGTACAGGTATTCGAAGTAGCGCCGTCGCGCCTGATAGAAGGGGGCCATGCGGCTGGCGCTGCGCCGGGTTAGCTCGTCTAGCTCGGTCTGCAGGCCGCGGATGCGCTCGGCGACTTCGCGACGCCGGCCCGCGACTTCCTGCCAGTTCAGCTGTTCCTGCTGCGCCGCCCAGGCCTTGTATTCCGTCTTGTCCTTGGGATGGAAGCGCAGGTCCGACACAACGACGTCGTGCAGCGCGCTGATCGCCTCGCGAAACTCGATGCTCTTTTTCAGCTCACCGGAAAAGTAGGTCGGATCGCGCTTGAGGTCGGGCGCGAACGACATCTGCGTGGCGTCGAGGTGTCGGTTGTCGACCGCCGACTTGCCCTTGTAGGCGTAGTTAAACTGCACCGCGTCCCTCCCCTGCCCGGCCTTTCCCCCCGCTGGCTGCGGTCTTGTCCCGTCGTGGTGGCGGACGGACCGAGATCGGCAGCGGGATCGTCGGATGCACCGCCGCAATCGCTAGCAGCGACTCGATGGCGCGGGCGCGCTCGCCGATCGCCGCGGTTGCGGAAACCCGCGTCAGGATCTCGACGACGACCGCAGCCGCTTCAGCACTTTTGAGCGCCTCGCTTCGCAGGAAGGCGTGCACCCGCGCCTTGGCCAGTCGCGCCTGATTGACGCGCGACAGCACGCTCACGAAGTAGTGCCGCAGTGCCCGCAGCCGCTCGATCTGCGAGCCGGCGTAGGTCTCTAGATAGTTCGTCGCAAACAGCTGCAGATCCGTCGAGGGATGCTCGCTGAGCTTGAGCAGATACTCGGGGCCGCTCTCGCTCTGGAAGTAGCGGCTGATCAGCTCGCGGCCCAGGGCCTGCACGTCGGGCTTGATGCTGTCGCAGATGCCGACCAGGATCGCTGGTGTGTAGTCGCGTTCGGAGAACTCCTCGCGCAGCATGCGGAAGCCGAATTCGCGAGTGTCTTCCCACTTGCTCTCGACGATGCGCACCGCGGTGCCGAGCGATTCGGCATTTCCCCGGATGCGCGGCAGCGAGGCGCGGAAATATGCGTGGGCGGCTTCGCGCACCGCCCGGACCTCGCACTGCGCCAGGCTCACGATCTGCTCGATCGGCACCTCGGTGGCCCAGGCTGGCTGTGCGGCAAGTAGCTGGCCGGCCAGCTCCAGCGCGACGGTCGATTCACTGCTGGCAAGCTCCAGCACGGCTGGCAGCGGCAAGGTCGCGAGCGCGCCGCGGAGATCTTCGCGCAGCAGGCGCAGGACGTGCGCGTGTACGCCTTCGTGCGGCTCACCGCCGCGCAGAACCGAGATCAGCTCGCCGAGCATCGCCAAGGCAAAGGCGGGCTTCTGCAAAGCCAAGCGACGGATCAGCGGCCGCGCCGCTTCACGAAGATCGGGAAGCGGATGCGTGCACAGGGTGCGCAGCATTTCCTGCTGTTCGCTCAGGCGAGCGTCCGAGACCTGCGCGAGGAGCTGCATGCCCAGACCGCGCGTCGGCGCGAACGACGACGACAGCAGCGCCTGCAGCACCGCGTCGAGATCCTCGCGCGACATCACCGCGACGCCCTGCTCATGATGCAGAAGCAGGCTGGCGCCGATGCCCTGCACTTCGCCGAGCGGGTGGCGCAAGAGATCAAAAATTGATCGCAGCGGCAGCGAGCGCAGCACCGAGATCGGCGCATGACCAATACCGCGCAGCAGGATGGCGCCGATATCACGAGCCTGCGATGGTGCATCCGCGCCGACGCCCAGACCCAGCAAGGCCGTGATCAAGCGACTGGCTAGCGCCCGCGCCGCAGCGTCGGGCAGCGAGGTCCCGCGGATCAGCTGCAGAGCGGCCTCGCGGGTGTCGGCGTGCGGACTTGTGGACAGCGCGAACAGGAAGTTGCCATCGACGGTAAAGAAGCCTGCCCCCTCGCGAATCCAGCGATGGGCCAGCGCTCGCCCGGACGCCGCGGCACAGCTCGCGACCGCCAGCACCAGCGTCAGATCAGGGGCCAGCGGCTGATAGCGGGCGGCGGCCACCTCGCAGCCCAGCTGGGCCGTGACGTCGTACGGTCGCGACAGCAGAAGCAGCAGCGTGTCGTTATCAAGATCGGCGAGCACCGCCGGACAATCGCGCAGGGCCTGGGTCGCAAACTCGTGCACCGGCCGGCAGGCACTCTCGGCGAGGAGGTGCAGCAGGCCGGCGGGCTGCGCGGTCCACAGCGCTGGGAAGGACTCTTCGCGGACGTGCGGCGGCGCATCACCGTCGCTGGGGCGATAGCCGGGCTTGCAGCGGAAGGCCTTGGCGTTGCGCTGCGGCTTAAAGCGCGGGCTCTTGCCGTAGAGGATCTGATTGAAGGCCCAGTAGGGTGCGAACGGTCCCCAGTGATTGCGCCCGACGCTGCGCACCGCGACAGCATCGCCATCGACGAAGGGCAAGAGCACGCCGACCGCCATCTTGATGTAGTCGCGATCGGCGAGCCCCCCCAGGCGCCGCAGCCGTCGCCACACCCGCAGCTGCAGGTAGTTGCGCGTCGTTGCCAGGTAGGCGGTGCGCCCGCGCGAGCCATAGCTCCGCGTCGCCGGCTTTTCTTTGGCGAAGCGATAGGCCAGAAGCCCGAAGAGCTCGCCGTCCGACCGCAGCTCGGCGGCTTTGAGCAGGAAGCGCAGGCGCTGAAAGTGCAGGCCCGAAAGCGGCGCGCTGCGCACGAACTCCAGCAGCGCTGGCCGCACCGCATCGGTGTCGATGAGGTACAGGGTCTCTAGCACCTCGTAGCGCGTCGCGTCGGAGCCGGTTACGTACTTGTTGAGGGCCGCGAGCAGGGCCTCGGTATTTCCACTTTGCGCGGGACGACGCAGCTCGACGGGCAGCTCGTCGAGTAGATCGCGAGCCATCTCGGCGCGCATCGCATCGCTGCCGAGCAGACGCAGCGACTCGACGGCCAGCCGACGCACCATGTCCGGGGTGCTCGCGGCGCGCCATAGACCGACCAGAGGCTCGACGGCGACCTCGTCCCCCAGGCGGCCCAGGGCCCAGACGATGCAGTAGTCGCGCAGTGCCCCTCCGCCCAAGAGCCGGATCAAGACCGGCGCGGCCCCGCGAACCCGCAGCTCACCGGCCCGCCAGATGGCGCGCTCGATCGGCCACTTGCCCCCGCGCGGTCCGGCTTGCAAGCGACGCAGAACCGCTGCCTCGCGAAACTCGGCTGGGGTGCGATTGGGACGCCCGGCTGCCGCGGCTGGAACCGCACGAGCCGGCCCGCGAGACGCTGCTCCCGTCGAGCTGACGGCCACCCCGGCGGCGGGCAGATCGAGATATCCCTTGCGGCGCTTCGACTGCTCTAGCGTCGTGAAGGCGCGCTCGGCCTCGGCCAGGCTCACCGGCGCAGCGGTATGACTGCCCTCGCGCAGGCGGCTACCACGACGCCCGAAGCGGTAGTTGACGACGCAGCGTCCCGGCCCGATCTCGCACAGGTCGATCTCGTAGACCTTGTCCGAGCTGCCCTCTTGGAAAAATAGGCGAACCTGTTTGAGCAGTCGCACGTGCCCAGCCCCCCGGCTGCAGAGCGAAAAAACCTAGCCTTTCCAATATCACGCCCCCCCTATCGCGGGAAAGGCGGGTGTGCGCAGCGACGGGAAGGGCGGTGCGATTGGGCGCTTGGGGTGCGAGCTACAGCAGATCGCGGGCCCCAGGCCAGGGCTGACGTCGCCTTCGCAGAGGTGATATTGCTGTCTCCTCGTTTCCACTGGAGGACGCCGCGATGGCGATCGACCGACTCTGGGCTCCCTGGCGCATGGCGTACATCTTGAGCGCGACCGGCAGTGCACCGGCCGCAGCTTCGGGCGACGGCGCGCAGGAGTGCATCTTTTGCCGCTTCCCCGCCGAGGGCAAAGCCGCGCAGGAGCGACACCAGATCCTGTGCAGCACGCCGCAGGCTTTCGTGATCATGAACCGCTTCCCCTACAACAGCGGGCACGTCATGGTCGTGCCGCGTCGACATACCGCCGATCTGATGGCGCTGCCCGCCGAGGAATATCAGGCCACCTGCGAGCTCTTGCGGCAGAGCGTGGCGCGGGTCAGCCGCGAGCTGTCGGCGCACGGCGTGAACCTGGGCATGAACCTGGGGCGCGTCGCCGGCGCGGGCATCGATCAGCATGCGCATTTTCACATCGTGCCGCGCTGGAACGGCGACACCAACTTCATGCCGGTGGTCGGCGATGTGAAGGTGCTCAGCGAACACATGCTGGCGACCTACGAGAAGCTGCGCCCAGCGTTTGCCGATCTGCAGCGCGATGACGAGCCCGCGGCCGAAGGAGGAGGTTTTCGTGTCGGAAACGGATAGCTCACCGTCGGTGTTGCGCGGCAGTCTGGGCGATGCTCGGGTCGCCACGCTGACCCTCAATCGTCCGACGCGCAAAAATGCGCTGGGCCCGGCGGAGTGGGGGGCGCTGTCGACCGAGCTTGCCCGCATCGCCGTCGATCGCAGCGTGCGCGTCGTGCTGCTGCGCGGGGCCGGCGGGGCGTTCTCGTCGGGTGGCGATCTGTCCAGCATGCCTGAGCGACTGGAGTGGCCGCTCGCCGTACGTACCGAGCAGCTTGTGCGCGATGCGCAGGTGATTCGCCAGATCCTCGACCTCGATCGCCCGGTCGTCGCCGCCATCGAGGGCCCCTGCATGGGGGCGGGACTGGCGCTGGCCTTGGCCTGCGATCTGCGAATCGCGGCGAAGGACGCCAGCCTGGGGGCGGTGTTTCATCGCATCGGGCTGTCGGGCGACTTCGCGATCACCTGGCTGCTACCGCGCATCGTCGGTCCCAGTCGCGCCGCCGAGCTCCTGTTGTGTGCCGAGGTGCTGACCGGCGAAGCCGCTGCCGGAATCGGCCTGGTGCAGCGGGCCGTCGCACGGGAGGAGCTGACGACGCAGGTTGAGGCGCTGTGCCTACGCCTCGCGGAGGGACCGCCTCTGGCCATCGCGGCCAGCAAGCGCAGCCTGCAGCATGCGCTCGACGTCGACGTAAAGAGCCAGATCGAGTGGGAGGCCCACTGCCAGGCCGCGCTGGGCAAGTCCGCCGACGTGCGCGAAGGCATCGCCGCCTTCTTCGCCCGTCGAGCGCCGCGCTTTTCGGGTCAGTAGCGCCCGTCTGCCGCCTCCGTCTGTAGCCCCCGTTCGGCAGGCTGCAGAATTGCAGAAAAGTCGGCGGCCGCTGGCTATAGTGCGCGCATGCGCTCAACACTTCTTCGCAGACTGCGCTGGCTCAGCGTCTTCGCCCTGCTCTCGGCGGCGGCGGTGGCCTGTTCGACGATGGTGCTCGGCAACGGCAACGGGGGTGGCGATGGCGGCGACGCAGACGGCGGCAGCAGCCCCGGGCCGCGCGATCTGAGCTTCGATCCTGATGCCTTCTGGGCCCAGGATCCGCCGCCCATGTACTGCGGGGTCGACGGCGGCACCCTCCCTTCGCCCATGCCGCCCGGCGGCACGCCCGAGTGCCCCGACGACAAGAATCGCCAGGGCTGTGCCTGTCCCAAGCTCGGCGACACCGCTGCCTGCTGGCCCGGACTGCGCAAGAACCGCGGCCTGGGCATCTGTCGCGACGGCGTCACCAC
Source organism: uncultured Myxococcales bacterium (assembly GCA_937952145.1). Taxonomy (GTDB): domain Bacteria; phylum Myxococcota_A; class Polyangia; order Palsa-1104; family JAEUJZ01; genus JAEUJZ01. Next base: position 18,345 of record CALFYE010000328.1, read on the forward strand.
CTGCGTCCCCAACGGCGAGATCGGCAGCGTCTGGGGCCCCTGCGAGGGCTACGTCCTGCCCATCCCCGGCACCACCACTGGCAAGGAAGCCTGCAACTGTTTTTCGGCGGGGCGCTGGGCGCTGGACAATGTCGTGCCCTGCTTCTACACCGCCAGCGATGGCAAACACATGGGATCCGCCTCGGCAGTGCTAAATGGCACGACGCCGACCTGCGAAAAGATGATGGACGGCAAGCTGATGGTGCCGTCGAAGCCCTGGTCGCCGAACAAGCTGACGGTCGACTGCGTCGGTCACTTCCAGCTCTGCTACACCATCAAGGCTGGCGACGTGAAAAACCCGCTGCCCACCGACTGCGTTGTGGCCTCGGTGTGCACCGAAGGCGACTATCCGACCGCCAGCGCCGAGTCGCCCCTCCCCGTACTACCGGCATGGGCGACCACGACCCCAGCCCAGGTCGCCTGTTCTGAGCAGTTCAAAAAGAGCGGCGGCTACGGCGAGATGAGCGTCGACGGCAAGACCGTCACCTGTGAGCTTGTGCAGAAGCCGTTCAACCGCGTCGGCTACTGCCCGCTAGACTGCGATAAGCGCCCCATGGACCCCGACTGCAAGAGCTGCATGTCGGGCGGGAGCGGGAGTTTCTAAGGTCGATGCAGCCGATTTCCATCCACGTTGAGACGCTGCGCGGCGGCCATCTTGAATCACTGAGCCGCGTGCGAGCGATTGCCCTGCCAGTCGGGGCCGGGCCGAATACGCCACCGCTGTTCGAGAGCGGTGATGGCCAAGCGCCGGCTTTCTGGCGCTCGGCGGCGAAGTTCATCCAGGCACTGAGCCTGTTTCACAGCGGCGCCATGGATCGCTTTGGCTTCAGCCGCGATGAGCTGGCCCTGGCCTGCGCCTCCCACAGCGGGGGCGATGCGCACGTCGCGGTGGCCGCCGGCATGCTGGCCAAGACAGGGTTATCTACGGACGCGCTGCACTGTGGTCCGCATATCCCCCTAGGAAGCGAGGAAGCCAAGCTGCTGGCCGAGCGGGGCGCGGCTCCGACGCGGCTGCACAACAACTGCTCGGGCAAGCACAGCGGCATGCTGGCCGTCTGTCTGGCGCGCGGCTGGCCCATCGCGGACTACAACCGGCTGCACCACCCACTGCAGCAAGAAATCCTGCGCCACCTGTCGCAGGTCACCGAAGTTCCGCTTTCGCAGATCGATACCGCCGTCGATGGCTGTGGGGCAGTGGTCTTCCGCTCGCCGCTGCGCTCGCTGGCCTTGGGTTATCTGCGCCTGCTCCACAGCGCCCTGCCCGAGCCGCACCGCGCACCGGGTGAGCAGATCCTGTCCGCACTGCGCACGGCGCCGCGCATGGTGGCGGGCAGCGGTCGGCTGTGCACGGCCCTTGTCGAAGTCACCGCCGGGCGGCTGGTGGGCAAGGTCGGGGCCGACGGTCTCTATGCGCTGGGGGCCCAGGGCCAGGGCAGCTTGGCGCTGAAGATCGAAGACGGCAACAGCCGCGTCACCGACGCTGTCGTGTTCGCGCTGCTCTCGCACCTGGGCTGGCTTCACCCAGCCGAGCTAGAGGCGCTGCGGCCGTACTCGCAGCTTCCGCTGTTCAATCACCAGCGCGAACAGGTCGGCGAGTCGCGGGTGCGTATCGGCTAGGGTCGCTCCTCGCTGATCGGCGCGCGACAACCGACGACGGCGCGCGCTGATATGATGGCCTTCGTGCCTGTCGCCCCCTCCCCCGCTGGTTCCCCCCGACTGCGGCGTCCGCGTCTGTGGTTGGCAGCGTTCTTTAGCCTGCCGCTGCTGTCGGCGCAGGCCCAGCCGGTGCTGCATGAGCCGGTGCCGTCTCCGTCGCTGCGCTGCTTCCAGGGGGTGTGCAAGCGCGATGGCGAGCGGAGCGATGCCTTGCCCGACGCAGTTCTGGGACCCGATGGCATGGTCGGCGCCCCCCGCAGCGGCACCACCCCGCTGCCGCACGAACAAGTCCTGTCGTCGGCCAACCAGGCCACGCCGAACACACCAGCCCAGACCACGCCCCCGCCCGCCGGGCAAGACCCCCCGCCGCTGCGCCGGCTGCAGGTGGCCCCCGACGAGTACACCGGCGTCGAACCAGCCGGCGAGCGGGCCTATCACGAGGTCTTCAATCCCGCCGTCTTCCCCTACAAGCGTATGACCGTCCTCGATAGCGTCGACGACGAGGGGCACCTGTACGTCCAGCGCGAGTCGCCGCGCCAGCTTCCCGTCGAGGGCAACCGCCTCTCGGCCGGCCGCGATCCGTTCTACGCCTCGCTGGTCATCGACATCGAGCCGCGCCAGTGGATCCCGCTGCCGACCCCCGCCGCCGGCCTGCGCCTGCTGTCGTACGAGACGCAGCCCGCGAGCACGCTGCGCTTCCGCATCGATGCCGCCGAAAATGTCGCGGTGCAGGGCTTCCACGCCGGCCGACACCGACTGGTCTTTCTGGTCGATGCGCCGCAGCGCTACTTCGCCGGCCCGCTCATCCCGGCACACGCTCCCCGGCCGCATTTGAGCGATCTGCCCGATGTCCCAGAGGTGCCCGGCTCGATTCGTCGCGAGGCGGCTCGCGTGCTGGCCCATATCGGGGTGCGACCGACGCCAGCCAGCGACTACTTTGACGTCCTCAACACCTTGGTCAGCTACTTTCGCGACTTCAGCATTGCCCCACTTGGGGATAGCAGCGACGGACGCTCGCTGTATCTGCGCATCGCGCTCAGCCAGCGCGGGGTCTGCCGCCATCGCTCATATGCCTTCGTGCTCACTGCGCTGGCCGCCGGCATCCCTACCCGCTACGTCGAAAATGAGCTGCACGTCTTCGTCGAGGTCTACATCCCAGCGGCGGCGGGACAGGCGGGCTACTGGCGACGCATCAACCTCGGTGGGGCGCCGCTGCAGCAGCGAGTCCTTGGTGGCGAGTCGCGAACCGCCTACCAAGAAAAGGGCGGTGACCCCTTCGAGCGGCCCGAGCGCTTCCGTCAGGGGCGGGCCCCCAGCGTCACCGGACTTCCCCGTCGCAGCGAGCGCGCTGCCAGCGGCTCAGGTGGCGATGCCCTCCCCGCCCTCGATGGCCCCGAAGATCGCGCCAAGGCCCGCGGCAATGGCTCTGGCCCCGGCGCGCCAGAGAACCCAGGGGCGGCCGGCGGCAACGGCAGCGGCGGAAGCAGCGAGGCAGGTGGCCGGGGAGGCGCGAAAACCGATGCATCCACCGGGCGGCCGGGCGAGGGCGCAAGCGGCTCGGGTCGGACCGGAGCTGGCGGCGGCAACAGCGACCCTGGGGTGGTCGATTTCTCTCGTGGCGACGACGGCACAGATGACGGCAGCGACGCTCCGTTGCCGATCCCAGCGGATGATCTGCAGGCCCCAGAAGACCGCCGGGTCGCCCCCAGTCTGAGCAGCACCCAGGTCAGCGTCTCGGTCGGTGCCGCCCGCCGGATGTACCGCGGCGCCGCTGTGCCGGTGCGTGGCCTTGTCCAGGTCAGCGGTCGCGGCCAAGTGGCCTCAGGGCTCGACGTCTATCTGTACCTGGCAACCCAGCCCACTGCGGTGTTGCTCGGCCGAACGGTGACGGCTAGCGACGGCAGCTTCGCGCTGGAAGTCAGCATCCCGAGCAGTGCTCCGCTGGGCAGCTTTCAGCTCGTGGCACGCGTCCGCGGGGACGAAAAGCGCCGGGGCAGCAGCTCGGGTCGCTACGCCTCGCCGGGCGCCACCGCCGCTCCCTAGCTGGCTGTCCGCGCTCGCCCTACCAGCCCTGCCCATCCGGGTCACGGCTGAGCCGGCGCCCCCAGGCTGGCCAGGGGCCCCTGGTAAGCAAGAATTTATTGAAATCCAGTAGTTCGTAGAATTTGCTGAATTTGTAGTTTTTCCGGAATTCGTGGTACTCTATCCAATGTGGCCGAGCTCCCGCTTGGCGGACTCGGCCGCCGCTGGAGGTAGCCATGCAGACCGGGTCCCGACGCTGTTTTGAGTGCGGTGCCATCTTCGAACGCACCGAGCCGACACAGGCCCTGCCGATCTACTGCCGCCACGACGGCAGCCTGCTGGCCCCCGAGGTCATCGGCAAGCGCTGGCGCATCGAGGCCTTCTTGGGCCCGCGCACCGGCGGCGGCATCTTCGTTGCCTACCACTTGGTCAGCGGCCAGCGGGCTGCGCTCTCGCTGGTCTACGACCGCCCGGGACGCGACTTCGACGAGCGCATGCAGCGCGAAGTCGGCGCTCAGCGCCTGCTCGAACCGCACCCCAGCCTGTTTCAGCTGATCGAGCTGGGCTCGGACCGCGACGGCCTGCGCTTCTTTGCCAGCCGCCTGGGAGCCGAGCAGCCCCTGAGCCTAGCGCTGCGCGAGTGGCGACGGCCGAGCGATGCCCGTCAAGCTTTCGCGGCTGGCACCTCACTGCTCTACCCCCTGATCAAGCTGCTGCAGACGGCGCACAGTCAGGGGATTGCCCACGGCACGCTCGATACCACCCAGGTCTACGTCAACGTCAGCGATAGCGACGATGAAGACGGGCACGAGACGGTGCTGTCAGCGGCGCGGCTCTACGGTCTGCGACGCATCGGGCCTGGTCCTGCTCTGACGCAGGCGATTGGGGCAGACCTCAGCGGGATTGGTCAGATCCTGTTTCAGCTGGTCTTTGGCCAACCGGCGCTGCTGCCCATCGGGGCTGAGCAGCGTCAGGGGTTGCTCAAGCTCCTGGGCGGGCACGCAGGCCAGTTCATGCTGCGGGCCCTCGGCTGTCTGCCTGCCGAGCACGCCGTAGACGAGCGCTTTGCCAGCGCCGACGAGCTAGTCCGCGAGCTATTGGCAGTGCGGGCGGGGCTGTCGAGCGGAGATCACCAGCCCGTCGAGGCACAGGACGACATGCTGGCAGACGCTTGCGAAGAACGAACGATTCCCGGGATGACACCATCAAAGGCGTCGCTCGACCGGCTGCTGTCGCCGCGGGGAGCCGTTCCGGAGTCGCGGACCAGCCTGGGCGCAGAGCGCGGGCCCCAGCCCTTGCCAGCGCTGCCGAGCCCGGGCATCCCCCGCCAGTCGTCGCTCAGCAACGAGCTACAGCGAGCGTCGTTTGTCGACCTGCTGAGCCGCGAAAATCGCGTCGCCAAGACCGAGGTCGTGGCCAGATCGCGGCTGCGCGCGTCGCTGGATGGTGCCCCACCGGTGCGACGGCAAGCGCCGGCCCGCCCGTCGAATCAGTCGCTGGAGGTCGAGCTGGAAATCGGTGCTGCCGAGCCCATGCCGAGCGCTAGCGTCGAGCTACCGGCCCTACATAGCGAACCCACCCGCGACCTGCGCACCCGGCTCATCTCTGACATTCCGAGCGACGCCGGACGCGAGCGCAGCGACTCTGCCGATCCCGAGCAGCGCGTCTGGCTGCGCGGCCTGCTAGGGCGCTCCGGAGATCGCCTCTTCCGACGCTAGCGCGCGGTTCCGCCGTCTCCTGAGCATCGCTCCCCGCCCCCCCAAAAAAAATCGCGCCAGAGCCCCTGCCGCAATGGCAGGGATGCTCTGGCGCGGCGAGAGCGCGGATGGAATCGAGGCTTACTTCGAGTCTTCCGTGAACTCAGCGTCGATGACGCCGTCGTCCTTCTTGCCCGGCGAACCCTGAGCACCGCCGGCGCTAGCACCAGCGCCAGCCGTAGCATCACCAGGCGCGCCCCCAGCCTGCTTGTACATCATCTCGCCGATCTTATAGAGAGACTTCTTCAGCTTCTCCTCGGCGTCCTTGAGGGCCTGGGCCGACGAGGCGTCCTTGGCTTCCTTGTGCGTCTCTAGCACCTTCTTAGCCGCCTCGATCTCGCGCTCAACCTCGGCGCGCTCTGCCTCCGGGACCTTGTCACGGTTATCGGTTAGCAGCTTCTCGGCCTGGTAGATCGCGTTGTCGAGGTGGTTGCGGGCCTCGACGGATTCACGACGGCTCTTGTCATCAGCCTCGTGCGACTCGGCGTCTTTGACCATCCGCTGGATTTCCGACTCGGTCAGGCCAGAGCTACCAGTAATCGCGATCTTCTGTTCCTTGCCGGTGCCCTTGTCCTTGGCGCTGACGTTGACGATGCCGTTGGCGTCGATGTCGAAGGTGACCTCGATCTGCGGCATGCC
>CALFYE010000329.1 GCA_937952145.1 uncultured Myxococcales bacterium
AGACACTCTTTCCCTACACGACGCTCTTCCGATCTACTATCGGTAAGGAGAACGCCCTTGCACCAGGCTTGACCGCGGTGAGAGCAGGGGCTCATGCCGTGTGCCGATGCTCGGTTGGCCTTTGCTACCGAGCTGGCTGCGTCGCCTGGGTTCCTGACATCGGAGACCCTACCCGGATCGGCGCATGCGAGGCTTCGCGGTTCGGGGCTTTCCCAGGGGCCTCCTCGGCGATCAAGCTTCCCAGCGGCTCCCGTGGCTCTTGTGTCCGTTCCATGTTGGCGCAATGAGCAGCATTCATCGCGTAATGGGGCATGGATGGTTTGGAGCCCCAAGCGAGCGATGACCTCCGATGCGTTCCCCTGCATCGAGGTGAGCGCCGTCTCTGCCGTTGCCAGCATCTCCGCTCGACCAGATAGCCTGATGATCGCCCCCCGGCAACGAGCGCGATGCGCAAGTGCGCAGTGGGGCTACTGTACTGAGGCCGCGGGACGCTCCTCCTGCCCCGGCCACTGAAGCCAGCACAGACGCCCTCCTAAAGCGACTCTGCGCGATGAGTCCCCATGGAACGGATGCCCTGGCTCACTTCCGTCGAGAACAAGCCCAAAGTCCCTGGCCTCTCTCGGATTCCCCAGCTCTTTCCCAGCCCGCATAAGTTCGCGATTTCCCGACTTTTATTGCGCTTGGATGGGTCCGCGATGGATGACCTGCTTGCTGTGCGCCGCCGCCAGGCCCAGCGCCACCTGCTTGCCGATGCGCATCGCCACTTCCGGCGACAGCTTGCCGCTGCGCGCCAGTCGCTGCCGCAGCGAGTCACCCTCCAGATACTCCATGACGATGTAGGGCGAGCCCGCTGCCGACGTACCAAAGTCCGAGATCGAAACGACGTTGGGATGGTTGATGATGTTGACGGCACGCGCCTCATTGAAGAAGCGCTGCACGAATTCGGGATCTTGTTGGAAGTCCTTGTGCAGCACCTTGATGGCGACGCGCCGCTGGATCTGCGAGTGCACCGCCTCATAGACCGAGCCCATGCCGCCCGTGCCAACGAGCCGCACGATGTTGTACGGGCCGATCTGCTTCTCCATCCACTCCTCCTCGCTCGCTTCCGAGTTGCATCGCGCATGCCAGGGACTGCGCGCGCAGTGCGCGCTTGCACGACCGCTCGTCCGCCGCGGATCGGGCGAGCACACCGCCGCAGCTGTCCACCCCTGGGGCAATGCGCGACGTGACAGCCCGCCCCCCGGCAGGTGAGCCAAACTTCGATCTCGCGATCTGCCTAGCGACTTGCGATTCAGACGAGGTCGGACGGGCCAAGCAATGGGGTCACAAACTGCGGGGACGGCGACCTAGATCCCACAGGCGGACATCCGCGAACGAACCGCCGAAGACTCGCTGCCGACGAGGGCCTTCCCCAGCGCACGCTGCCCCAGTTCAAAGCCAGAGATGAGATATTTTCTATTAGAGATATCGAGCTCCAACCTGCGCGACATCAGACCCAGCAACCGGTCTGCCAGCTTTTCTCGCCCCGACTTCGTTTTGAGGTATTGGCCCAGGTATGAATCATCATTATTAAATCGCGTGCGATAATTCAGATTACTGTTCGGATCCCAGAAATCCATAAATACAATCTTGCCTTTGTCTGGTAAGAAAAAGAAATTATCCACATTCAGAAACCAATCGTCGCCGAATTCGGGATCGGGGGTCAGGCTAAATCGATCGCGGTTGCCAAGAAACAAATCGACCGCCATGCCCTTCCCTAGCTCTTGCATGGCTTCTTTCTTTTCCAAGACTTTGGCCAGTTTCTTCTTCATGGCCGCATCCTGCTTGGCGTCCATAAAGGACTGCACCCCGTCGCACCAGTCCGCGATCTGGAACAAGCGCGAAGCCCATTCGTCGCTCGAACCCAGCGAGCTGGCGCCCGGCAGTTCGATATACATCGGCGCGGCCTCGCCGCGATATAAGGCACGTGCGGCGACCGGAACACTGGAGTCCGCCATGACCTTGCTGAATAGCTCGCAAGCCCAGGCCATGTTGTTCCATTTTCCACTGTATGTGGCATTTGGATCGGATGAATGTGCGTGAGGAATCTGTTTCTCGGCTTTTATCGCGTATTTATTGCCGTTGATGGTGACTCGCCATACATTATCGACAATCTGCTTGAAGCCGGAAACATTGACGGTATTTAGATCTTGAATCATGTTCGAACCATATTTTCCGTTGAAACTTTATCGCCCTGCATTCTTCTTTAAGGGGCTATCCCCTATTTATTTCTCAACCTACATTGGCAAACTTCTGACGACCACACGGTTATAATCCATGTCCGAGATCAGCAGTTGATTGCCAATGCGCAGCAGAGAGGCCGGGGCGCTTAGGCGTTCCAGGGCGGGCATATCGGGGTGGTTGGGCAGAGCCGAGGCGAAGTCGGGCTGGCCCAGGACGCGGTCGGCGGGCATGCCGTTCTTGGTCGGAATCTGATCCCAATAAAGGACGCGCGACTGCGTGGTGCAGGGGACATACAGGTGGCCTTGATCGACCAGCACATCGATCGGGTTTTCGACCAGCACGCGATCCGGCCGCGTGTAGGAATTGCCGAAGGAGGCCTGCCCGACCACGACATCCGCGGGCTGGCCATCGCGCGTCGGCAGCGAGTTCCAGATCAGCACGCGATGATTGCCACCGTCCGCCACTAGGACGCGGTTGCCGTCGACGAAGACGCCCCGCGGCACCACCAGGGTGCTGGCCGATAGGCCGCCGCTGTTGGCGCCGCCGCTGGTCAGGTTTTGCTGACCCAGCACGCGGGTTGCCAGCGAGCCCTGCGCGACCGGCGCATCGAACCACAGCACGCGATGATTGTTGGTATCGGCGACGTACAGACGGCCACTTACGAAGCGCAGTCCGTAGGGGTTTCTAAGCTGACCCGCCGATGTACCCACCACCGCGGTGCTGCAGCTTGCCTGCCCCAGACAGATGTCGGCGGGCTGGTTGTTCTGCGTCGGAATTTGATTCCAGATCAGGACGCGACTGTTGCCGTGGTCGGACACCGCCAGGCGGCCCCCCTCGACGGTGATCGCGACTGGAAGGCTGAATCCGCTGGCCGAGACCGGCCCGCCGCCGTTCGGCGCCACGGACACAAAGTCGGGCTGCCCCAGCACCAGATCGGGGGGCGTGCTGCCGGTCCGCGGAATCTGATTCCAGATCAAGACGCGGTGGTTTAGATAATCGGCCAAGAACAGGCGGGTTCCGTCGGTGGCTAGCCCACGCGGGTTGGTGAACTGCAGCGGCCCCCGGCTGGGCGGCATGTTCACGCCGTTGGTGCTGGCGCTGGGCTGGCCCAGCACGACATCGGCAGCTTGACCGATTCCCGTGGGCAGCGTGTTCCATAACAGCACGCGGTTGTTGCCGTAATCGGCGACGGCCAGATGTACGCCATCGGTGTCGACACCGGCCGGCGTAGCGATGGTATTCGCGGCCGGCCCCGTGCCCCGGTTGGCGGTGCCCGAGGTAAAGTCCGCCTGGCCCAGCACAAGGTCCGCCGCCATGCCCATCCCCGTCGGGGCGCTGTAGCGCAGGACGCGATTGCTGCCGCCTTCGGAGACCCACAGCACGCGCGGCGACTTGGTGGCGGTGACGCTGTAAGGAGTGGCGAGTCCGCTGGTCCCGGCCCCGGGTGTGCCCGTCGTGAATCCGGCCTGGCCAAGGACCGCTGTGGCGCTGATCCCGGTTGCGCTGATCGGCCAGGGAAATCCCAAGACGCGATGGTTGCCGGTATCGGCCACCCACAGGAACTGGCCGTCGAGCGTGACATCCCGCGGAGACCGCAGGGTAGTGGCGCTGGTCCCCGCAAGAACCGTGATGCCGTTCGGCTGCCCCAGGATGTACGTCGGCGTGACCGTGCTGCCCCCCGGGAAGGCGGGAAAAAACAGCACGCGGTGGTTCGGTTGGTCGCTGATGTAGAACTCGGTGCCGGGCGTGCGATCCATAAACACGCGCGAGTTGCGAATGCCGAGGGCTGAGGGATCGCTACCGCCCGCATCGGGCGAGCTACCAAGGAAGTTGCTCTGACCCCAGACGCGATTGGCGGCAATCGGCCCGCGCGTCGGGGGCTGCGTCGGGATGGTATTCCACAGCAGCACTCGGTTAAGCGACAGGTCGCCGACCGCTACCTGCTTGCCATCGGTCGCGAGGCCCCAGGGGCCGCTGACGCTGCCTTCGTTGACGCCGCCATAGGGCCCGACCGATGAAATGGTGTGGACATCGGGAAGCCCCAAGACCGCATCCGCGGGGCGGTTGCTCGTCGGTAACGTGTTCCAGATCAGCACGCGACGGTTCGCGGTGTCGGCCACCAGCAGCCGGGTCTTGCTGCTGTCGTTGGGGTCGGGAGCCAGCCGCACCATGTCCGGTCGGTTCATGCCGTAGTCCAGGTTCAGATTGCTGACCTCATCGGGCTGGCCAAGGACAAAGGTGAGGGTCTGGCAGGCGCGCAGCGTCGGGTTGCAGCGCTGATCAGCGGCGCACAGCGTCGCATCCAGCGTGCAGTCCTTGCGGGTGCAGCGATGGGTCTCGCTGCTGCAGTACTCGCTGGCCTGGCACAGCGTCGGGTTTTCTTGGCAGTCCAACGTCTGGCAGGTCTTGCTCGTCAGATCGCAGTACTGATCGGCGCTGCAGGCGGTGGGATTGCGCTCGCAGTTTTGCGGGTTGCTCACGAGCAGGCTGTCGCAGGACAGAAAGCTCAGGAGCAGCGGGGCGAAGTGGCGACCCATCAAGCCCTGCCAGGCGCGACGGGGCAGAGCGCGCGCGGATCGAAGATGCAAAGCATTTGCATTACTTGCGTGACGCCGGAGTGCCATCGGGATTCCATCCTTGGGGGGGCGGCTCGGGCTCTTGCCGCGTGCCATCGCGGTTCCAGCCGCTCGGCGGGGGCTCGGGTTCGCTAGCAAACAGGCCGGGCAGCGACGGAAAATCTTCCTCAATGCGTGGAGCCACCCGCTGCGGCTTGCGCAGCGACAGCGAAAACGTCACCACCCCTAGCAAGAATACGCCAGCTCCAGCGGCGGTTAGCGCGATGCCCGGCGTCCCGGTGCTGTACAGCTGATCGCAGGCGACCGCAGGCGCGACGGCCGGACTTGCGCACTGACCATTTAGCCCCAGGAAGGTGGCGCCGCCCGCGATCAGCCCCAGGCCCAAAAGCGAGCTTGTGATGCCCAGCGGGCGCAGATAGCGCGGCACCGGCTTTTCGGTCTGCACCACCAGCGTGCGCGTCTTTTCAATGACCTGCGGCTGCTTCTCGGCCTGCTCTTTCTCTTTTACTTCGACGAGCACGCGGTCGAGCGAGCCCAGGACCTCGGGCGTCGGGCTTGTGAGCAGCATGCGATACATCTCGAAGTACACGCGCGACGAGCTCCACTGCTCTAGTCGGCGATAGGCCTGGGCAATGTTGAACAGAAGCTGCGGCACCGGCTGGATGGCATACGCGGCGTGCAACACCGGGATGGCGGCGGTGTAGTCCTTGGCGGCGTACAGCCGACCGGCCCGCTCATAGGTCTCGCGGAAGCTGGCACCGGCTGTGGTCTCGGGGGGCGCCGCCCGCAGGCTCGACGTCGTGAGCAGCCCCAGCAGCGCAACCAGCGACGCCAGCACCGCCCTTCGACTGACCGCGCCACGGCCGGTGCGCCTAGTTCCAAAGATCGACCTTGGCATCTCCGTCCTTGCTGCCGCGGCGACTGCCCTTGCGACTGGGGCGATCTTTGTGGGAACGCGAGGAGCCGATGCTCTTGCCTGGGCTGCCTGCCGGATCCGGGGTCGGCGCGGCCACGCTGGGGGGCGGCGGTGGCGCGACGGTGGGGGTCGCGGGTACGCCGAGATCGACGACCGCCGCGGGTCGGCTGCTCACGGCATCGCCACGCGGCCGCAGCGCTACGAGCGAGATGATTCCCAGCACTGCCAGCGCGATGACGCCTAAGGCGGCGAGCATGACCGGACGCGGCCTTGGCGCTGGGGCCACCGCTTCGCCGCGATGGCTCTGGCTGGTGTGCGTACCCAGCGTCTGCCGCAGCTCACTCGACACCGCAGCGTCACGGCCTTCGTTGCCCCCGCCCTGCTTGCGTCGCGCCGCTGGACTCTGCGCAAGCGGACCGTCGCTAAGCCCCGTCGATGACAGCGCCTCCAGCTGCCGCAGGAGCTCGGCCATGCTCGGACGGTCGCCCGGCTTTTTTTCCAGCAGGCTCTGCAGAAGCGTCGCGAGCTTGGGATCGATCGCGGGAACGCGATCTTTGATCTGCGGAGGCGTACCAAACATCTGCAGCGCGAACAGCTCACCGGCCGAGTCCGAGACGAACGGCGGCTCGCCATCGCACAGCTCATAGAAGATGACGCCCAGCGAATAGACATCGGTTCGGTCATCGGGTGGCCCCGATGCGCGGCACTGCTCGGGCGACATATAGGTCGGCGTGCCGATCAGCGTGCCGGTGCGGGTCTTGAAGTCCTTGCGCTCTTGTTCGGTCGCCCCGTCAGGAAGCAGCTTGGCGATACCAAAGTCGAGGATCTTGGCGCGCAGCCCACCTTCCACGCTCGGATCCTTGATCAGCATGATGTTCTCGGGCTTGAGGTCACGATGAACCCCTGATCCCGTCGAGAAGTGGGTTTCCTTTTTCCAAACCCGTCGAGACGCATCGGAAAATGGCCAGCCCCCCATCGCCCTCGCCTCTCTGCGCGCTGTGCTCCCAGCATGCGTCGTGGGCGCCGCTCGGGCCTGTGCAGCCCAGGTGGTCACGTTCTGCTTGAGGATGGTCAAATCGCGATAGGCCGGTTTTCCCGGGTCGGCGGCCAGTGGAGGGCCGGCGAGCTCGCGTCGCACTGGGCCCGGCGCGGGACTGGCTACGGAGACGCGGGCCCGGGCGGTGTGGCGGCAGGCTGCTCGGGCGGGCGCGCGTAGACCCGCGCAAGGAGCGGTCGGCGCGGGCGTAGTGTGAACAGCAGATCCGCCTCGATCGCGGCATCTCCGGCGACCAGTTCGATGCGCAGGCTGCGCACAATGCGTCCCAAGGCCGCCATCGCTTCGACTTCGGCGAGCAGTGCGCCGACGCAGGATCGCTTGCCGCCACCGTACGGTGCATAGCCGGGTGCACGCAGCTTGGTCAGGTGGGGACACGAACCGGCACCATGCGTGCTCAAGTGGCGCTGGGGCTGAAAATGCGCAGCGTCGCGAAAGGCGCGCGCATCGCGACCCATGACGTACGGGGACACAAACATCTGCGTGCCCAACGGGATGGCTGCCGTTTCGCCACCCCACGCCAGGGACGTGTCTGCAGACGCCACCCGCGAGAACATGGCGCCCGGCGGGTACAGCCTCAGCGTCTCGCGATAGGCAGCGGTCAGCACGGGTGCGCCTGCTCCGTCGCTCCGCGGCTGCACGGTGTCGCTGTCATGCGCCTCTGCGGCTGCGCGCTCTTGCCAGGGTGCGCAGTTCGGCTGCGCCAGCAAGCCCAGACAGAACGCCATCGCATTGGCCGTCGTGTCGTGTCCAGCGCCCAGCAGATCCATCAGCGTCGCCTGCACGTTGTCCAGCTCGTCCTTCTGAGGCGCCGCGGCATTTTCGATCAGCTCGCGCAAAAGAAACGCCAGGACATCATCTTGCGCATCGTCTTGACGCAGCCGCCCGTCCGATTCGAAGCGCGAAGACAAAAGCGCGTCACCCATGCTGCGCAGCTGCATCACCGCGGACCGCAGCTTGCGCATCGTCGGCGTCGGGATCGCGATCCTGCTCGCGAGTCAGCTGCTTGAGCCGGGCGATGCGGGCCGGTGCCTCGGCGACCGGCATGTCGAAGGCCAGCCAGCCGTCGCCGCTGCGGGCGACGCGGGCCGCATTGTTGACGAGGCCGAGCATGAAGCTGGCATAGGAGTGGCCGGTGCCGTTGACCTGCGGCTGGCTGGTGCCGAACTGGGAGTAGCCGTAGGTGCCGGCCTGGTTCTGGCGGGGTTGAAAGTCGGTGAGGTATTTGTCCATGCGGGCGCCGAATTTGAAGTTATGTTTGCCGCGGACCCAGGAGAGGGATTCCTGGATGTTCCAATTGAAGTTGACTGGCGTGCGGCTTTGGTCGTAGCCGAGCTGGCTGAGTCCCTGGCCAGATCGGAAGAGCGTCGTGTAGGGAAAGAGTGTCTTCGCCTGTGTAGA
>CALFYE010000330.1 GCA_937952145.1 uncultured Myxococcales bacterium
AGCGCGTGGCAGAACGCGCCATGGACAGCAACGAACTCGAACGCGAGCGCGGGATCACCATCCTCGCGAAGAACACCGCTGTCCACTACAACGACCTCCTCATCAACATCTGCGACACGCCCGGCCACGCCGACTTCGGTGGTGAGGTCGAGCGCGTGCTGCGCATGGTCGATTCAGTGCTGCTGCTCGTCGATGCGTTTGAAGGACCGCTGCCGCAGACACGCTTTGTCACGCGCAAGGCGCTAGCGCTGGGCCTGCGACCGATCTTGGTGGTCAATAAGATCGACCGTGACGGCTGCGACCCGCACGGCACTGTGAACGCCGTCTTCGATCTGTTCGTCGCGCTGGGGGCCACCGATGCCCAGCTCGACTTCCCGGTGATCTTCGCCTCGGGTCGAAACGGCTATGCGGTGAAGGATCCAGCCGACCCGCCGGGGGATCTGACGCCGCTTCTGGACATGATCGTCGACCGCGTGCCGCCGCCGCGCGTCGATATCAGCTCGCCGCTGTGTCTGCAGGTGGCGACGCTCGACTACGACGACTACCTGGGCTACGTCGCCATCGGCCGCATCGAGAGCGGGCGCATCGCCATGGGCGATCGCGTGCTCATCGCCAGCGGTCGCGAAGGGGGACGGCGCGAAGAGTTTCGCATCCAGAAGCTCTTGGCCTATCAGGGTCTGCGCCGCTTCGAAGTGGCTGAGGCAGGGGCCGGCGACATCATCGCCGCCACTGGCATGACCGAGCTCAACGTCGGCGAGACCATCACCGCCATCAGCGCGCCGCGCGTCCTGCCGCCGCTGACGGTGGATGAGCCGACGATCACCATGCAGTTCATCGCCAACAACGGCCCGTTCGCGGGCAGCGAAGGCAAGTACGTCACCACGCGCAACCTGCGCGAGCGCCTGACCAAAGAGATCAAGTCGAACGTTGCGCTGCGCGTCGAAGACACCGACGCCCCCGACGTGTTCAAGGTGTCAGGCCGTGGTGAGCTACACCTCGCGGTGCTCATCGAGACGATGCGCCGCGAAGGCTATGAGCTGTGCGTATCGCAGCCGCAGGTCATCTTCCGCGACGGCCCCGAGGGACGCGAGGAGCCCTACGAAGACCTGCTCATCGACGTCGATGATCCCTATGTTGGCGTGGTCATCGAAAAGCTAGGTCGCCGCGCCGGCCGCATGCGCGAGATGGGTCCCGCCGGCCCCGGCCGCACCCGCATCGAGTTCACCATCCCGTCGCGCGGTCTGATCGGCTATCGCAACGAGTTCCTGACCGACACGCGCGGCACCGGCATCCTGAACCACAGCTTCCGCGAGTACGGCGCTTACGCCGGTCCGCTCAAGGGTCGCGTCAACGGCGTGCTGATCGTGCAGGACCCCGGCGAGAGCAACACCTACGCCCTGTTCTACCTGCAGGAGCGCGGTCAGCTGTTCATGGGCACCGGCGAGCGCGTCTATGCCGGCCAGATCTTGGGCATGCACTCGCGGGATAACGATCTGATCGTGAACCCCTGCAAGACTAAGAAGCTGACGAACATCCGCACCACCGCAGCGGACGAAAAGCTGTTTCTGACGCCGCCCCGGCTGATGACCTTGGAAGCGGCGCTGGAGTTCATCAATGAAGATGAGCTCGTCGAGATCACGCCGAAGGCGATTCGTCTGCGCAAGCGCTTCCTGGATCACAACCTTCGCAAGCGCGCCGAAAAGACCGCCTCGGCCGTGCTGGAAGACTAGGCTGCGATGGAGCCGCCTCGGGAAGCTGCATCGCCTCACCCAATCCGTGACGCGCAAGTGGATGCCTCCTCTCCGCTCCCGCGCGCCGCGGGCTCAGCGAGTCGACGCTTTCGTTCGCTGTCGGCTCCCACGCTGTCGTTTCAGCGCGAGGGCGATCCCGAGCGCGCCGAGTGGCTGCGCACCGCACTGGCTGTGCCGCCGCTGCCGGATCGGCTAGAGCCCGACGAGCGGCTGGAGCTGGAAGGCGTGCTATGCACCCACCTTTTTCACAGCTTCGCTGGCCGCGCGCATCCGCTGACGATTCGTCATCTGCTGTCAGAAGTACCGCCTGGTGCGACGGTGCTCGATCCCTTCGTGGGCTCGGGCACGATACTCGTGGAAGCGGTACTGCGCGGCGCCCGGGCCATCGGCTGCGATATCAGCGAGCTAGCGCTGCGCTTGGCCCGCTTCAAGGCCACGCTGCTCCCCCCGGCCATGGTGCGCGCGCTGCAGACACAGGCTGAGGGGGTCGGTGCCGCTTCGCTGGCCCGCGTGAAGGCCCGCAAGCGCCCGAGCCGGACCTGGGACAAGCCGCAGTTCTACCCACCGCACGTCTTTTTAGAGCTGTGCGGTCTGCGCGACGAGATCGAAAAGCAGGCGGGCCGAGATGCGCCGATCTTTGAGGCCCTGCTCCTCGTGTTCTCGTCGATCGTCGTCAAGGCCTCGCGCCAGCGCTCGGAGACCAACCCAGCACCCTACGATCGGAAGATCGCCGCTGGCCAGGTCAGCCGCTGGTTCATCGCCAAGGCCGGCGAAGTGGCCCGTCTGCACACCGCGCTGTGGGGCAAAGTTCAGGCCCTGCCGCCGGGCGCGACCAAGGAACGTCCGTTCTGTGTGTCCGGCGATGCCCGCTCGGTGCTCAGCGATCCCGAGGCGCTGCCGCTGTGGGCGGGTAGCGTCGACTGCATCGTGACTTCGCCGCCGTATCTGGGCACCTACGACTACGTCGATCATCACGTGCGACGCTATCCCTGGCTCGGCATCGATCCCGCGCCGATCGCCCGCGCCGAAATGGCCGCCCGTCGTCATAGCGAAGCTCGCCAGCTTGCTGATCTAAAGCGCGATCATCAGAGCGACAGCGATCGCTGGCTCAAGGGCGCGGCGCGGTTGCTAAAGCCCGGGGCCTCGCTCTACGTCCTCGTCGGTGATTCGCTGGTACAAGGCGAGGTCGTGCGGGGCGATCTGCCGGTCCGTCGCGCCGCCGAAGCGGCTGGCCTGCGCTTTGTTGCCCGCGTCGCCGCCGAGCGCCCACACTTTCTGTCCGCGACCAGTCCCGACCCCGGACCGCTCTCGGCCCCGCGGCTCGAACACCTGCTGGCCTTTATCTCTCCGCACGCCTAGTCAGGTCTGTCGTTACTATTGATCGACCGCCTGCCATGAACCTCCTCGCGCACGCCCTCTTCGTCTTGCCGCTGCTGGTATTTGCCGGCTTCTTCTCCGGCACCGAGACGGCGCTGCTCTCGCTGTCGATGGCGCAGCGCGAGGCAATGCGTCAGGCGGAACAGCAGCCCGGCGGCGATCGCTCAGCCCGACGCGTGCTGTGGCTGCTGTCGAACCCGCGGCGCCTGATCACCACCATCATCCTCGGCAACGAGCTGACCAACATCCTGCTCTCCGAGGTCATGACCGACACCGTCACTCAGGTGTTCCAGCTCCTGCCGAGCCGACTCCTCGGTCAGCTACCGGCCTCGCAGGATGTCATCGTGGCCGTCGCGGCAACCCTGCTGACCGTGCCGATCCTGGTCAGCATTGGCGAGCTGATCCCCAAGACTATCGGCATCAAGCTCAACGAGCGCTGGGCGCGCATCGTCTCGGGCCCGACGTTTGGCCTAACGTGGATCTTGGCCGTGCCGCGCTGGATTATCAGCGCGCTGTCTTCGGCCGTGCTGTTCCTGCTCGGACAGCGCGTGCGCCACAGCGAAACCCCGCACGTGCTGAGCGAAAAACAGTTCCGCACGCTCGTCGATCTGGGCAGCGCCGAGGGCGAGATCCAGCGCAC
The DNA here is from genome assembly GCA_937952145.1 of uncultured Myxococcales bacterium. Classification (GTDB taxonomy): domain Bacteria; phylum Myxococcota_A; class Polyangia; order Palsa-1104; family JAEUJZ01; genus JAEUJZ01. The sequence continues at coordinate 3,769 of CALFYE010000330.1, forward strand.
CGAAGCGCAGCTGATCCACAACGTCCTCGACTTCGGTGATCTGACGGTGCGCGAGGTGATGACGCCGGCCCAGAAGGTCTTCTCGCTGCCCTATGATCTGCCGCTGGGACGGGCCATCGAAGCGGTGACGCGACAGCGCTATTCGCGCGTGCCGGTGCATCGCGGTCGTCGCGACAATATCGTCGGCATCCTGTTCGCCAAAGACATGGTCGGCGTGGCCGCTAACGAGAGCGGCCGCAAGAAGCTCGCGGACCTCCTGCATCCGCCGCTGTTCGTGCCGCGTCGCGCTAAGGCCGAGCGCGTGTTCCGCGAGTTCCAGCGTCGCAAGACGCACATGGCGCTGGTCGTCGATGAATACGGTCGCCTGGCCGGTGTCGTGACCATGGAAGACCTGCTCGACTGGCTGTTTGGCGATATTGCCGAGGCAGCCCTCGCGCCGCCTGCCAGCACCGCGACCGGGGGACCGGCGCCATCGCTGCCGCTCCTCGAATCGAGCAGCACCGCGGGGGGAAGCCTCGGGCCGCGCTCAGATCCCGGCCAAGTCCGACCGGGCGAGCCAGCCGCCGATCTGTCCGCCGATTCTTCGACGGGATTGCGCCCGATCTCGCTGACGCCGGCACCGATTGACAGCAACGAGGACCCCTCGTGATCTGGGCCCCCTTCATCATCGCCGCCATCTGCCTGATCTTTGAGGCGTTCTTCTCCAGCAGTGAGATCGCCATCGTCAGCGCCGACCGCGCCCACATCCGCAAGCTCGCCGAGACCGGTCAGCGTGGCGCTCGCTATGTCGAGTACTTCTTCAGCCGGCCACACCGCCTGCTGGCGACGACGCTCCTCGGCACGCAGCTCTCGGTGGTCACGTCGACGGTCGTCATCACGCTGTGGCTGTACCGCTTCGACCGCGCCCACGTCGAGCTGTACCTGATGCTGGTGCTCACGCCGGTCATCGTCATCTTCGGCGAGATCGTCCCCAAGGCGATCGTCCGCCATCACGCCAATGCCCTGGCTCCGCGGATGGCGCTGTTCTTGTTCGCCGCCTCGCAGATCCTGCGCCCGGGCGTGTCCCTGTTGTCACGCCTCGCGACCTGGACGCAGCAGCGCCTGGGCATCGAGCTCCACCAGCCGCTCGTCACCCGCGAAGAGATCGAGACCTTGGTGAACACGCCGCCAGCCCCCAGCCTGGACGACGGCCCCGGCGTCAGCCCAGCGGCAAGCGACGTGACCGAAGGCGAGCGCTCGATGATCTCGCGCATCCTGGAGCTCTCGGATGCCACCGTGGACCATGTCATGGTGCCGCTCTCCGACGTCACCGCGCTGTCAGCCGGAGCCCGCGTGCAAGACCTGGCGCGCGAGATCGCCGACAAGAAATACAGCCGCATCCCGATCTATCGCGAGCGGCTCGATCAGATCGTCGGGGTCGTCCACGCCTTCGATGTGCTCAAAGCCACGCGCGGCTCGATGACCGCAGCTGAGCTCATGCGCTCGCCGATCTTCGTGCCGGAATCGACGAAGGCCATGGAGCTGTTCACCCGTATGGAACGAGCCCGCCAGGGCATGGCGGTGGTCGTCGATGAGTACGGTGGCGCAGTCGGTGTCGTGACGATGGAAGACATCCTCGAAGAAGTCGTCGGCGAGATCGAGGACGAGCACGATGAAGCACCGCAGCTCTACAGCCGCGAAAAAGACGGCAGCTTCCGCGTCAAGGCGCGCATGTCGATCGCCCAGCTCAATCGCGACGTGACCAAAGAGCTAGGGGGCGAGCTGCCCGAGTCTGATGACTACGAGTCGCTGGCCGGGCTGATCTTGGATCGCCTGCGCCACATTCCCAAGCCCGGTGAGGCGCTGCGCCTAGGCGGCTTGGTCATCGAGATCGTCGTTGCCAGCGAGCGCCGCATCGAGGAATGCATCGTGCGAGCTCTGAAGAAACGCTGACCAGCGAGGCGCCTACTCTTCCTCGGTCAGCCGCTCGGGCTCGTGCGCTACGCGCCGCAGCAGGATCGGCAGCGTCATCAGCATCAGCAGCGTCGAAGACAAGATGCCACCGATGACCACCGTGGCCAGCGGCCGCTGTACCTCGGCCCCGGCTCGCGTCGAGATCGCCATGGGCAGAAAGCCAATCGCCGCCACCAGCGCCGTGGTCACAATCGGTCGCAGGCTGGCCTTAGTCGCGGCGCGCAGCGCGTCTTGCAGCCGATCGCCTTGCGCCAAGTGCCGACGAAGCTCGGACGCCATCACCACGCCGTTGAGCACCGCCACGCCGCACAGCGCGATGAAACCGACGGCGGCGGGGATCGAAAACGGCAGCCCACGCAAGCGCAGCGCGAAAATGCCCCCAACGATGCCCAGCGGCACGCAGGCAAAGACCGCCGCGGCATAGCCCAGCTCGCCGAACATCAGGAACAGCATGCCGAAGATGATGGCGAGCGCGATCGGCACAACCAAGAGCAGGCGATTTTTCGCGCGCGTGAAGTTTTCGAACTGCCCGCCCCACTCCAAGTGATAGCCGTGCGGCATTGGCACCTCGGCTTCGACGCGCGCCCGCGCTTCGTGGACGTAGCTCACCAGATCGCGACCGCGGATATTGGCCTCGACCAGCACACGCCGCTCCAGCGCCTCGCGATTGATGACCGCCGGGCCTTCGCTCTCTTTGATCTCCGCCACCTGCGCCAGCGGCACCAGGTGTCCGTCTTCACTTCCGACCAACACTTCGCCGAACGACTCGGGGGTTAGCTGCGCCGGTGGCAAGAGCAGCTTTAGTGGAAAGCGCCGCGGCCCCTCGAACACCTGGCCGGCGAGAAGTCCGACGCGCGAAGCCTGCACCGTATCGAGGATCTCGTCGGCGGGGATGGCGTAGCGCGACACCCGCTTGCGGTCGACCTTGACGTTGAGCAGGGGCAAGCCCAGCACGCGCTGGACCCGCAGATCGCCGGTGCCGTGCACCCCGCGCATCAGCGCACCGATGCGATCGGCCAAGGCCTTGGACGTCACCAGATCGTTGCCGAATACCTTGACCACGACATCGGCGCGCGAGCCCGAGAGCAGCTGATTTACGCGGTCTTCGATAGGCTGCGAGACTGACACAAACGTCGCCGGCACCTCGGCTTCGATCGCCTCTTTGATTTTTTCGCCCAGACCATCCAGATCGTGCGCGCTCTGCCAGTGCACTTTGTCAGCGAGCTTGACCATCACCTCGGTCTCGTCGGGGCCCACCGGATCGGTCGCGACTTCGGCGCGGCCGGTGCGCGTGACGATCGACTTCACTTCCGGAAAGCGCGCGAGCACGTCTTCGACCTGCCCCCCTAGCCGCGCGGCCTCGCTGATCGAGATGGACGGCAGGCGTTTGATGTCCAAGGACAGCTCGCCCTCGTCGAGTCGTGGCACGAATTCAGCGCCCAAGCCGATCGAAGCCACCCCGGTCAGCACGAACAACAGCGCAGTAACGCCCAGCGTCGCCTTGGGCTGCGCCAAGACGCGATTGAGCGATCGCAGGTAGAGGCTCTGCAGTCGTCCCCAGACTCCGCGACCGGGACCGTTCGCAGCGCTGCTGTCTGCGGCCGCATGCGCCCCGCCTCCCGGCTTTAGAACGTAGGCGGCAAGGGCTGGGAACACGAACAGCGTAAACAGCAGCGCGCCGAAGAGCGCCAGCGCCACGGTCATCGCCATCGGCTTGAACATGCGTCCTTCGACGCCCTCCAGCGCCATCAGCGGTAGGTAGACCATCAGGATGATGGCGACGGCAAAAGCTACGGCGCGGGCGCTCTGCCCCATCGACTTGGCGATGGCCAGCGGCACCTGCTCACGCGCGTCTTTGGGCAGTGCCGACAGCGCGACGATCGCCGCTTCCAGCATCACGATTGAGCCATCGACCAACAGTCCAAAGTCGATGGCCCCAAGCGACATCAGGTTTCCGACCACGCCCAGCCGCACCATGCCGATCACCGCCACCCCCATCGACAGCGGAATCGCCAGCGCTGCGATGATGCTGCCGCGCAGCGTGCCCAGCGTCAGAAACAGCACCAGTACAACGAGCGCCGCTCCCTCGCTGAGATTGATGAACACCGTCTTGAGCATGCGGTCGATGAACTCGGCGCGGTCGTAGTAGGGAGCGATGCGCACGCCGGCCGGCAGGTCGCGACCGATCTCGGCCAGCTTCTTTTTGACGTTGCCGACCACTTCGCGCGAGTTCTGCCCGATCAGCATCATCACCGTGCCGGCGACGATCTCGCCTTTGCCGTGCTTGGTGACGATGCCAAAGCGCAGCGCCGGCCCCAGCTTGACGTTGCCTAGCTGGCGCAGCAACACCGGCGTGCCGTCGGTGTCGCTGGTGACGACGGTGTTGCCGATGTCGCGCAGATCGCGGTACTGCGCTTCGCCGCGGATGACGTAGGACTCACGATTTTTTTCGATGTAGCCGCCACCGATGTTGGCGCTGCTGCTCCGCAGCACGTTGTAGATCTTGCCCAGCGTCAGACGATATTCGGCCAGCCGCTTCGGCTCGATGACCACTTGATACTCTTTGGCCTCGCCCCCCATGGCGTTCACTTCAATGACCCCGGGCACCGATCGCAGGCGACGCGCCACCTCCCAATCGAGCAGGGTGCGCAGCTCCATCGGGCTGTATTTTCCGTCGGTGGATTCCAGATAGAACTCGTAGATCTCGCCCAGGCCGGTCGATACCGGCGCCAGCTCAGGTCGGCCGTACATCGGGTCGATGTCGGCCTCGGCTAGCTTCAGTCGCTCGTTGACCAGCTGGCGGCAGAACCAGACATCGCGATCGTCATCGAAGATCACGGTGACCGCCGAGACCGAAGTACGGCTGACGCTCCGGATCTCGATCACACCGGGCAGGCCATTCATCGCCATCTCGATGGGATAGGTCAGGTACTGCTCGACCTCGGCAGGAGAGAGACCAGGCGCGCTGGTGATGATCGACACCTGCACGTTGGTGACATCGGCGACGGCATCAATCGACAGGCGGCGCAGCGCCAAGCCCCCGAAGAGCGCGACGCAGGCGGCCAGCACCAACACGACACCGCGACGCCGCACCGCAAACGCAACCAAGCGTGCCAGGCCACTCAGCTCATCTGCGTGGCTTTCGTTAGAGAGATTTGGATTCATGGCCTACCTCAGGAGCTCGCTCTTGAGCAGGAAGCCGCCATCAACCGCGATCTTTTCGCCGCCGAGCAGGCCGGATCGCACCTCGATCATCGCCCCACCCGAAGCGCCAAGCTCGATTCCACGCTTGCTGAACCCGGTTTCTTCCTGCACAAAGACCAGTGGCTTTCCTTCGACGGTGAGTACGGCCTTGCGGGGCACGGCCAGCACCTCGCTGGTAACGCGACTGGGATCGCCTTGCAGGGTGGCGGTAACAAACTGTCCGGGGCGGAACAGGCCCTCTTGGTTGTCGAACTCGACCCGCACTGGGGCGGTGCGCGTCTTTTCATCGATGACCTGACCGACGTAGGCAACACGAGCCGGGAAGCTGCGGCCGGGATAGACCTCGGTGCGGATCTCGGCGCGCTGATCGGCGTGGACATAGGGCAGATCTTTTTCGAAAAGATCGAGCTGCACCCACAGCTGACTGAGGTTGGCAACAGCGAAGGCATCGGTGGCCGGCTGCACCGCCTGCCCCAGCGAGACGCTGCGACTGATGATCGTGCCGTCGATCGGACTGCACAGCGGCACGATGCCAGCCCGCGCCTCGGAGATCTGCTTGATGTCAGCCTGGCGCAGCCCCAAGGCCCGCAGGCGCTGGGTCGCTGCCGCGAGCTGGGCCTGCTCGGTAATCGCAGCAGCCTCGGCCAGCTCGCGCTCGCGCTCGGAGGAAACCTTGCGCTCGGCCAGCTCGCGCTCGCGGCGCAGGTTGGCTTGGGCAGCCAGCGACGTCGCTCGTGCCGTCAGATACGCGGCCTGGGCCTGGCCCACCTCTGAGCTCTCAAGCTCGGCGAGCACCTGCCCGGTCTGCACGCGTTCGCCAACCTGGGCCTTTACCGAGACGATGCGCCCTGGAATCAGCGGGCCGACCTCGGCGTGATAGTTGGCGGCCAGCCCCACCGAGCCCACGACCTCGACATCGCGAGCCAGGCGCTGGCGCCGAACCTCAACGACCTCGATCTGATTTTTGCGCAGCGCATCGGCAGTCAGCCCCACGCGGCCACCGACCTCTGGCGTCGCTGGTAGAGCAGGCGGCGCGCTCTGCGGACTCGCCCCGCGGCGCGGAAACAGGAGACCGATGCCGATACCACCGATCGCGACCACCAGAATCAGCAGGGCCTGGCCCCGCTTGCTGTATAGAGCCGTCATGGCGCACCTGTTGTGGCAGCAGAGGAAGCAGAATCGACCACCACAGCAGTGGCCGTAAAGAGGGACTCACCGACGGCCCGTTCAAGGCTGATGGCGGCCAGCCACAGCTGCTCCAGCATCAGCAGATAGCGCGTGCGCACTTCGGCGAGCTCGCGCAGGGCGGTGATGACGCGGAACAGATCGAACTTGCCGGCCTGCCAGCCGCGCCGCAGCAGCTCGACGTTGCGCTGCGCGGGCGGCAGAGCGTCGCGGGTAAACGCTTCGACCTGGCTGTGACGTAGCTGCAGCGTAATCAGCGTCTGTCCAACCTCCGCCGCGATGCGGGTCAGAAGCAGCCGCTGCTCGGCCTGGCGGTTTCGCTCTGCCGCATGCACCTGCGAGCGCCCGGCCTGGTTGCGATTCCACAGCGGCAGCGCAAGACCGACGGTGCCCCCGATAAACTCCTGACCATCCAGATCCTTCTGCCAGTCAAACGACACCAGCGGATTGGGCACGATCTCGCGCAGCAGCCGACGGTCTTCGGCGCGCAGGGCTTCTTTCTGTTTGTAGATGGCGCGCAGATCAGCGCGGGTTTGATACGCGCGCTCAATCAGCTCGGTCAGCACAAGCTCGGTCGGGCGCAGCGCGGGCTGCAAGGCCAGCTGGTGGCTGACTAGGGCCAGCGGCACGGTCGGCGGCAGGTTGACGAGCACACGAAGCTCGGCCAGGCGGCCCTCGCGCTCGACCTCGATGTCGCGGCGCTCACCCAGCACGCGACCGACCTCGATCTCCGCCAGGTTGGGCTCTAGCTCGCCGGCCGCGCCGAGCTGGGTGCGGGTGCGTGCCGAGTCCAAGAGCTGACGCGCGATCGCTTCACGCTCGACGGCTACTTGCACCCGCTGCGCCGAGAACAAGCACTGCACGTACACACTCTTCACTGCGGCTTCGACGCTGCGTCGGGCGTACTCGGCTTGATCCCGCTGCGCGGCGCTGGCGGCGGCTACTGCATCGAGGCGGGTCCAGCGCTGGCCGGCGATCTCGAAGCTCTGCTCGATGTGGGCCTGCAGCTGCAGCGCGCCCAGCGTTGAGCCATCGCTCTGCCGCTCGCGACGCGGCCCGAACATCAGCGATGCGTAGGGGTTGCTGGGAAACCACAGCGCTGCGCCCGGACGACGAGCCTCGATGCTGCGCAGCTCGTTGTGGGCACGCACCAGATCGGGTCCCGCGGACAGAGCCCGCGACAGCGCAAGCGGCAGGCTCAGCGCCAAGCCTGGGGCTGTGGCGGCCGGGACTTCGGGGGGTGGCTGCGGTCGTGGCTGTGCCGATGCGACCTGCCAGACGAAAAGCAACACCCAGGCAGTCAATGACGGCGGCCGGGGTAGACGCCAAGCTGCGGACCTAGGGCGCGCAGCGGCGGGGTTGACCTGCGAAGTGGGCACGGGGGCACCTCCGCCTGCTGGCTATAGCAAACCAGGAGAAGAAACGCACGCCACGAGACTGCGAGCTCCGTCACAGCCATGGTGCTTATGTTGGGAAAAGAGACAAGTCCGGTCGAGATATCGTTCTGTTCAACGCAAGGGTTCAGGCCGGGGGGACTAGTTCTGGACTGCCGGCGTGGAATCAAGCGGCCGCGTCGTGCGGGCCAGCGGCACCAGCAAGAGCGAGCTCTGGCAGCGCAGGAGAATCTGTAGCGCGGTGCCATGCGGTGCCTGATCAGCGGGTTTGACCCCGACGACAAGCAGGCTGCAATCGACGCGCTGGGCAGCGTTCAGCACGCCCTGGGCATTGCTGATGTCGCGGGTGATCAGGACATCGCCAACCGCCGCGGCGTTTTCCAGCCACTCGCGGCTACGCAGGGCCAGCACGTCGGCAAGCTCGGGAGACAGCGGCATGCCGATGCGCTCTGCGAACTGCGAGCCGAGCTGATCGATGTTGTGCACCAGCACGATCTGATTGCCGGTCACCGCCGCCATCTGCCAGGCGACGCGCAGCACGGGCAGGGCCGGGTCTGAGCAGTCGGTCGCGGCCATGACCAGCGGACGCCCGGCCCGCGATCCGACAAACAAGATCGGCCGCTGGCAACGCCGCAACAGCGACTGTGCCATCGCGGCTTGCTCAGCCCCGCGCTCACTCGGCAGACCGTCGATGACCAACAGCTCGACATCCTCCTGCGCAGCCTCGCGCAGGATGTGCTCAACCATGATCTCGATGCCGGCGGAATCCGCCAGCTCGTTGGCAGTGACAGGCGCGCAGTACATGACACGCAAGCGTAGGCCGGCCGAGCGAGCAATCTGGTCGGCCCACTGCACCGCCTGCGACTCTGAGCCCGAAGCGGCAGACTTCACGAGCACGACATGGCGCTTGAGCCAGCTCGCATCCGCGGACATGCCCCCGACCGCGAGCGAGGTGGTTGCCTGAGTTTCCGACGGCCCATTTTCCGACGTAACGAACTTCATGACTGGCCCCCTTGGCATGGCGTTTTCGTGAGCACGAAGGGTTGAGGTCTTGCATATCGACGAGGATGCGCGAGCTCTCTACGACCTTACGCGTCGCGCACACATTGACAATTTCAAAATATGTGGACGTTATATCGAGAAATTCTACACGTTAACCCTCGGAGATGCCTATGGATTGGCTCAACTATCACCACCTGTATTACTTCTGGGTCACGGCGCGCGAAGGAGGGCTAACCAAGGGCGCCTCGAAGCTGCACCTGACGCACTCAACGCTGAGCACGCAGCTGCATGCGCTGGAAGAGTTCCTGGGCGGCGAGCTCTTCGTGCGCCAGGGTCGCGTGCTGGTGCTGACCCCGTTTGGCGTCGAGATCGCCCGCTACGCCGATGACATCTTTAAGGCCGGCTCAGAGCTCGTCGAGATGGCGCGTGGGCGCACGACCAAGCTGCGCAGCGTGCTGCAGGTCGGTGTGGTGCCGGCGGTACCCAAGACCCTGGCCTACCGCCTGCTGCAGCCAGCGCTATCGGCGAGCGAGCAGGGGCCGGTCATCGTGCGCCAGGACAGCTACGAGCGCTTGCTCGACGATCTGGCGCTGAGCCGCCTGCACCTAGTGCTGGCCGATCAGCCGCCACCGGAGGGGCTGCCCAGCAAGGCCTTTGGCCATCTGCTCGGCGAGACCGAGATCGTGATCTACGGCACGCGGCGTCTGGCGGCGCGCTTCCGGCGCGGCTTCCCCAAGTCGCTGGCCGAAGCCCCGATGCTGCTGCCCGCCTCGGGAACCAGCCTGCGGCGGCTGCTTGAGCGCTGGCTGACTGAGCACAGCGTTCACGTGCAGGTACGCGGCGAGTTCGACGACACCGGGATGATGCGCGCCTTTGGCGCCAATGGGCACGGCCTGTTCCCGGTGCGCGCCGCCCTGGCCGCCGAGGTCGAGGACGCGCACGGCGCAGTTCCCGTCGGGGTAGTCGATGGGGTGCGCGAGCGCTACTACGCCATCTCGACCGAGCGACGGGTCCGTCACCCGGCGATGGTGGCGCTGTTGCAAGGTGCGCGGCAGCGGCTGCTTGCCGCCGAGCCCCACCGACGAAGAAAGAGCCCACACAGCCGGCGCCGCAGCCCGGCCTCGTAGGCCCGACGGTCCCCCAGCCGAGGTTAGTGCAGCACGGTCCGTAGGCGCGAGATGCCGAGGCCACCCAGGAGATCGTTTTCGCTCTCGAAGCCGGTGAAGCGCACGCCCATCCCGGTGAGCGCCCGCGAGCGCCCGGCTGGATCGGCGAAGTTCAGGAAGTAGTGATTCTTGACCTCGCCGCGGGCAATGATGCGGGCTGGGGACTCCGGCATCGAGAAGAAGATCTTCACCTCGGTGCCCAGCGGCAGGGGCTGCGCGACCTCGACCATGATCCCCCCGGACGAGATATTACGGGCAACTGCCGAGCACTCACCGTATTTGTCGGTGCGAATCGATACAGTAAATGCCTTATCTAGGCGGTGGCTGCGGCGCTTTTCCATGGGTCGAAGCTAGGCCGGTACGTAAAGGAAGTCAAAAAACTCACGTTGTCCTACATGTGTGGGACATGTGTGTCCGACGGAGACATTCGTGCACCTGAACAAAATCCAAACTGCAGGGACTTGGGCGATCGATGAGCCGATCGGGGCGATCGATGAGCCGATCGGGGCGATCACGGGATCGATCGGGGTGATTGCGGCAGCGCTCAGCGTCCTTCTAGATGCGGGCTGCGCGGGCGATCGATCGCTGAGCCGACATCCCGCCGAGCCGCAAGCGATCGTCGGGAGCGCAGCGCCGCAGAGGGCGGCCGAGCCAGCCGGCACGCCGACAGCCGACGCCGAGAGCGAGTCGGGCTTCGTCGATGTGGCGCGACTAGAGCCGTCGATTCGCATCGACCTGCGCTATGCGACGGCCAACAACTTCACGGGCAAGGTGGTGTATCCGCCGAGTGCGCGCTGCTATCTGCGAGGGCCGGTGGCGCGACGACTGCAGGCGGTGCAGCAGGCGCTGCGGGCGCAAGGCCTGTCGCTCAAGGTCTACGACTGCTATCGCCCGCTGTCGGTGCAGCGACACTTTTTTTCCCTTGTCCCCGATGAGCGCTACGTCGCCAATCCGCAGAAGGGATCGCGCCATAACCGCGGTGCGGCCGTCGATCTGACGCTCACCGATGCAGCCGGTGTCGAGCTCAAAATGCCGACCGCCTTCGATGACTTCAGCGAGCGGGCCCATCGGAGCTACCAAGACCTGCCGCCGGAGGCGATCCAGAATCGCGCCCGGCTAGAAGCGGCGATGACGGCGCAGGGCTTTGTGCCGATGCCGACCGAGTGGTGGCACTTCGACGACACGCAGGCCAAGAGCTATCGCCTGGCCGATATCAGCTTTGAGGCTCTGCTGCCGACGACGAACGGCGCCCTGCCCTCACCCTGATGAAAAGCAGCCCGAGGGCGCAGAGCAGTGAAAAGAGGGGAACGCCACGCCAAGGGGTCTGCGCCGACGAGGTGGAGGCAAGCTGGCAGCCGACGTGGGGGCTGGTGGTGGAATCCTCGCCGACCTCGTCGTAGCGGATGTAGATCGGGCTGGTGACCGTGTGGATCAGGCCTTCAATCTCAAGCTCAACGCGCCAGGCTTCGGGCCGGGTGGCCGACGCGGGATCGGGCCGTACGGGCAGGGTGGCAACGAAGGGATCGTCGGTTACAGGCTGATCGCGGAAGAGCTCGCCGTTGCGGATCCAGCGCAGGTTCGCACCAGAGCTTGCCGCGGGGCCGGCGCCGCCGCTGATGCGAGCCTGCAGTACGACACCGCGAGCCGCCAGCGTGTCGCCGGGCGCGGCGTGGTCCTGGCCGCTTACGCCGAGCTCGATCATCGGGTCGTCGACGCCCTGCAGCTTGACGACGGTGCGGCCGTGGCGAATACCGTCGAGGAGCGCGGCCACGCTGAGCTCCTCGGCGAGCACCAAGGTCGTCGGATCGCCAATCGGGCTGTCCATGCGACCGGTGCCGCTGCCCCCCAGATGGTCATCGCTGCCGCCAATCGCCGCGACGCGATGTCCGTCAGCGAGGAGCGCATCCCAGAAGTGCAGGGCGGCTGCGGTGAACAAGAACGCGCCTTGTCGCAGGCCGCCGGTGCCGATCTCGACGGCGTCGATGGCCTGACTGGACAGCGGCTGTCGCCAGGCGCAGCCGATGCACGAAAGCCCCAGATCCAGCACCGGATGATTGATGCCAAACAGCGCCCCCTGATCGTGGACAGCGGCTACTGCGTCGGCGATGGTGACGGCGTGACCGGCCACGCTCTGCCCCAGCTTGTGCTCGACGGGGCGAGTGGCGCCTATGGCATTGCCGTGCCCGGCATAGGTCGTGTATTCGATGCCCGGCACCAGCAGCAGGTCGGGACTCTGCGCCTGCGCTGCGGCAAAAAAATCGAGCTGCGTCACGGTGTTGTGATCAGAAATCTCGACGAAGTCGAGGTGACGCGAGCGAGCAAAGCGCACGATCTGCTCCAGCGTAGGCCGGGCATCGGTGCTCTCGCGCGAGTGGACGTGGAAGTCGCCGGCATAGTAGCGGCGGCCCTGACTCAGCGACGGAACGGGACGATAAGGCATGCGCTCAGGCTGGGGAGCCAGGGTGGGGCGATCGCGGAGGATGACTTCGAGGTGATAGACGGCCGGCGAGCTTACGACCTTGGCTTTGCCGATGACCACGCGCCAGGTCCCTTCGACGATCGGCCCAGGCACGTAGGCGCGCGAGGCGGCCTGCTCTGCGACGATGGCCGGCTCCCACGTGCCGCCGCCCCAGCCGCGATAGCCCTGCGGATCGTCGAGCCCAAAGTCGAGGATGTTGTCTTCGCTGCGATCGTCGTGCCGCACTTCGATCTCGCGCGTTCCGGGCGGAACGGAAAACGGCACGAAGAAATGATCGAGTCCGCCCTCGGGCACCGGTCCATCGAAGACCAGGGTGGTCTCAGCGACGGCAAGACGCGCCGCTAGCGCCAGCGCGAGCGCAAGCCCGCCGGAGACCGAACCCGCAAACCGGAAGCGATGAGTACGTCGCATGCGCGCACCATAGCGCGGTAGCGGGTATCGCGTCGTGCTCTCAGGGTGCGACGCTAGCGCGGGCAGAGACGATAGACCGGCGGGCTGCTATGGAAGCGCGGCGTGGTCTCGATGCACACGCCGGGTGCCCCGGCCTCGGCCTTGCCAAAGACCCAGGGCAGTGGGCTGTCGGCAAGCTCACCCGCCTCGGCCAAGTGGCAACGCCAAGCGGCTTGGGTAGACCCGGGGGCAGCGGTCGGGGCGGCGTCACGCGGTGTAAGGACTAGGCGCTCGCTGTCACAGTCAATGCGCAGCCGCGGGCTCACCGGGGCACAGGGCAGCACCTCGCCGGGGGGCTGGCTGTTGCGGGTGCGGCGATGGCTGCAGCGACGATCGACAAGCTCCAGATCGAGGCGGAGCTGGGCTCCGACGTAGCTGTAGCGGCCGGTGTAGCGCTGCTGCCACTGCGACTCGTCCTGGGTGCTGTAGTCGCGGAAGAGGTTGTTCTCGTAGCGCTCGCCGATTTCTTCGCCGACCAGCCGATGATCGGGGAGCAGGGTGAAGTGCAGGCGCACTTTGCGGCGGGAGTTGATCGCCCCTTCGCCGCCTGCCAGGTGCAGGCTCGATGCCTCGAACGACTGCGCCGTGAGCTCGGTCGGGGCGGGGCCGGCGGCGAGCGATCCCGCAAGCAGAGTCAGAAGCGGCAAGGACCGCGCAAGGGCCAAGGGGCTGAGGCGAGCGGATGACACGCAAACTCCGTTCATCGACTACAGCACAAAACCGGCGCCGCAGGGGAGGCCGACGACAACCGTGGCCGAGGGAGCAGGCTACGGCGCGGCCGACGCAACGATGCGCTGAAGCGCGGCGCGCAGAGGCTCGGACAGCGGCTGCGGACGCCGAGTTTCCCGGTCGACGAAGACGTGGACGAAGTAGCCAGTGGCTGCCGGCGCGGATTCATCCGCGGCAAACAGCGCAAGCTCGTAGCGAACGCTGGAGGTACCCAGGCGCCCGACGCGCAGGCCGGCGGTGATGGGGGCGGGATAAGCCAGCGGACGATGAAAGTTACAGTGCGTCTCGACAGCCAGACCGATCTGCGCGCCGCCGAAGATATCGAGGCGACCGTGCTCGATAAGGTAGTTGTTGATGACGGTGTCGAAGAACGAGTAGTAGACGGCGTTGTTGACGTGGCCGTAGATGTCGTTGTCCATCCAGCGCGTCGCGATCGTCGTCAGGTGGGGATAGTTGGCCCGCGAATCGACAGGGGGGACGGCGCGGGGCGATGCGGGCTCGGCAGGCATAGGCGGGCTCCGTTACCAGCAGGTCATGGCGGAAGAAAAGAGCTGCTCTAGGTGCTCGCGCTCGACGAGACAGGGGGCGTTATCGAGCAAGCGCTGCTGAATCGCTGAGCCGGACACCAGCTTTGTGATGTCAGCCCGGGCATAGCCCAGCGCGGACAGGCCGTTGGGTAGCGCGCAGGCCTGCATCAAGCGGACTAGGCAGGCCGACAGGCAGGCTCCCGAATCGGCAGCCGTCGGGGGGACGTCGCGGGTCGGGGCTCCGAGGGCTGAAGCGCAGTCGAGGTGGCGCTGCGGATCAGCCGCCGCGGTGAAGCGCACAACGGCCGGCGCCGCGACCACCACCGACACGCCATGCGGGACTAGCGGCGCATCGGGCGGATAGCCGGCCAGCCGAAAGTCCTGCACTTGACCCGCGATGGCGTAGGCCATGCCGTGCGGGATGTGCACGCCGGCGTTGCCAAAGGCGATGCCCGCGAGCGTCGCTGCGTACATCATCCCCTGCCGCGCCTCGGCATCGGCGGCATCGCAGACCGCGCGCAAGAGGTAGCGACCGCAGAGCCGCAGCGCTTCCAAGCTGCCAAGATCGCTCCACGGATTGCTGCCCTGGCTCATCGGCCGCAGCGTCGGACGCTCGGGGCGAGGGCGCGAGGCATAGGGCCGCGCGGTGTACGACTCGATGGCGTGACACAGGACATCAAAGCCGCTGGCAGCGACGACGTTCGGCGGCAGGCTGGCGGTGAAGTCAGGGTCGATAATCGCGCGACTTGGCCGCAGGCTGCGATGCGCAATGCCGACCTTGGCGTGAGTCGATAGAAGACCGCAGACGGCGATGCCGGTGCACTCGCTGCCGGTGCCGCTTGTCGTCGGTAGCGCAAGATGCGGCGGCAGCGGGCCGGGAGGCGGCAGTCCTTGACCGACCGGTCGGTTCACATAGGTCAAAAACTCGGCGGGATAGGTGGCGTAAAGCAGCGCCGCCTTGCAGGTATCGATGACCGAGCCACCGCCGATTGAGACATAGGTGTCGCAGCCCGCCTCGCGAGCGAAGCGCGCAGCGTGCAGAAACGAGCGATCGCTGGGCTCGATCTCGACCTCGTCATAGACCGCGAGGTCGCAGCCGGCGGCGCGCAGGCTGGCCAGGGCTCGCTGGCTGCTTGCAAGATCGCGCACCCTTCGATCGCTAAACACGGCGACGCGGCGCGCCGAAAACGAGCGAGCGTGATCGCCTAGCTCTGCAACCACGCCGCGACCAAAGACGATGCTCTGGCTATCGACGGCAAACGCCGAGTCTCCGGCTGAGCTAGGCAGATAGTAGTGGCTGCACGACATGCGCAGCGACGGATGAGACTAAGAAAGCGGCACCCGGTCAAGCACCATCGCCGACCCTCTGCACGTAGTCGGCGGGGTCAGCGGCGCTTGGCTTTGTAGCTGTAGCTCAGGCCCAGGTAGCCGGTGTGGCGCTGATAGCTCTCCGTCGCTGCGCCCGAGCCGCCGCTGCGATCGCCGGGCAGGCTGAAGTAGCCGGTGTAGCGCAGCACGAAGCTCAGCCCATGCGGCAGCGGTCGCTCGATATGCAAGAGCGCCAAGCTGCGGTTGTCATCATCGATGTTGCTGACCGGGACGTAGAGCCCGGGCGCCCCCTGCAGCAGGTTGATCTGCGCCTTCGCGGTCACGTAGAAGTCGCCCGGCAGGCGAAAGCTGAGCTTGGCCAGGATGAGGTGCCGCTGGTAGCTCTCACCCTCTAGGTTCGACAGCGCAAGCTGGACCAGATAGCCAAGCTGCAGAAGGACCTGCCCCTGCCAGGTCAGCCCACCGCCGCCCTGGATAAACAGATCGCTGCGGCCAAACATGTAGCCGCGATAGTCGGCGCGCAGGTGCACACCCAGATCGAAGTCATGGCCAAGCTCAGGATCGCCGGCGTGCAAGAGCAGGTTGAGACGCGAGGCCAGCGAAGGGGCCAGAAACGTAAACGCCTCGTCGGGCTTGAACGCGAAGTACTGCACTCCCAGATCCAGGCCGCCATCGATGCGGTGCTGCGGGGTGGCGGGTAGCTCGCGCGTGCCGGTCAGGCGCGCACCGGCCGATAGCGAGCGAAAGTCGCGACTCTCGGCCAGGCTGGCCGGAGCCTGGAAGGCCTCGTAGTAGTCGGCAAAGCCGAGTAGGCGCAGGCGTCCTTCCGGCAGCAGACGCAGCCCGTGCTCGTAGCTGCCGAGCACCACCCCGACATCCTGATCTTGCAGCGTGGGCAGGAGGAACACCTTGCCGCCAACCTGAAGCTGGGCCCGCAGGCGCTGACGCTCGCCGGCGTAGACAAGCTGTCCGCCTGCCGTGCCACGCAGCAGCGGGCCGCCGCGCACCAAAAGATCGCTCGCTGGACTGGGGCTGATGCGGCTGGCGTTGCTGTCGTACTCGACCCCGGCGTCGGCATTGACCGCCCCGGCGAGGGCCAACGGGGCCGCAGACGGCAGCGCCGAAGCAAGAAGCCAAGCCAGCGAACCGAACAGCAACGACATGCGCGGCGCCACCATAGCGCAAGGCTCGTCGTAAAGGGGGACTGCTGCGGCGCGGCTCGCTTCGCCTGCTCTGACCGGGGCTCGCGGACTTGTGCTAGGGATGGGACTTCGACTGCAACATGTGGGAAAGACGCGGGCTGGACAGCAAAATTTCGACGGGGATGCGGCAGGTGCGTCGGCTGGCTGGCTGGCGGTTTCTGCCGCTGCTGCTGGCCGGCTGCGCTCAGCCCATGCCGGGGCCGGTATCGGCCGATGACGACTGTCAGCTGCGCATCTGGTTCCGGCCCGAACGAGCGCTCGCCCGCCCCGATCTAACCGATGCCATGGTCGTGCCGCAACCGCTGCGCCGCGCTGAGGTGGAGTCGGCCCAGGTGCTGGGGAGCTGGAATGGCTTTGCCCGGCCCGGTATGCCGTTTCTCGACGAGCGCATCGGCCGCGACGGCGAGCGCTGGCAGACCCTGTCCCTGCCTCTTCCGCCCGGCACTTACGACTACGGCATCCTGATCGGCGACTTCATCGTGCCCGACGATGTCAGCCCGCAGGGCAGCTTTGGCCCCGATCCGCGCTATCGCGACAGCGGCCCGTTCGAGGTCGAGTGGACGCGCGGCATCGTCCGCGACTGCTCGGCACCGCGGCTGTGGTTTGAGCGGGTGGAGAGCGGACCACGAGAGCTCATGGCCGAGGTGCGTTATGAGGCCGGGGCCACACAGCAGAGGCTAACGCTCGCCGGGCTGCAGGCGACGCTGCGCCGGGGTTCTGAGGCCCAGCCCACGCCCAGCCTGCGCCTGAGCACGCAGCCCGATGGCCAAGCGCGTGTCGTCTTGTCGGCGACCGATCTGCCGGCCGGCAAGTACACGCTGGAGCTTGCGACCGTGCCCTCGCCTGCCGCACCACGCCTTGTGGCCTCGGCCTCGGTCTTCGTCTCGGCCCCCACCACACCCAGCGGGACCGGATCTACGACGAGTCCGCCGATCACTGCCGCGGCGCCCCCGCTTGCCGATGGCGTGGTCTATCACGTGCTTCTCGATCGCTTCCTGGGCGATGAGGGTGCACTGCCCGCGCCCAGCAGCCCAGGACGACGGGCGGGTGGCACGCTGCGGGGCCTGCAGCGTGCCGTCGAGGCCGGCTACTTCGAGCGCCTCGGCGTGACCACGCTGTGGCTGTCGCCGCTATATCAAAACCCGCGCGGAACCTTCACCGGCCGCGACGGACACAGCTACGAGGCCTACCACGGCTACTGGCCTACTGAGCCGCGGCAGGTCGAGCCCGCGCTAGGCGGTGAAGCGGCGCTTATGAGCCTGGTCGCAGCGGCGCATGCTCGCGGCCTGCGCCTGATCTTCGATGCGGTGCCCAACCACGTCTTTGCCGATCATCCGGCGTATCAGGTTCACTCGCGCCGCGCCGTCAGCATCGCCTCACTGCCTACCCGGCAAGCCGATGCGCAGAGCTGGTTTCACGACGGCGATCGCGCATGCATCTGCGGCGCTCCTTCCTGCGGCTGGGGCGAGCGCATCGAAGACTGCTGGTTTGATCGCTACCTGCCCGATCTCAACCTGCGCCATCCGGACGCACTGCAGGCCGGGGTCGCGGACCTGCTGTGGTGGCTCGATCGCTTTGACCTCGACGGCATGCGCATCGATGCGGTGCCGATGATGCCGCGCCCGGCGACCCGCAGCATGGTCAAGGCAGTGCGCGAGCAGCGCCTGCGGGCAGGGCTGGACCTGCTGGTCATTGGTGAGAACTACACCGGACCCGGCGCGGCCGGACGAGCCAGCATCCGCAGCTTCCTCGGGCGCCGCTACGACGGGCTGGATAGCGCCTTTGACTTTCCGCTGATGTGGGCGATGCGCGCTGCCCTGGCGAGCGGCAGCCTGGGCCTCGATGCCCTCGAAGACGAGATCGCGGCTAGCCAGGCCGCGTTCGCGGGCTCGGGTGCGGTGATGGGCCTGATCCTCGATAAC
Source organism: uncultured Myxococcales bacterium (assembly GCA_937952145.1). GTDB lineage: Bacteria > Myxococcota_A > Polyangia > Palsa-1104 > JAEUJZ01 > JAEUJZ01. The sequence goes on from CALFYE010000330.1 coordinate 22,311, forward strand.
CACGACACCCCGCGCTTCTTGTCGGAGGCCGCGGGCAATGCCGGCAACGATCCCTGGCTGGATCCTCCCGCGACACCGACGGACGAGACGCCGTATCGCCGACTGGGGCTGGGGCTGACCCTGCTTTACACCCTGCCTGGTCTGCCGGTGCTGTACTACGGCGATGAGCTGGGTCTGGCCGGCGCCAACGATCCCGACTCGCGTCGCGTGATGCCGGACATCCTGCAGCCGAGCCTGGGTCTAAGCCCGCAGCAGGCCACCGTGCTGAACCACGCCCAGACGCTAGCCCGGCTGCGTCGCTGCTTGCCCCAGCTTCGCCGCGGAGTGCGCGAGCCGCTGTATCGCCAAAAAGACGTCACGGTCGCCCGCCACCGCCTTGCCGCAACCAGCGACGCAGACCCTACTGAGCCGGTACTGGTCGTGCTGTCGACCGCTGAAAACGATCAGCGCATCTTCTTGCGGCCGACCTCGTCACAGTCGCCGGAGCAGCTCCCCCCCGGACGCTATCGCGACGCACTCTCTGACGACCGCTTCGAGGTAGCGCCCCCAACGGGCGAGCACGCGGCGAGCCCCATCGGCCTGACCGTCCGCGCGCTGCGCTCAGCGATCTATCTGCCGGAGGGGCATCGCTGCTTTTAGCTCAGCGCGCCGGACGGCTTAGCCGGTAGCGCACCTGGGTGGCGGTGCCCTCGACAGATTCGAGCAGAGTGCCGTACTGGCCGAAGTCAAAGACCATGCGACCGCGCAGACGAGCCGGCTTATCGGGCGTGGCTTCGACGAAGCGGAAGCTCTTGCGGTCGGCCTCTTCGAGGTAGAGCCGCACCCGGCCGGTGGCGACGGAGACCTCAGCGTCGACGGTGGGATCAACGCTCTCGGCCTTGAGCAGTCGCAGGCTCTTGGCACCCGTCAGGCTGTCGTAGACGCCGGTGGCCTCAAATGCGGTGTTCGAGCCGAGCGTCCCTTCGATGCTGTGCGGGCCCTTGCCAGTGACCTTGCCGTCGGCCTTAGGAAGCTGCGGCACGACCCCGCCGGTCGCGGACGCCGAAGGACTTGCCGTCGCGGAAGGCGAAGCAGGGGTTGGAGCCGCGCCCAACGGATTGCCATCCAGGGTCAGCACCACCTTGGCCGGCAGAGCCGCGCCGGGCTTTTCTGTCAGGCGATTGTTGCGCGCACTCAGCTTCTTAAGTGCCGGCAGGCCACGCAGCGGCGCCAAGCTGGTCAGCTGATTGCCGTCGAGATTGAGGTCGGAAAGCTGCGGCAGATCAGCGATTCCTTCGACCGAAGTCAGACCGCAGTCGGTCAGCCACAGCGCTTGCAGCGCGCTCAAGCGACCAAGCGGCGACAGATCGGCCAGCGTGACTTGGCTTAAGCGCAAGCCAATGACGTGCCCGCCTTCGATGGCAATCGCCCGCGCGTTGCGATCGATGCCGCGAATGCCGATCGAGCGCAGCCCCTCGGCGGTAACTCCCGTCCCCTTGAGCAAATCGGTAAGCGCCTGCCGTTCCCCCGCATCCATGGTCTTGAGCTCCTCTGCGATGGCCCCTGGCCCCCCGCCACCGGCCGAGTCGGTACAGGAAAGCAGCCCGCCACCTAGCGTCAGCGACAGCGCGATCGCCCTCGTCAGCGACGCTGCAGTTGTTCGGCCATGACTACTGCACGACTGAGCGACGGGCCGCAGCCGCCTCCGCCACGTTCGAATCCGCGTCACGTTGGGCATCCCTTCCTGGCTTTTGGGGCTCATATCTGGCCCACGATCAGGGCCTCGCTTTTGGGATTGTACTGGGAGGCTGGGTCGGTCTCAGTAGGCAAATTTTCCGCCCCCTTCTCTTCGTCGAAAGCGAACAAAAAAAGTCATCGTTGCGGTACGTTTACTCTGATGGCCGCAACCGGCCCGCAGGCGCTAGGGGACTACCTGCTCATCGAGCAAGTCGGTGAAGGCGGCATGGCTGAGGTGTACCGCGCGCAGTACGTCGGCAAGGGAGTCTCGCTAGGCCCCAACACCGAAGTCGTCGTCAAGCGCATCAAGCCCTCGCTGTTCAAGTCGACCGAGTTTCCCATCTTCCGCGAGATGTTTCTTAACGAAGCGAAGCTGGTGCGCGGGCTGCAGCACCCTAACCTAACGCGCACCTTCGCACTCGAAGAAGCCGTCGACGGAACGCTGGGATTCAAGGTTCCTTTCATCGTCAGCGAGTACATTCGCGGCCAGCAGCTTTGGCAGCTGATGCGCATCGCGACCTATGGCTTTACGGGCCGCCCAATGCCGCCGCGAATTGCGACCTTTGTCGCTCGCGAGATCGCCCGCGGACTGGGCCATGCCCACATGCACAAGGATGCCAAGACCGGCAAGCCGCAGCCGATCATCCACCGCGATGTGTCGCCCGAAAACGTCATGATCTCGACGGAGGGGGCGGTCAAGGTGATCGACTTTGGCGTCGCCAAGGCGATTGGCGGGTTCGGACCGCAGACGCAGACCGGCATCATCAAGGGCAAGCTCGCCTATATGGCGCCCGAGCAAGTGGCGCAGAAGGTCGTGCCCGCCACCGATGTATTCGGTGCCGCCATCGTGCTGTGGGAGATGCTGACCGGCCGGCGACTGTTTGGCGGCGGCAACGAGTTTATGGTCGTGAACCGCGTGCTCAAAGCCGACATCCCGCGGCCCTCCGCCACGACGCAGAACATCCCCAAGGAGCTAGAGGATGTGCTGATGACAGCGCTGACGCGCGATCTCACCATCCGCTACACCTCGGGCATCGCCTTCGCGGATGCGCTGACCGGTGTGATGAACCGGGTGCCGTCGCTGCGCGGCTGCACCAACCTCGATCTCAAGCGCTGGGCGCAAGAGACGCAGGACGAAGGCAAAAAGATCGCGAGTGGCTGGGAAGACGACGCGGGAGCCGCGAGTCCCCCGGCTGGTGCCGCTGCCGAGTCAGCCGGCCCGGGACGAGGCACCGCAGGCGCCGCGGCCGAGGCCGATGGCCTGATGGAGCTCTCGGGCGACGATGTCATCTTCCAGGGGATCGATGGCGAGGTCGATCCCGGCGTCAAAGCCGTGGTCACGCAGGGCCTAAGAGCCCTGACACCCGACATGCTGGTGCGCGAGCGAGCCCGCATGCTGGCGCAGCAAGCCGAGGCCGCTGCTGCAACGGGTGAAGCGCCCCTGCCGGGGATGGGTGGCATGGCGGCCCTGCCGGGGATGAAGTCGGGCCCGGTGCAGACCAGTACGCCCGCCGCCATGACCACGGTGCCAAACCGCGGACAGGAAGCGAACACCTCGGAGTATCTGACGCCGGTCGGCAAGCAGTTACCGCCAACACCCGCGACGCCAGCGACTCCGGCTGCCGCCATCCCAAGCCCGGCGCAGCAGCAGCAGCCAGGCATGGCCGCTCGCCTTGCTGAGCGCAGTGCTTCGTTTCTGGCTCGGGTGGCCGACCACGTGGCAGAGCAGAGCAGCCATCAGCTGCCGGCCGCGCTGCAGTCCATCCTGGCCGATCGTGAGCTCGTGAAGTGGCTGGCTGCCGTCACGGGTCTGTTCTTGATGCTCTTTGTCCTGTTGCTGGTCCTGCTGATTAGCCAGTGCTAGGCCCGTGCCTGGCCCGTGCCTGGCCCGTGCCTGACCCGTGCCTGATCAGTGCCCGTGCCTGGCTTGACATCGCCAGGCAATAACGACAAGGTGTCCGCTATGAACCGGCCCGTGTCGTTCGTCTGGGTGGACGTCTTTGCAGAGCAGCCGTTTGGTGGCAATCCGCTGGCGGTACTGGATGGCAGCAGCATCCCGGAAGAAGCCCTGATCGAGCTCGCGCGTGAGCTCAGCTTGTCGGAGATGACGTTCTTCTATCCGCCGACTCATCCAGAGGCCGATGCCCGCGTGCGCATCTTCACGCAGGCCAAAGAGATTCCCTTTGCCGGTCACCCGGTCCTTGGCACGGCCTTCGCGTTGCTACAAAACGGGACGCTGACCTGGCGAGCCCCACGGACCACAGTGCGGCTTCAGCTGGGGCTGGGGGTGGTGCCGGTCACCATCGAAGGAGGCGACAAGCCCGAGCGGGCTCGCTTTGCGCACGACCGCATCGGCGTGAAGACGCCGCCGATCACCGACGAGCGACTGGCCTGGCTGCCCCCGGCGCTGGGCTTGGCCTCGGACCGCCTGAGTGCCGCGCCTCCTGGCGTCTCGCAGGGAAACAGCGAGCGCCTGCTGCATCCCCAGGTAGTAAACGGCGGCGCGCTGCAGCTTGTGGTGCCGCTGCGCTCGGCCGCCGATGTCGATGCCATCGAGTCGTCCTATCGCGACGTCGTCGTTGCCGAGCGCATGCTGGGAGCCGAGCTGGGCATCATGGCCTTCGCCTTCGCCGATCCGCTGCGCGATGCCCGCCGCCCCGACCAGCCGCTGCGCGTTCGCGCTCGCTTCTTCGCCTCGGACGCACCGCAGGAAGATCCGGCAACCGGAAGTGCCGCCGCGGCGCTGGCTGTGTACCTGCAGCACCACCACGTGCTCGGCAACAACCAAACGGTCGAGATCGATCAGGGCCCGCCCCGCGGTCGCGTCGAGGGGGCTCCCGGCCGACGCAGCCTGCTGCGCGCCCAGTGCGATGGCAAGAATGTGCAGGTCGAAGGACGCGTCCGCGAAGTCCTGCGCGGTACCATCAGTCTGACCCTTTAGTCGCCCCTCCCGCCGTCGCTGCCAGTCGCCCCTGCCATGCCCTTCCGCACCTCGATCCCGGTTCGCTTCGGCGATGTCGATCACGCTGGCATCGTCTACTACCCGCAGTACTACATCTACTTCCACGAGGCCTTCGAGGACTTCTTCAACCTCAGCCCGTTTAGCTACTTCCAGCTCCTCGATCGCGAGCGCATCGGTTTCCCGACCGTGCACGTCGAGACAGACTTCAAGCAGCCGCTGCGCTACGGCGACAGCTTAGACATCGCGATCACCGTTGATCGCTTGGGCGGCCGCAGCCTGACCTTGCATTACGAGGGCCACCGTCACCGCGACGGCGTTCACTGCGTGACGGCAAAGATCACGCTCGCCTGCATCGATCTCGATACCTTCAAGTCGCGCGACATCCCCGCGGATCTGCGCGAGCTCTTTACTCGCTTTCGCTTATGACTACACCTCGTCGAGCCGCCACCGTTCTTGTCCTGCGCCAGATTGCTGACTCGGCCAGCGCGGACTCTGCCAGCATCGAGGTCTTGCTGGTGCGGCGTGGCCAGCGCGCCAGCTTCATGGCCAACGCCTACGTCTTCCCGGGTGGGCGAGTCGATGAAGCCGACAGCCAGCCAACAGCCGAGCTGACCACCGCCCGCTGCGCCGCCCGCGAGCTACAGGAAGAAGCTGCGCTGCGCGTGGATGATCTCGCTGAGCTGGTGTCTTTTGCGCGCTGGATCACGCCCTCGGCCGAGCCGAAGCGCTTCGACACCGATTTTTTTCTGTGGGCGCTGCCGCCCGGCCAAGCCCCGCAGGTCGATGCGCAAGAGGTCTTCGATCTGCGCTGGGTGACGGCCGAAGCGGCGATCGCTGCCTATACCCACGAAGGCTTCAACTTGCCGCCGCCCACCGTCAGTACCCTCGAAGATCTGGCGGCCGAAATCGCAGCTGCAAGGCGGGATCAGCCGGCTGGCGCAAGCCTGCTTACGCATCTCTTGCAGCGCTGTCGTCGCCGCGTACCCATCACGTTGCTGCCTCGGGTGCGAGCCAGCCAGGCCGGCGGCTTCGAGATCGTCATGCCCTGGGATCGCGAGTTTCTCAGCACGCCCGGTGAGGGCGAAGCCGCGAGCGGCCTGGCTCTCGGTGCCGAGCCCGTGCCGCAGCGCATCAGCCGCTGCGCCCTCGATCCCCCAGGGGTCTGGCACTTCACCCGCGCCGACTAGCCGCTCGCGCTCGGGCCGGACCTACCCGACGGGATCCCCGTCCCCAGAGCTGCCCTCTCCGTCCCGCTGCTCGCGCTCTAAGAAGCGAAAGATGGTGCGCGGATCGACATCCAGATCGCGCGCGGTCTGCGCCCGGTTGCCGCCGTTTTTTGCCAGCGCATCGAGCACATAGCGACGTGCAAAGCGCTCCTTCGCTTCGGCCAGCGGCACGATCGCTTCGGCACTCGCCGATGTCTCAGCGCCAGCGCCAGCGCCAGCCGGCGGGCTGGGTGCGATGAGGCCGAGATCCTCAGGCTCAAGCACCAGCTGATCCGAGAGCACCAGGGCCTTTTTAATCAGGTTTTCTAGCTGGCGAATATTGCCCGGCCAGGGATGCACGAGCAGCGCTTGTTCGGCGCGTGGTGCCAAGCTGCGGGCTGCGATGCCTAGCTCGGCCGCGCCGCGCTGCATGAAGTAGCGCGCCAGGATCAGGATGTCCTCTCCTCGATCGCGCAGGGGCGGCAGATGAATCGGTACGACGTTGAGTCGGTAATACAAGTCCTCGCGAAAACGCCCAGTGCGAATCTCGGTCAGCAGATCGCGATGCGTCGCCGAGATGACGCGGACATCGATCGGCTCAGGCTTGGTGTCGCCAACGCGGGTCACCGCGCGCTCCTGCAGCACGCGCAAGAGCTTGACCTGCAGCCCCATCGGCATCTCGCCGATCTCGTCGAGAAACAGCGTGCCACCGCTCGCGGCGTGAAAGCGCCCGGGCTTGCTGCGATCGGCGCCGGTGAACGCGCCGCGCACATAGCCGAAGAGCTCGGACTCAAGAAGCTGCTCGGGGATGGCGCCGCAGTTGATGGCCAGCATCGGCCCGCCCTTGCGCGCCGAACGCCGATGGATCTCTTGCGCGATCAGCTCTTTGCCGGTGCCGGTCTCGCCGGTGATTAGCACCGAGACATCAGCGCCCGCGACCTTGGCGACGGTGCGCAGGACTTCCTGCATTGCGGGGGAAGCCCCGGCGCCCGCGCCGATGCTCAGCACCGAGCCAAAGCGGATCTGCTCTAGCTCGGCCCCGAGTCGCTGGTTGTCGCTTTTGAGCGCGCTGACCAGGCGAGCGTTCTTCAAGATCAGCGCGGCCTGCGCCGACAGGATGGTCAGCACTTCGAGGTCGCTCTGCTTAAACAGGTTCTTCACCTGGCTGGAACCGACGTAAAGCGCCCCCAGTAGGTTGCCGCCCTCGCGCAGCGGCACGCACATCACCGAGGACAGCCGCAGATGCAGGACGCTCTCGGCGTGGCTCCACTCGGCATCGCCGAGCGCATCGCTGACGATCACCGGCTGGGCGGTGCGCAGCACCTTGTCGACAATCGAATCGGACAGCTCGCGGGCCGGCTCGCTAACCGCCTCTTTGCGCAGGGTGCGTGCGACGTGGATGCGCGGCTTGCCCTCTTCCAAAAGGACGAGGAAGCCGCGATCGGCGCCCGTGATCTCAACTATGGCGTCGATCAAATCAGCGAGGAGCTCGTCGAGTGCATAGCGCCCGAGCAGCCTCTCGGAAAACCAGTGCAGCTTGCGATAGGCGCTGAGGACGGCGCGCTCGCGATCTTCCAATGCAGCGGCGACCGGCGGTGGGTCGTCGTGCTGCAGAGCAAGCTCGGTGCCGCCGAAGCGCACGACATCGCCGAGCGCCAGCTTGCACTTCCCCTTCTTCTTGCCGTTGACGAAGAAGTCCTCGCCGACCCCGACCAGAAGGTACTCGCCAAAGCCGATGGGCTCGCCCTTGCCGTCGAGCTTCTGGTCGACCTGCAGATAGGCGTGGCTAACGTGCACCTTGGGATCGGACAAGACGATGTCGTTTTCGGGGCTGCGACCGATGGTCATAAGTCGCTTGTTGAGACGGAAGCGACGGCCGAGACCAGGCGAAGAGGCGCTGCCCCCCACGTGGCTCGGTGGCCCACTGCTCGGAGTCGCACCGGGGACGGCCGACAGCAGCTTTAGGACAATCGGCGTCGGCATCAGAAGCGTCCTTCCGCCCCGAGCATGAACAGCCCTCCCGTCGAAGCCGGCCCGATATCAGGCAGCAGCACCAGCTGCGGGCGAAGGCTCAGACGGGGCGGGCTCGATTCAGGCTCGCTCTTGGGCGGCGGAAAATCGGCCGGAGGCGCGGAGAGCTCGCGCACTTCAACGATCGTGCGGGCGTGGATCAACGCGTCGACCAAGCCACCCAAGACCAGCCCCCAGAACACCGCGCCGCTGCCCAGATAGACACCGGTCAGGGCCTGTGCCGTCTTGAGCTGCGGCGTCGGGACCTTGCCATCGGGATACAGCAGCCGCACGGCCAACCAGGTGCCCAGCGAGCCGCCGCCGCTTAGAGCCTCGCCTACCAACAGCACAGCCCCGACGGCTCGACGACGGGCAACCAGCTGCGGGATGCCAAACGGCAGGAGATCCAGCGCGCTGAAGCGGCGGTGGATAACCCGCTCGATGTAGATGCGGCGGCTGCGCTTTTCGGCGAGAAGCTCGGCCTGCTTCTGCAGGGCCTCGGCCTCGGCGCGGCGGCGCTGCTCTTCTTCTGCTTGGCGGCGACGGATCTCTTGCAGGCGCTCGGTATTGCGGCGGCGAATATCGTCCAGGAAGGCGACGGCTTGCAGCGGATCGACAACCGGATCCAGCGCAAAGTCCGGGCGCAGCGACAGAAGGACGTTGAACTCTTGCTCGGCGGCCGGTTCGTCGTGTTCGAAAAATGCGCTAATCGCCAACAGCTTGTGCGCCAGGATCACCTGATCCTCGACGGCAAGCAGCGTCTGCGGATACAAGAGGGGGCGCAGCGTGGCCACCGCCGAGCCGTAGTCTCCCCGCAGATAGGCCAGGCGAGCACGCTCTAGCTTCTGCTCGGGCGTGGTCGCCGCGCGGCTTGGCGTTGTCGTCGCTGAGGAGGCGGGTCGCGGCGTCTGCGCAGCGAGCTGCGGGATCGAGCCAAGCCAACCCACGAAGACGAGAACGGTGCCCGGCCGAACGACGCCACACGACAAACGCCACGCCAGCTGGCGTCCACGTCGTCCGGTTTGCGTCGCGTCTTGCCCTTGGCCGTCTCGCCAAGACATCCTGCTATGCCTATCACGGTCGGCGGCGAAAGCCTATCCGTTTGGCGCTCGACGGAATCGCTCGCCCAAGCGAGGTTGCCGGGCCGGGGTCGCGGGGCCTTCCGGGCGACCTGATGCTTGCGGTTGGCAGGCAGGTCGCAGTCGTGGGACAACGGGCCCAACCCTACCGAAAGGACAAGAGACCATGAAGAAACCTCTGACTGCTGCTGCCGTTGTGTTGGGCCTGCTGGGCCCGCTTTGGTGTGCGTGTGCCCAAGGAAAGGCACCGGCGAAGCCCGCCCCCAAAGCCGCCGAAGCCAAGGCCACCGCAGCCAAAGCGGCCAACATCAAGACCCAGGACGTCGAGTACAAGGTTGGGCAGGCTGTCCTCCTTGGCCAGCTTGTCTGGGATGAGTCGCAGACCGGCAAGCGGCCGGGTGTGCTGGTGGTGCACGAGTGGTGGGGGCTCAACGCGCACGCCAAGAATCAGGCGGCTCGCCTAGCCAAGGCTGGCTACGTCGCTTTCGCACTCGACATGTACGGCAAGGGTAAGCTGGCTCAGCATCCCAAAGACGCGCAGGCCTTCGTGGCCGAAGCGACTGCCGATCCCGCGACGGCGAAGGCTCGTTTTGTAGCCGGGCTGGCGCAGCTCAAGAAGGCACCGCAGGTCGATCCCAGCCAGCTCGCCGCGATCGGCTACTGCTTCGGCGGAGCGGTGGTGCTGGACATGGCGCGATCCGGTGAGGAGCTAGCGGCCGTGGTGTCGTTCCATGGCGCACTCGGCTCGAAGCTAACGGCAATAAAGGGTATCAAGCCGCGCATCCTGGTAGCGACGGGAGCAGACGACCCGATGATCGGCCCGGAGCTGGTCGAAAAGTTCCGGCAAGAGATGACGGCGGCGGCGGCGCGCTTCGAGATCATCAGCTACCCCGGCGCCAAGCACAGCTTCACCAACCCCGATGCCGACAAAGCCGGCGTGCCGGGCCTGGGCTACAACGCCGCGGCCGACCAGGGATCCTGGGAAGCGATGCTGAAGGTGTTTGCGGACGTGTTCCCGAAGCGCTAGCGGGAACGGGGGAACTGGGGGGAGAGGCTAGTAGCGGTAGTGCTCAGGCTTGAACGGGCCGTCGACCGAAACGCCGAGGTAGGCAGCCTGCTTCTCGGTCAGCTTGGTGAGCTTGACGCCGAGCTTGGCGAGGTGCAGCGAGGCCACCATCTCGTCGAGCTTCTTGGGCAGGACGTGGACGCCGAGTGGATACTTCTGCGTCTCTTGCCACAGCGCCAGCTGCGCCAGCACCTGATTGGTGAAGCTGGTCGACATGACGAACGAGGGGTGGCCGTTGGCGCAGCCCAGGTTCACCAAGCGACCACGCGCCAGCACGATCAGGCGGTTGCCGTTCTTGAGCTGAAACTGATCGACCTGCGGCTTGATCGACGTCTCTTTGGCGTTCTGCTCCAGCCAGCGCATGTCGATTTCGCAGTCGAAGTGGCCGATGTTGCAGAGGATGGCGTTGTCCTTCATCAGCGCCAGGTGCTCGCCGCGCACGACGTCGAGGCAGCCGGTGGCGGTAACGAAGATGTCGCCCTGCGCCGCAGCGTCTTCCATGGTCGTGACTTCGAAGCCTTCCATCGCCGCCTGCAGCGCGATGATGGGGTCGATCTCAGTGACCAGCACGCGAGCGCCGAAGCCGCGCAGCGACTGGGCGCAGCCCTTGCCGACATCGCCGTAGCCGGCGACAACCGCGACCTTGCCCGCGAACATGACGCCGGTGGCGCGCTTGATACCATCGGCCAGCGACTCGCGGCAGCCGTAGAGGTTATCGAACTTCGACTTGGTGACGCTGTCGTTGACGTTGATCGCCGGCACCTTCAGCTTGCCGGCCTTGTGCATCTCATACAGGCGGTGCACGCCGGTCGTGGTCTCTTCGCTGATGCCGCGCACCGGATCCGGGGCGGTGAACAGCTCGGGATACTTCTCGTGCACGATGATCGTCAGGTCACCGCCGTCGTCGAGGATCATGTTCGGCCCGCGCCCGCCCCACTTGTTGGGCGAAAAGGCGCGAAGCTGCATCTCGATGCACTCGTTGTACTCTTCCTCGGTCTCGCCCTTCCAGGCGTAGACGGGGATGCCGGCCTTGGCGATGGCCGCAGCGGCGTGATCCTGGGTCGAGTAGATGTTGCAGGAGGTCCAGGTGACCTCGGCGCCCAGCTCGCGCAGGGTCTCGATGAGGACCGCGGTCTGCACGGTCATGTGCAGGCAGCCGGCCACGCGCGCACCAGTCAGCGGCTTGCTCTTGCCGAACTGCTGCCGCAGCGCCATCAGGCCAGGCATCTCGCTCTCGGCGATGGTGATCTCTTTGCGGCCCCAATCGGCCAGCGACATGTCTTTGACTTTGTAGGGCGGAACTTCACGAGTGCTGTCGGCCATAACGTCTCCTTAAGCGGGCGACCTCGTCCTAGGCGAGGCGAATAGGTTGACTTTAACGCGATTGACGAAAATCCGCGGGGCCCGCCCCTGCTTTTTGCGGGGTCCCCACGGCATCACCTGCGCACGCTGGACATGGTCAGGGATTTTCGTTGCAGAGGGCGAGGTTAGAAGGCGAGGCGGGCGCCGACGCGTAGATAAAGCGGAGCCTGGTAGGCGGTGGGCTGGCCGTAGTTGCTGTTGAGCACCGGCACCGACCCATCGGGCGAGCGCAGCTTCTTCAGATCCTCGGGCTTACCGTAGCGAATCGGGTCAACGAACGAGAAGGTGTACTCGTCATCGACGTTGATGACTTCCTGCTGGTTAAACAGGTTGATCACATCGACGTAGAGCGTCGCCTTAACCTGATCGGTGAGCTGATGGTCGTAGCCGATGTGCGCATCCATCTGCGTGATCATCGGCGTGCGACCACCCGAGCCCGACGGCAGGATGAAGGTCTCGCGCGCGCCGTAAACCGTGTGCTGGCCCAGCACCTGGATCGGCCGCCCCGACAGCGCCGTGAACGTCAAGCTGGCGGTCAGCGTGCCCTTGCCACCAAACAGCGGCTGCATGTAGAAGCCGGTGGCCTTGAGGTTGTGCGGGCGATCGTTGTTCAGCGGACCGTCGCGGTTCACCAAAAGGTCGATGATGTCGTACTGCGTCGTGATGTTCGGATCGAGCTGGTTGTTGTAGGGGTTGAACGGTCCCGGGAAGTTACCGGTCAGCCGCGAGTAGGTGTAGTTGGCGAGGATCGAGAAGCGGTTCGAGAGCCGCTTGTTAATCGTGAAGGTGATCGCGTGGTACTCGCGCTTCGGCGGCGGGAACAGCGCGACGGCCTTCGTCACTTCGAGACGACGCTCAGCCTGGGCGGCCTTCTCGGCCAGATCCTTGCTGTTGGGGTTCGCTTCGGCGGCCTTCTTGGCAGCGGCCAGATCGTCTTCTAGCTGCTTGACCTGAGCGGGGTCGGCCACGGCGCCTGGGTTGGCGATGAAGTAAGTCTCGCCGCCGTTCACCGACAGGTCTTCGACGGCCTGACCCAAGGTGCGGTAGGTGTAGAAAGCGCCGACGACAATGTCCCAGCCGACGTCGTACTGGCCACCGGCCACGAACTCATCCAAGTACTGGCCCTTGAGGCCCGGCTGGACGGGAGCGAACACGCCACTGCCGGCCACGCGCGGCTGTGACAGGCTGCAGGGGAGGCCAGCCGCCGAATCCGGAACCACGAGCGGACGACCGCCGGGCGTATGCGGACGCGTCGGGCAATCCCCAGCGAAGCCACGGCCGACCAGCAGACCTTCACCACTGAAGGCGCGGTCGTTGATGTCCATGGGGATGGACTGGAAGAAGCGGCCGTAGTTGCCGTAGATCTTGGCGCGACCCTTCTTCGTCGGATCCCAGGCAAAGCCGGCGCGCGGTGCGAGGTTGTCGAGCAGCGAGATCTGCTTGCTACCATCGGCACCGTAGACGTCCTGGATCTCCCAGCGAATGCCGGCGTTGACCACGAAGCCCGGCAGAAACGACACGTTCCAGCTATCGCGCAGATACAGCGCGTAGTTGCGCGTCTCGGTGACGGCACGGAAGTAGTCGTAGCAGTAGAAGCCTTTGGCGATCGGGCACGGCGTGCCACGGTCCCCAAAGCGATTCACTTCATCGGGCAGGGCGAAGCCGCGGTTGGTACGCAGGCCGCTGCCGTCGGCGTTCGTGGTGTAGGTCACGCGACCGGAGTACAGGCTGTTGGGATCGAAGTCAGTGCCGGTGTACTTGCGCGTGTTGTCCGACAGGTTGTCTTCAAAGTCGAAGCCGAGCTTGAAGGCGTGGTTGCCGAGCAGGTTCACGAACAGCGTGCCCGAGGCCTGTAGCGCGTGCCGCTGCAGCACACGGTTCAGGACAAACTGACCGTAGCCGTACGCGAAGTAGTCGGTGATCGGGCAGGGGTTGAAGCTGCCGTCCCGGCGACACTCGGGCACGTTCTCGAAGTCGGCCAGCGAGTAGGCGTCGCTTCCTGCCGCGCGATAGCGAATCTGCTGCGTGTTGATGGCGTTCGGCACATCAGACCGCCCCTGGAAGTGATAGCCGTAAAGGACATCGATCTGCAGCTTGCGCTCGAACAGCTTGCCGATGTAGTGCACGGTCCCGTCGTGGACCTGCTGCGCGCGGTCGACAAGAAGACCCTGCGGATCGTTGCGCACATTGCCGTTGTAGTAGTGATCGACCTGCGGCGCGCCGATGTAACCGAGCGTGATGTTGTGATCGGGATTGATGTTGAACTGCAGCTTGCCGATCCAGTTGTAGATGCGCTGGTACTCGCGAAGCTCTTGGCTGCCGATCTCGGTAGTCCGCAGAGCGTTGGCTTCTAGACCCGCGCTGAGAGCCGGATCGGACAGGTAACCCGGCGCCCGATAGTCCATGTCGCGCTCGGGGAGGAACGTGCCATCGGGCTGCCGCGCGCCTTTGATGCGGGTGCGTAGCACACGATCGATGCCGGTGATGGTGAACGTCGGGGCGAAGCCGGCGTAGAACCAGATGCGATCCTTGACGATGGGACCGCCTAGCTCGAAGCCGAAGTCGTACTGATGAAGCTGCCGCGTCCGCGTGCCGAGCGCTTCGCCCAAGCGAGCCACCGTGTTCGGCGTCGCCTGGTACGGCGCCCACGCGCCGAAGACACCACCGTGGAATTCGTTGCTGCCGGTCTTGGTGGCGATCGAGATCACACCGCCAGTGGCTCGGCCGTATTCCGCCTGGTAGCCACCCGTGATGACCTGGATGTCTTTGATGAAGTACTGGTGTAGCTGGGTCGCGACGACGCCGGTGTTGAGGTCGGTGGTGTTGAGACCATCGATAATCACCGCGTTTTCGTTACCGACGGCACCCGAGAAGGACACGCCGACGTCACCGCCCGCCTGCGCACGCGGCGCCACGTCCGCCGAGCCCGGGGCCAGCGACATGACCGACTCGTAGGTGCGGCCACGAACGGCGGTGTTCTGCAGGATCTCCTGCGTGACTTCCACGCCCGTGTTGGCGGTGGCGGTATCGACGTTGGGGGCCCGCTCGCGCAAGACGATCTTGTCGGTGCGACCCTTGGTCGTCGGCATCTTCACCGGCACGGTCAGCGTCTTGTTCAGGCTGATGCGCACGCCGGGTCGCTCGATCACCACGTCGTTGAAGTAGTAGCGGATGACGTAGTTGTCACCCGGCGGTAGCTGGGTGATGAGATAGCGACCGCCGCTATCCGAGACTTCGGTCTGATCACCCTGGAGAGCGGGACCGCTGACCACCACGGTAACGCCCGGCAGTGGCTTGCCGTTGTCCTGATTGGTGACGATGCCCTGGATGGCGCCGAACTGAATCTGCGCCATCGCCGACGGCGCGTACAGGGTCGCAGCCGCCGCGCCGCCAAAAGCCAGCACTGGCAGCGATAGCCGCCGAAGCAGCGGGCGAGCTAGTGCCTGTCCCGCGTTCGCCGTTCGGCGGGAGCTCCGCTTGGCGGCCGCAGGGGGGGTGACACGCTTGGAACGATTCTTTCGTGATCTCATTGCCGTTTCCCGCAGGGTGGATCGAGTCGAAATGGGCGTGCGCCCGGCTTAGGGGCACTTGCTCGCGGCGCGCGCGTCGGCGTTCTTCACGTGCGGCGAGCCGGTGGCTGATGCGAACTTGACGTTGATGACAAGCTCGCTGCCGATGCTGTGCCGCCCAGGACCAAACGCGCCCCCCTGGGCCACGTCCTTGATGCTGCCGCCGGGGATGCGAATCTTGACCTCGTTGGCGTCAATGGGCCAGTCGCCGGTGGTCGGGAAGACATAGACCTCGCGCTGCGGCTTGACCTTGCAGCCCGGGCTCGCGCCAAAGGCGTCGCCGCCCAGCGTGACCGGGATCGGGGTCGTGCCATCCTTGCGGGCGTCCACCATCACCGCAGCCAAGCTGGCGACATGGACAGGCGCGTTGAACACCAAGGTGACCGCTCCGCCGCGTGGCTGATCGGCGATGTCAAAGCTGGTCAGGGCCGGCGAGCTCTTGTAGACCCACTCGTCTTTGTCCGGACTGTTCTTGCTGCCAAAGACGCGGCTTACCAGGAAGGGCTCGGTCTTGAACTTCAAAAGAGCCGTCTGCTCAGGCGTGGCCACGAAGCGCTCGCCATCGCGCCCGGCGATCTTGCTGTCGACCTGCACGATGTAGTTGCTGTCGGGCTCGAGCGCGGCCCGTGGATCACCGCTCACCGAGAGCTTGATCGACGGGCCGTAGGGAATCGCCGTTGGATCAAACGAGACGTCCGAGCCGCTGATGAACAAGCTGCGCACAAACGGAGGGAGGCCGCCGCACTCGGTGCAGGTGATCTTTGCGGCATCGCGCAGCGCCTTGCTGGCATCGCTGGCTGACGCTTCTTTAGCCGGATCGAAGTCCGTGCCCAGCTCTTTGCTATCGAACTGCAGTGCCGCCTTGTTGAACACCACACGAATGTCAGCGCCCGAGTCCGGAGTCGGCGGGCTCTTGTGCGGTGCATAGCGGTCCTTAAAGACGTCGTTGTAACAGACGTGGCAGATGCGCAGCTCGCGGTTCTCGGGCTTGGTGCAGTCCGGCGCCATCTTGCAGTCGGGCAGACTAGTGTCCGTGAAGACCGGAGCATCGCGCGAACTCGCGTCAAACAACGTCAGCTTGGTGACCTGGATGGGCCCCTTCGGCTCCTCTAGCTGGCCGGTCAGATAGTCGGCACAGCCAGGCCACAGCAGGGCGGCGCAGAGACCGATCGTGGTGCCCATGATCGTGCCCCAGTGGGCACCGCGGCCGGCCCTTTGGCCAGTGCCCGCAAACGCTCGGAAGGTACGTGACGATGACATCGCAATGCTCCAGGCGAGGTTCCTGCAAGCCAGCCGTATTACACGTGCCGGCGCAATGCCTATACACCGAGCCGCCCGCCAAAGTCATCAATGAAGATTTGCGGTCCCGACCCAGGCATGGCAGGGACCGCAGATCGACTTCCTTCACGTCGATGACGACGTGTGCTCGTCGCTTGATCGAACGGAGGTCAGGCTCGCTGTAGCTGCGGTAGGAGAGCGGCCTCTAGCGCATTCAGATTTGCGGCAATGACGCGCGGCGGATTCCGCCCCGAGCGCCCATCCTCGCCCGACTGCCGCATATGGTGAGCTGACTTGAGACCGCTGAACTTGAGACCATGCGCCGTGCTGATCACCACCACATGCTCATCCGGTCGGATCGTGCCAGCCGCGCACAGACGGCGGAGGGCCGCCAGCGCGACCCCGGTCTGCGGATCGGCATATAGGCCATGCCGATCTCCGGTGAGCCAGGCGTGCGTGATCTCGTCTTCGCTGGCTCGCTCCACCACGCCAGAGAACTCTTTCAAGATGGCGATGGCTTTGTGGACATTCACCGGACTGCCGATGCGGATGGCGCTTGCTTGCGTCGGCCCCGCAGTTACCGGCTGAAACGCCCACCCGCTGCGGTACGCCGAATAGAGTGGCGATGCGGCTTCCGCCTGAGCCGCGCAGAGTCGCGGCAAGCGATCAGAGAGCCCAACGGCGGCAAGCAGCTTGAAGCCTTTGCCGATCGCCGTGATGTGTCCCAGGTTGCCGCTTGGCACGATCACCCAGTCGGGAACGCGCCAGCCCAGCTGGCTGCAGATCTCGACCGCCAGCGTCTTCTGACCTTCGATACGCAGGGGGTTCATCGAATTCGCGAGGTACACCCCGTGCCGTTCACAGAACTCCGCCGCCAAGCGCATACAACCGTCGAAGTCTGTGTCCAGCGCGCAGGTGGTCGCAAAGTTGGCCAGCGGTTGCACAAGCTGTTCATCGGAGACCTTGTCAGCCGGCAAAAAGACGATGGCCGGAATCCCCGCCCGAGCCGCATAGGCGGCAAGCGCAGCCGAGGTATCTCCTGTCGAGGCGCAGGCGATGGCAGGAATCGCATACTGCCGTCGCAGCGACTGCACCATCGAGACCAGCGCCGTCATCCCCACATCTTTGAAAGAGCCCGTGGGGTTGTGGCCGCACTGCTTGATGTAGAGCGACTTCGTTCCGAGCTCACCGCCCAGGACCGGCATCGGCACCAGGGGAACGCGCCCCTCGCCAAGCGTCACCATGTCGGCACACTCCAGCCCCGGCAGAACCCACTCGCGCTGCGCCCAGACCCCGCTCTGGTCCACGGGATCACTGCTCAGTTGACGCTGCTGCAGCAGTCCTCGCCAAGCCTCCGGAGAGCGCGAGCGCCAGGCTTGCTCATCGTGCACAACATCGAGCAGCCCGCCACAGCGCTGGCAGCGCAGGATGACCTGCGAGAGACGATAGGTCTCGCCACAGCCTGCAAAGCAGCGAAACCAGGCAGAAAAGGGCGATGTGGACATCGGGCGGGAACTCTCTCTCTCGTCGCTGACCAGCCGGCTCTGGGTTCGGGTGTTGGGCTCAGTCGTTTTGACGAATGAAGTACTCGTAGAACGAAACCACGCGCGCGTAGTCGGGGATGGCGATGCGCTCGTTCGTGCCGTGGAAGCGCGCCAGATCGTCCGGCTGAACCAGCAGCGGCATGAAGCGGTAGCTGTTGTCAGCGATGGGCGCGTAGTAACGAACATCGCTCGCTCCCACCATGAGGGCTGGGGCGACGGCGGCGGTCGGGAACACATCGCGGATGCTCTGCGCTAGGCGTACGAAGGCGGGGGCTGTTGCTGACGACGTAGGCGATGGCTCGCGCCCCGAGCCGCCTGCGATCTGAACCTCGACCCGCGGATCAGCAACCACCCGCCGTACATGATCCAGCACGGAAGCCACGGTATCCCCGGGCAGGATGCGAAAGTTCACGATGGCGCGAGCACGCTGCGGCAGGACATTTTCCTTCGGGCTGCCCTCGAGCATGGTGATCGCAGTCGTGGTGCGCAGGAGGGCGTTTGTCGCCGGCTGCTGCGTAAGCTGCCAACGAACCACGGGATCGAGCAGCCACAGGTTGGTAAGCAGCAGACGCAGCGGCGCCGCCATCTCTGGCGCTACGTAGTCGAACATCAGCCGTGGGGCCCCGCTTAGCCGCGACGGCATCTGCTGATTTTCAATGCGCGTCAGGGCTTGGGCCAGGATGCCAGCCGCGGTGTGCGTCGGCGGCATCGAGGAGTGTCCACCCGCTGCCTGCACCGCGACTTCCAGCGTCACCGAGCCCTTTTCTGCCAAGCCGATCAGTGCCACCGGCGCCGTCATCCCCGGCAGCATGCCCTGCACCAGAGCCATCCCTTCATCCAGTGCGAACTCCAGCCGCACGCCACGCTGCTGCAGTCGGGCCACGATCGCTTGCGCTCCGCTGCCGCCCACCTCTTCATCGTGCCCCGAGCCGAAATACAGCGTCCGCTTCGGCTTGTAGCCGGCCTTGATCAGGCGTTCCATGGC
This sequence comes from uncultured Myxococcales bacterium, assembly GCA_937952145.1. Lineage (GTDB taxonomy): Bacteria > Myxococcota_A > Polyangia > Palsa-1104 > JAEUJZ01 > JAEUJZ01. The sequence goes on from CALFYE010000330.1 coordinate 41,087, forward strand.
TTCCAGGATGGCGATCAGGTTGAACTTGTCGTCGAGAGATCCGCGACCCCACACAAAGCCGTCGGCCAGATCGCCCGAGAAGGGTGGATGCTGCCAGCGTCCCTCGGTGCCCGGCTCGACGGGAACCACGTCCTGATGCGCGGCCAGCAGATAGGGCTGCAGGTTGCGATCGCTGCCCTCCCATGTGTAGAGGAGAGCGGCGCCGGGGACGGCAGGATCCTCGATTACTTCGCGCTGCAGCGTGGCATGCACGCTGGGAAACGCGCTCTGCAGATAGGCATGCAGCGCCAGGAAGGCCTGGCGGCTATGGGCTAGCGAGGCGACATCTGGCTTCAGCGGCGAGAGCGAAACCGTCGGGATCCGCACCGCCATGGCCAAGCGCTCGGCCATTGCCTGCTGCTCGGCAGGAGCGATCGCCGCGGGCGCCATCCCAGCTCTAGCGGCGAGCTGACGGGACGGTGTCAGGGCTGCCTTGATCGTCAGCGCTGCGAAGAGCCCAAGCAAAAGCGCAACGAGACCGAGCAGAATCTGGCGCCCGCGTCGCCCACCAGGCGCAGCCAAGGCAGGAGTCACATCGTGGTTGGCGGTCGTCATTGCGCGGTACCTCCCGACGAGTGAAGCGCCGCAGCCAGGTCAGCTCGCACGGCTCGCAGGAGCATGTGCAGTGCCGTAACCGCCGAGATTCGCCGAATATCCTCCCGCTCACCTGGCCAAAACAAGGCGCGCGACTCCGTCCCCGATGGACCGCTGACGGCGATATGTACCGTGCCGACGGGCTTCTCGGCGGAGCCCCCGCCCGGCCCTGCCACCCCAGAGACCGCCACACCGTAGGTCGCGGCCAGTCGCTCGCGTGCGCCGGTGGCCATCTCTTCGACGCAGGCGCGGCTGACCGCCCCATGCGCCACCAGCGTTTCCTGCCGCACGCCTAGCTGAGCCACCTTGACCTCGTTGGCATACGAGATGATGCCGCCGACGTAGTACTCCGATGAGCCAGCGACCGCCGTGAGCATGCTCCCAACGAGCCCGCCAGTGCACGACTCGGCCGTAGCGACCTTGCGACCGCTGCCCGCGAGCAGCCGCCCCAGCACCACCGGCAGATCGTCATCTCCTTGGCCATAAGCGGCGTCCCCCAAGCGCTCGCGGATCTTCGCGAGCAGCCCATTGTGATGAGCCGTTGCGGCCTCGGGCTCACCAGTCGTTACGAGGGTGACCAAGATTTCCGGGAAGGCCAAGCGATAGTGCAGCGTGCTCGCGACGCCCGGGGACACCAACTCAGGCAGCAGATCGCGCAGCTTTTGATCGGTCTGCCCCTCAGTCAGGCCAAACACGCGAAGCGTGATCTTTTGTCGGCTGTGGCGGCTCGGCAAGAGCTCACGTAGCCGGGGGACTATCGCGGTCCCGAAGATCGCCTTGAGCTCAGCCGGCACGCCAGGCATGAAGAACAGTTGGCTGCCCAAGTACGGCAAGGCAAAGCCGGGAGCTAGACCGACGGGATTAGCCAGCACCTGCGCACCGGCCGGCACCCGAACCTGACGCAGAGCGAGAGCCGGGACCTCACGCTTGCGCTCGGCAAAGCGCTGCCGCAGTCGCGCCTCGTGCGCCGAATCGATCACCGGCTCAGCGCCTGCCAACCCTGCAGCGACGTCGACGGTCAGGTCGTCCGAGGTTGGCCCTAGCCCACCGCTCACCAACACGATCGCCACTCGCTGAGCTGCCTCGCGAAGCGCTGTCACCATGTCAGCCTCGACGTCGTTTACTCCGAGGCGCCACGTCACAGTGAAGCCCAACTCGCTCAGCTGCTCCCCTAGCCAGGCGGCATTGCGATCAATGACCTCGCCGCGGTTGAGCTCGTCGCCAACGCAGACGATCGCCACACAATTGGGCTTCAGATGAGCTCGCTCGCCCTGTTCGAAGTCTGCCTTTGTGGATGGCACTTCCGGCTGGGTTCCCGACGGAGAAAACAAGATGGACGGCCTTGTATCAGACGGCATGCGCGCGATTCTACCGCAAAGCGCATGGGCCCTTGCGCGAGCGCCTTTGCCGCCCGCAAGCGATCGCTAGGCGCCATCCGATCCCCTCATTTCAGGCCAGCTAGGCCCGGATCCGGCCGCTCCGACCAAGTCGCCGCACCTAACGTCACCGACTCAGGGAGACCAAGTCACCGGCAAAGGGTCAGCTGTCCGGTTGACTTTATCTCGCTGGTTGATAAAGTCCTATTCTGCGCGGTGATATAGGGCCGAGCGTTTTTACCATGAAGATCCGCTACGCTGCTAAGACCGATCCTGGAATGAAACGCACCCACAATGAGGACTTCTACCTCACGCTTGACGAGGAGAAGCTCTTCATCGTAGCGGATGGCATGGGTGGCCATGCTATGGGCGAAGTAGCCTCAAAAATGGCTGCTGAAACCCTGCAAGAATTCTACAAACGTACAAAAGACGAGGACGCAACCTGGCCGTACAAGATGGACCGCCAGCTGTCGTATGTCGAAAATCGTCTGGTGTGCGGCATCAAGCTCGCCAACTGGAAAGTGCACGAGTCGGCGACCAAAGACCCGCGCTGCAAGGGCATGGGCACCACAATGGTGACCGCCATGCTCAACGGCGATCGGGCGTACTTCGGCTGGGTTGGCGACTCGCGTGGGTACCGCCTGCGCAATGGCGCCATCAAGCAGATGACGCGCGATCACAGCCTCCTTGAAGACTACAAGGAGGCGAAGCCGGATATGACCGAGGAAGAGCAGCGCAACTTCCCACACAAGAACGTCATCACCCGCGCGCTCGGGATGCGGGAGACGGTGCAGGTCGACATCCGGCCCGAAGCCATCGAGATCGGCGACACGTTCATGCTGTGCTGTGACGGTCTTACCGGCATGATCGATGACGCCCGTATCGGCGAGATCATCAAGAACGCCGACGAAGATCTAGAAAAGTGCGTTGCCGACTTGGTCGATCAGGCGAACAAGAACGGCGGCGTCGATAACATCACGGTCATCGTTCTGCGAACCTACGAAGACGAGAAGCACAAGGAAGTCTCCGAGAAGTTCGACAAGAAAAAGAACTAGGCTCGACTCCCCGTTCTCCCCCTGTCCCTCCCCCGCAAAATTTTTCTGCAGACAAGATTGGCTGGCTGTCATTAGATCCCGCTCATGCTGAGTGGATCTTCACATGACGTCGATGTAGTCGTTGCCGGAGGTGGGCCAGCCGGTTCAACAACGGCCAGCTTCCTGCGCCGTCATGGTCGCAGTGTCTTGGTGTTGGAGCGCGAGCAGTTCCCACGCTTTCATATCGGCGAGTCGCTGCTGCCGTGTGCTGGTGAGATCTGGGACGAGCTCGGGCTCAAAGAGGAGATGCAGCGACGCTTTATCGTCAAGCCGGCGGCACGCTTCATCCACAACGAGTCCGGCGAGCAGTTCACCTACTACTTCTCGGAAGCCATCCGCCCGGACTATCCCTACGCGTACGAAGTTCCACGAGACGAGTTCGATCACCTGCTGCTCGAACGCTCGCGGGAACTGGGAGCTCACGTTCGCTATCAGCACGAAGTCCGTGACGTCAGCGTCCAGAGCGATGCGGCGGTTGTCGATGTCCGCGCCGCGGATGGCTCGGCCTACACCGTGCGAGCGCAGATGTTCGTCGATGCCACGGGTCGTGACACCCTGCTCGGCACGCGCTTTGGCCTCAAGGTCTCGGATGAGCTGGTGACCACCAACGCCGCCTGCTTCACCCACTATACAAACTGCAACCGCCAAGCGGGTCGTGACGAAGGTAATATCACCGTCGTCCTGTTCGAGGGCGGCTGGTGGTGGTTCATCCCGTTTAAGGGAGAGATCACTTCGGTCGGTGTGGTGCTGCAGAAACACTTCTCGATGGCCCATCGCGGCGCCTCCGCCGATGAAATGTTCACCGCAGCCCTCGCCGCCACTCCTGCCATGCAGGCGCTCCTCCAGGGAGCCAAGCGAGTGCGTCAGATCGGCACCACCGGCAACTGGTCCTATCGCTGCCGCCAGTTCTATGGCGATCGCTTCTTGCTCGTTGGGGATGCTGCTGGCTTTATCGACCCCTTGTTTTCAACCGGCGTGCTGATGGCCGCCTACGGCGGACGATTCGCGGCCCAGGCCATCGACGCTGCGCTCAGTGCTAGCGACTTCTCGGCAGCTCGCTTCGCCGCGTACCAGCAGCACGCCCTGCAGGGAGCCGATCTTTTCAAGCGCTTGGTCCACGAGTTCTACGGCGAGAGCCTGCGCAAGTTGCTCGTTCACTCGGCAGCTCACCCGACGACATGCAGCGTCATCACGTCGATGCTCGCCGGGGATGTCTACCGTCCGGCGCTGTGGCAGAGTGCCGTGCGGGCCGGCTTTTCACGGGACGTCCCCGAAAATGGCATGCCATCCCGAGCAGAGCGCCGCAGCCAAGCGAACAAGTCCGTCTCGTAACCCCCGTGGGCGACCTAAAATAGCCGAGCGCCCTCCCCCCCTACCCTACCCTCAACTATTCCTCGTCCGACATCACTGCAGCGACGGAAACGCGGTCCGTTGCAATAAACAGCGCCCCGCCCAGTCTAAGAGAACAGGTTGGTCAAAGTTCTTTGTGAGGCCGCGCTATGCAAACGTGCTACCCTCGATTCATGCTCCGTAAGTATCTATGTTCCGCACTGTTAGGGCTCGCTCTGACGTCCCCGGTGGTGGCCTTCGCTGATGAAGCGGATGCGCAGTACCGCAAGGGCCTGGAGCTGATGCAGCAAGGCAAACTCGACGAAGCGCAGGCTTCTCTGGAAGAGGCTCTACGCATCCGTCCAAACTACGCGGCCGCGCAACTTACGCTCGGCAACGTCTTCCGGCGACAGAAGAAGTGCGACAAGGCGGTGACGCAGTACGAGGCGGTCATCAAGACGCAGCCCAACGATCCCTTTGCACATGGGAACTTGGGCTTCTGTTACTCGATGCTCGGCAAAGCGCCAGACGCCATCCGCGTGCTCGAGCGGGCAACAGAGCTCGCCCCCAACGAGGTGCAGTGGAGGATGTCGCTAGGAGCGCTGTACCGCCAAGGCAAGCAGTACGATAAGGCTGTTGCCCAGCTCGACAAGGCGGCTCAGCTGGATCCCAATAACGCTGACGTCCTGCGCAACCTCGCTGTTGCGCTACGCCAGACCAAGCAGCTTGATCGCGCGGCCGAGGTCACCAAGCAAGCGATCCGGCTAAAGCCAGGCGATAGCGATCTGCACTTCGATCTCGCGGTGATCTATCGCGTGCAGCAGAAGACGCAGGAGGCGATCGCCGCCTACCGCGACGCGGTACGCCTGAACGACAAGAACGCCGATGCCTGGTACGACCTGGGCGTGCTGCTGGCTCAGGACAAGCAGCGCCAGGAAGCGATCGAGGCGTTCAACAAGTACATCGATCTCGTTGGTGACAAGCGCGGCAACTCGGTCGAAGGCGTGCGGCAGCAGATCAAGGGACTCGGTGGCACACCGCACTAAGCCCGATTCCCCAGCCGGCTCGCAGATCCCGCTTTGGCAGCAGCGCATCGTTGAGTTCCACGAGAGCCTCGTCGACGAGCGAGGAGAGGGCTGGGTCGCCTTCTGGGGGAGCCCGCGGTCGCAGTCTGATCGCTATCAGATCTTTCTCCGGGAGCTGCCTCTTGCGGGCAGTAGCGTCCTCGAAGTCGGCTGCGGCTTCGGCGATTTCCTCTCGTTTGCCCGCGAGAGTCGAGCCCTACCCCGCCGCTATCTCGGCGTCGATCTCAGCTCTCGCATCGTAACTGCAGCGCGGCGCCGGCACCCCGAGGCGGAGTTTGCGGTCCTCGACATCCTGCGGGCCGACCCGCCCTTCTCGCCGGACTTCATCATCGCTTCGGGCATCATGGCGGTCGATGTTCCCGACTACGAAGGCTACGTGCTCGCGATCCTGCAGCGCTTCTTCGCACTGGGCAGCCGTGGCTTTGCGCTCAACTTTCTAAGTGCGTGCAGCGATCGGCCCGATGGTCGCAGCCGATATGTGGAGCCGGCTTGGCTGCTGTCGCTCTTTATGCGCCAGATCGACTGGCGGTGCCGGCTGGTGCACGACTATCGCCGCAACGACTTCACGCTGATTCATCAGCGCTCGCCGGACTAGCCGCATCGCGCACTCGTTGCCCCCGCGCCTCGGTTCGCTGTGGCTCTTCGTGCCAGCGTAGCAACCGGCGTTGCCAGGCCGAATCGCCCAGCTCACCGCCTTGTGCTTGGCGCTGTGCGGCGCGGAATACGCCGCGGGCTAGTGCCAGCAAGTGCTTCTGCACCCAGTCGGGCGCGGCCTCTGAGTCCAAGGGCGTCGCGACCGGGCTTAGCTGGCAGTGCCCGTCAACCAAAGCGATCTGGAGCGTGTAGCGTTGGCTGCCATGCGGCAGAAAGATCGTGACGTCATAGAGGGCGCCCTGGCGATCGACGTGGCGACGGAGTAGCTCGAAGCGCGCACCGAACGAAGGCGTCATGGACTGCGACATGCCGGCACACTAGCAAATGCCGCGCTCCGACGACAGCGCGGCAAGCTGCTGGCCCCCTGGGCCAAAAGGGCGCTACGGCTCGACGTAGACGCGGGGCACGCGCTTGGAGATCGCACAGCAGATCTCATAGGGGATCGTGCCCGCCCATTCGGCCATCTCATTGAGGGTAATGGGCTGGTCGTACTGTCCATCGCGACCGCGCTGATCGCCGATGAGGACGACCTCATCGCCAACCTCGACGTGCGGCACGTTGCTCACATCGACCATGCACATGTCCATGGTGATCGGTCCCAGGACCGAACAGCGACGACCGCCACACAGCACCTGGGCTTGTCCACTCATTCGACGGGTGTAGCCGTCGGCGTAGCCGATCGGCAAGGTGGCGATGCGGGCACGACTGCCCACGCGAACCCGGCTGCCATAGCTAATGCCGGTGCCGGCGGGAACCTCGCGCAGCGCAACAATTCGCGTCTTTAGCGAGAGGACCGGCCACAGTCCCGACATCGTCGTATGCGGCGGTGCCACGCCATACATGCCGATGCCCGGTCGCACGAGATCGCGGCGGGCCCGGCTGAAGCGCAGGGCCCCAGCAGTGTTGGCCACATGAGTGACGGCAGGCCGTACTCCTAGTGCCCAGAGTTCGTCATACGCTGCCGCAAATCGGCGAAGCTGTTCCTCGGTCACCGTCGATTCTGGACCATCCGCATCGGCGAGGTGGGTGCAGAGACCGCCGAGCAACACCCCGGGCTCCCGCCGCAGCGCATCGACGAACTCGCGCAGCCGCTCGGGGCGCACACCAAGCCGCGACATCCCCGTGTCGATCTTGAGGTGGACCGGGACCCGCGGAGCGCCCAGGTCAACCGCCGCTCGGGCAAAGCGAACGAGGTCGCGCGCATCCGCCACCACCGGCGTCAAGCGATAGGCCACGACATCGCGATGAGACAAGCCGTAGTAGCAGCCAAGCACGACGATCGGCTGTTCAACCAAGCCGGCTCGCCGAAGTTCGACCCCCTCCTCAACCAGCGAGACGGCAAAACCCCAGACCTGCCGCGCCACGGCCTGCGCGCACATCACTGCGCCATGGCCATAGGCGTCCGCCTTCAACACGGCCATGATGCCGGTCTGCTCACCTTCACCAGCGGTCGCTGCCGCAGTGACCGAAGCAGGGCTTTCCTGCTCGGTCGCGATGACATCCTGGCCATCCAAGCGTGCGCGCAACGCATCGACATTGCGACGCAGCGCGCCCAGATTGACCTCGGCGATGGTGGGCCGAATATCGGTACGGATGTCGTAGACGGAATAGATGGCGCGATTTTCCGACCGATCGCTGAAGCGTCAACTTTCGCGCTTCCCTTTTGCGGGCAGGCAGGCTAACAGCCCTGACTCATGTCGCTGATTCAGAAGATCGAGAGCCGACAGGCCCGCATTGCCGTGATTGGCTTAGGCTACGTTGGCCTACCCCTCGCCGTCGAGATCGCAGCCGCGGGCTTCACTGTCATTGGCTACGACAAGAGCGCGGAAAAAGTCGATTCCGTCCGGCGCGGCATCTCCTACATCAAGGATGTCCCCGAGGAAGCTCTAGCCCCGCACGTCAAGGCCGGCCGCATCACCGCCACGACCGATCCTACCTGCCTGGCGCAAGCCGACGCCGTCGTGATCTGCGTACCGACGCCGCTCAACAAGTCGAAGGCTCCCGACAACGGCTACATCATCGCCGCCGCAGCCGATCTGTTGCCGCACCTGCACCGCGACATGCTGGTGGTGCTTGAATCGACGACGTTCCCGGGCTTCACGCGCGAAGTGCTGCTACCTCGCCTGCGTGAATCGGGACTGCAGCCTGGGCAAGACTTCTACTTGGCCTTCTCGCCAGAGCGCGTCGATCCCGGCAACCCCCGCTTCCATACGCGAAATACGCCCAAGGTGATCGGCGGGACCACGCCGCGCTGCTTGCAGGCGGTGCAGGCCCTGTATCAGTGCTTCATCGAGCGCTTGGTGCCGGTGTCCTCGACGGATGCGGCCGAGATGGTGAAGCTGCTTGAGAACACCTTCCGCGCCGTCAACATCGGTCTAGCCAACGAGCTAGCGTTGATGTGCCAGAAGCTGGGACTCGATACCTGGGAGGTCATCGAGGCCGCCGCCACCAAGCCCTTCGGCTTCATGCCCTTTTATCCCGGGCCGGGCTTGGGCGGACACTGCATCCCAGTCGATCCACTGTATCTGTCGTGGAAGCTGCGCACCCTGAAGTACGAAGCGCGGTTCATCGAAGTCGCCGATCAGGTCAACACCGGCATGCCCGAGTTCGTCGTCACGCGCGTGCAGGACGCGCTGAACGATCAGTCGCTGCCGGTCCGTGGCGCTCGCATCCTGGTCGTCGGCGTTGCTTACAAACGCAACATTGACGACATCCGCGAATCCCCTGCTCTCGACATCATCGAGCTCTTGGCGCAGAAGGGGGCCCAGGTCGCGTACCACGATCCCTACGTGCCTAGCCTGCAACTTGGAGAGCACAGCTATCGCAGCCAGCCGCTCGAAGATCTGGGCCGCTATTCGGCCGTCGCGATCCTGACCGATCACAGCAACATCGACTATGCCCATATCGCCCGTGAGGCCCAGCTGATCGTCGATACCCGAAACGCCACGCGTGAAGTCCGCGAGCTTGCGACGTCGCGCGGCGTGCGCATCGTGCGTCTATAGCCCACGCGGAATCGATCTGCTCCGCTCCCCGTTGGTCTCGTGCACCATGTTCGTCCCCCCTCCTCGGAGTCCTCGCCTGCTGGCGGCGCTGCTCGCCACTTTTCGCGAAGAAGCCGAGGCCAGTGATGACTTCACCGACGCGTGCTCGGCTCTCCTCGCGGCGGTAGATCGTGGCGAAAGTGCTGCGCTATTCCTGATGAGCCGGGGTGTGCACTACGCATTGGATCCGCGCCTGCCGCCGCTTGTTGGAGCCGGGGTGGATGTCTCGCTGTGCGCGATGGACGCCGAAGCCGAGGGGCTCAACACCGACGCCATCGCATCCCTGGGGATCCAGCTGGGCTCGCAGCATGATCACGCGCGACTCTTGCGTGATGCGGACTGTTTCCTTTCGTGGACGTAGCGAGCGATGAGCGCAGCGCCCCCGACTCCCTCCCGCAGCAAGCGTGTCACCATCGTCCTACGGCGTCCGGCAAGCCACCCGCAGACCGCACACGGCCTGCGCACTGCGCTCGGCTATACCACCGTCGGGCTGTCTGTTCGTGTGGTGCTCGTGGGGTCGGCGGTCGAGCTCTGCGGTAGCACCGAGACCCGGCTGTCCCCCGCTACCCAGCGCGCCCTCGCGACCCTGCGGACACTGGGCTGCCCGATCGAGGTTGGCCTAGATGGAGACGAGCTTGCCCGGAGATGGGGCGAGAGTGATGCCGTGGTCTGTTGGTAAGCCACGCTCACGGCGATGCCAAGTCGCCGCGCGGCTATGGCCACGCGACTCAGCGCGCGGTGTACAGATCGATGGCCGACACAGCGCGATTGCCTTCCCCCACGCCACCGATCAGCAACACCTGATCCGTCTCCAGCTTCACCGCGACGTGACCACCACGAGCCCGCGGCAGCGGCACAGGATCGCCGATGGGAGCCAGGTTATCGTCTGGCGAAAACAGCTCGCAGTCAGCGATCGGCGCATAGCTCGGACCGGGTCCGAAGCCGCCGCAGATCACGATCTCCTTGGCGAGAAGCTGCAGGGTCGCCCCGAAGCGCGGAGTCCGCAGCAAGGTGGGCCGTGTCTGATACGTGCCAGCGGAGATATCGATGAGCAGCGCGGACTGCAGCGCCGTCTTTTGCCCAGCCGCTTCTTCCGTGTAGCCACCGATGACCAACACCTTGCCGCTGGGCAGCGTGGTCGAGACGTGACCGCGCCGCGACTCAGGCTGCGACGGCATCAGGTTCAGAGCCGAAAACGTGTTCTTGCCTGAGCCCTCACGGAACAGCTCCACCGTCGGCTTCATCGCGGCGCGATCAGCCGTTGACAGCCCGCCAAACAGCACAGCGCCAACCCCATCGCCCAGCGTGACTGCGGTCGCGCTGTGCTCGGAACGCGCAGCCACCATGGGCCCGCTACCGCCGATCGCTGGCAGACGAGTGACCCCGACCTTGACGGGACTCCCTGCCGCGGTCAGACGCTGGGAGAGCACGGCCCCAGACAGCGGCTGATCGCTGCCGGCTGCGGCCGAGGCACTCCCCCCGCTGATCAGATATACGCTCTCCTTTAGCTCTACTACCGTCGGTGAGTACGCTCCGGGGGCACCGGCGTCAGCAACATCAGCGACCGGCATCTGCCACAAGGCCGAGGCATCACTGACCTGCGGGTCATACTTGTCAGCGACCGTCGGCAGTGCGGACGTGGCATCGGCCCCGCCCCACAGGATGGCCTGCTGACCCGTATCGGCATCGGCGCTGGCCATGAGCACCGCCCCCTGGCGGATCACCTTGGGCGTGCCGGCATCAATCAGCTGATGCAGGACCGGACTGTAGCGCCAGGCATGGCCGAGCAGCCGTCCCGTGTCATCAAGGCCGCCGACAATCAGCGCCCCCAGACCCGGCTCGGTCGCCCCGCGACGCCCGCGCAGCGATGTGGCCGCCACTGCCTTGCGCCCCACCTGCGTCGATGTACTGCCGCTGTCATCGGGTAGCGCCGCCGGCGACGCCGTCACTCGCCCGGGTCGCCCGACATAGATCGACAGTGTGGTGTTATCTCGCGGCAGCTGCAAAAGCGGCGTCCGCCCTCGCCCGACTGGCTGTCCGGCGGCATCGCGTGCTTCGACCGTGACATAAAGCCACTTATCACGAGGCGGATCGGTCAGCTCCAGCTTGACGTCAAACTTGCCGCCGGTTACTGGAGCCAGCGACTCACGCGGCGGAAACTCAGCACCTTGCAGGGTGATCGAGACCGTCGTCGCCCCAGCAAACGGATCGTCGCCTGGCGCCGTCAGAATGCTCAACGAAAGGCCGGCGTTGCGCCCGCAAGCCGGCAGGCCGCCAAGGCCCACCAGGCACAGCGCCGACAGTGCCAGGCCGGGCAGACCGCGATTAACGCCGCGATAAACAGGGAGCGTGTAGTTCATGCCGCAAGAGCCTTACCCCGTTTCTGGCCCGCCGGCTAGCGCTTGCACGCGCGACAGCAGTAGCGCCGGTGGACCGAGCACGCGCAGCGTCTTCTTGCGAGCCGTCGCTCCACGAATCAGCTGGACCTGACTCTTGGGGACGGCCAATGCGTCGGCGACCAACTCCCGGACCGCGACATTCGCCGCTCCGTCGACCGGGGGGGCATTCACCGCGGCACGCAGGCAGCCCCGTGCTGGCTCTAGCGGCCCCAGCGCCGCCCGTGAAGACCTCGGCACCACCCACAGATCAACCTCGACTCCATCCGCCACAACGCGGACGTACGCCATGCTCAGCTCCTCCCCGGTCTCATATCACGACCGCCGCCAATTTCACGGACCACAGGCGAGCAGAGCCCAGAGGACAGCGCGCTTGACAACCCGGGGCCTCAGCAGTCAAGGTCTCGGCAGGCTCAACCATGCGCTGCTCTGTGTCTGGACTGTTTATCGCCTTGGGTGCCGTGCTGACCACGGCGGGCTGTCTACCGGATCCAGACATCCGGCTACCTGACTTATCGCTGGGCAGTGCGGCGGTGGATGGCGGCGATGGGGGCATGTCGCGCAGCGATGGCCCGCGCAGTGATCTGGGCAGCGCGACCTGGCAGACCGACAGCACGGCAGGAAGTGCCCAGACCTTGCGCGCCGCTTGGCTGTCAGATGCCGGTGGCAGCGAGATCTATGTCGTCGGTCATGCCGGCCTCATTCTGCACAAGAGCGGGCCCGGAGCCTGGCAGAGCGAAACGAGCGGCACCACTGCCAACCTCTACGCCGTCGTGGCCCGTTCCCCTTCTGAAGTCTTCGCGGTCGGCGATCGCGGTGTCATCCTGCGCCGTACGGCCGGCAAGTGGCAGGCCGAAGGCAGCGAACTAGGCAGCACCGCCGCACTGTTTTCCGCCGTCGCCCTAGCCAGCGGCGAGGTCATCGCCGTCGGTGACAACGGTATGGTCGCTCGCCGTCAGCCGGCCGGAGTGTGGGCTGCTGAGTCCGCCCCGGCCCTGGGCGGCACCGGGCTACGCGCCATCGCCGGCAGTCGCCTTGAGGCCCTGACTGCCGTCGGCATGAACAGCGCCATCCTGCGCCGGGGAGCAATGGGCTGGGACCGCGATCCTCTGCCCATCGAGACCGCCGGCCGCGGCAACTACTACGCCCTCGTGGAAAACCCTGGCGATGGCACGCTGACCGCCTGTGGCGAGTACGGCGTCGTGCTCACCCGACTAGGCGATCGCTGGGCTGCCGAGAAGCGCACGCCTCCCATAGGCATGACCGCCCCCCTACACCTCTATGCCCTGACGATCGCCGAAGGCGAGCTGTTTGTCGTCGGGGCTGGTGGGTATCTGGCGCATCGTTTGGCGGGCGCCGGCACCTGGACCGAAGAACCGTCTCCCAGCCGCAGCGACCTCTTTGGCCTGGCCGGCCTCGCGGCGCGTGGTCTTCTCGCGGTTGGTGATGCAGGCAGCATCCTCCGACGCCTATAGGCCTCCGCAATCGTTGCTCCCGCGAACCCGCTGAGTTCACTTTCATATCGAGCCGATTACCACAGGACGACATGGAGCAATCTGCCCCTCCCCCGCCCCCGTTTCCCATCGTCGCCATCGACGGTCCCGCCGGTGCTGGCAAATCGACGGTGGCTCGGGCCATTGCCCGCCGCTTGGGCTTCTTCCTGCTCGACACCGGGGCTATCTACCGCAGCCTCGCCCTGTACGCCCAGCAGCGAGGCATCGAGTTTAGCGACGGACCCCAGTTAGGCCGGATGGCCTCCAGCCTGCCGATTCGCTTCGGCCGCGGCATCGAGGAGGGCAAGGTGTTCCTCGCCGACACCGATGTCTCGCTGGCCATCCGCAGCCCAGAGATTTCTCAGGGGGCTTCGCATGTCTCTGCCCATCCTGAGGTGCGAGCGGCGCTCTTAGGCCTGCAGCGACAGCTTGCCCAGAGCGGCCCGTGCGTGGCCGAAGGTCGAGACGTCGGCACCGTCGTCCTGCCGCACGCCCCGATCAAGCTGTTCATGACCGCCTCCGCCGAGGTCCGGGCACAGCGCCGCTTCACCGAACAACAGGCGCGCAGCCCCGCCGGAACCGGTCCTGATTTTCAGAGCACGCTCGCCGCGATCAGCGAGCGCGATCACCGTGACTCGACACGCAAGACCGCCCCAACGCGCCAAGCCGATGATGCGGTGCTGTTTGACACCAGCCACCTGTCGCTAGACGAAGTCATCGATCAAGTGGAACTTCTCTGCCGTCGAGAGCTTCACTTACCCCCGAGTGATGCTGAGAGCGGCAATGACCCTGCCGCCACTGTCTCAGGCAAGGTTCGCGTCGGTGCGGCCAGCGTTGCGACCCCCCTTCCCGGTTCGCTAAACGCATTGCTCGGCAGCCCCGATAAAAGCTGAATAACTCAGAGATTCGAATACTTAGAAAAACGCTTGACGCTCTGTATTGAAGCAGCATAAGGTTCGCTCCTACTTCCGTGTTGCTCTCTCGGTCCGCTTCAACCTCGCCGGAAAAATCCTCAAAAGTGAATGCCAGAGTAGGCAGTGCTGCTGTGTATACGGCGGGCTTCTGCATGTGCTCGGCGCTCGCGCTGGAGTTCGACGAGCCCTCGACGGTCCCCGAGGCAGCCGCAGGTAGGTCTCGCCTCGACGGATAGTCGCAGGCGGAAGGGAGAATCGAAGAAAGCATGTCCCCAGTTCAAGGAACCCCCTCAGGCTCGCGTCACGGTGGCGCCAACGAAGAAGACTTCGCGTTTCTGTTTGAGGAGAGCCTCAAGCGCGAAGACATCAAAGAGGGCGAAATCGTCCGCGGCCGCGTCATCCAGGTCAATAAGGACCATGTAGTCGTCGATATTGGCTACAAGTCTGAAGGCCAGGTGCCGCTTGCTGAGTTCATCGCTGCCGATGGCTCAGTGACTATCAAGGAAGGGGATGCGATCGAGGTCTATCTCGAAGCGCGCGAGAACGAGAGCGGTCTCTGCGAGCTATCGAAGGAGAAGGCCGATCGCCTCAAGGTGTGGGACGAGATCTCCGCCGCGTGTGAGCGCGACGAGCTGATCGAAGGCGTGATCTCGCAGCGGGTGAAGGGCGGCTTGGCTGTCTCGATCCGCGGTGGCGTCAAGGCCTTCCTCCCGGGTTCGCAGGTTGACCTGCGGCCGGTGCGCAATCTCGATGCGTTCATCGGCAAGAACTACAAGTTCAAGGTCATCAAGTTCAACAAGAAGCGCGGCAACATCGTGCTGTCGCGTCGTGTTCTCCTCGAAAAGGAGCGCGCCGAGCTGAAGGAGCAGACGCTCGAGAAGCTCACCGAGGGCCAGATCGTCGAGGGTATCGTCAAGAACCTCACCGAGTACGGCGCCTTCATCGACCTCGGCGGCATCGACGGCCTGCTCCACATCACCGACATGAGCTGGGGCCGGGTCAACCACCCGAGCGAGCTGTTCCAGGTCGGCGATCACGTCCGCGTCAAGGTCCTCAAGTTCAACGCCGACACCGAGCGCGTCAGCCTCGGCCTCAAGCAGATCACCGAGGATCCGTGGAGCCGCGCCGCCGAGAAGTACGTGCCCGGCACGGTCGTCCGCGGCAAGGTCGTCTCGCTCAAGGACTACGGCGCGTTCATCGAGCTCGAGGAGGGCATCGAGGGCCTGGTCCACATCTCCGAGATGTCGTGGACCCGCCGGGTCAAGCACCCGAGCAAGGTCGTCGCGGTGGGC
>CALFYE010000331.1 GCA_937952145.1 uncultured Myxococcales bacterium
CCGCCCAAAGCCAAGCCCCGCGTCATTCGCTGTGGCCTGATCCAGATGTCCAATCCGCTCAACGACGAGTCGCGGCCCGTCGCTGAGATCCAAGAGGCGATGCTGCAAAAGCACCTGCCGATGATCCACCAGGCCGGCGAGCGCGGCGTACAGATCCTCTGCTTGCAAGAGATCTTCAACGGCCCGTACTTCTGCCCCTCGCAGGATCGTCGCTGGTACGACGCGGCTGAGGCGGTCCCCGGCCCCACTGTCGAGCGCTTGCAGCCGATCGCCCAAAAGTACGGCATGGCGCTGGTCGTGCCGGTCTACGAGCGAGTGCAGGCCGGCGTCTATTACAACACCGCGGCAGTGCTGGACCACGACGGCAGCTACCTGGGCAAGTACCGCAAGACGCACATCCCGCACACCTCGGGCTTCTGGGAAAAGTACTTCTTCAAGCCGGGGAACACGGGCTATCCGGTGTTCAAGCTGTCGTCGGGCGTCGTGATCGGCGTCTACATCTGCTACGACCGCCACTTCCCCGAGGGTGCGCGCGCCCTCGGCCTGCGCGGGGCGGAGATCGTCTTTAACCCCTCAGCGACGGTGGCTGGGCTATCGCAGTACCTGTGGAAGCTGGAGCAGCCGGCCCACGCGGTGGCCAACGGCTACTACATGGGCTGTATCAACCGCGTCGGGACTGAGGCGCCGTGGAACATCGGCAAGTTCTACGGGTCGAGCTACTTCGTCGATCCGCGCGGCAACTTCCTGGCCATGGGCAGCGAGGACAACGACGAACTCATCGTCGCCGACCTCGACCTGTCGCTGATCGAAGAAGTCCGTCGCGTCTGGCAGTTCTACCGCGACCGCCGGCCCGACGCGTACGGTGATCTGACCGCCGAGCTTCCCTAGCCTCGTCCCCTAGCCCCCCGAGCCCGGCAGCAGCGGCAAGCGCACGACAAAGCTCGTGCCGACGCCCACCTTGCTCTCGACGTCGATCTCCCCCCCCAGCTCCTCGACAATCTGCCGCGAAATCGCCAGGCCCAGGCCCGTGCCTTTGAGCTTGGTGGTGAAGAACGGGTCAAAGATCCGGGCCAGCTTCTGTGGCTCGATGCCGGTGCCGTTATCGCTGACGCGCAGCACGGCGTGCTTGCCCTCTTCCGTCAGGCTTACGCGGATCTGATTTTCCAGCATCGGTCGCGTCGGCATGGCCTGCAGTGCATTCAACACCAAGTTAAGCAGCACCTGCCCAAGCCGCGTCGCGGAACCAGCCACCGTCGGCCGCGCTTGTAGCTCAACGGCTAGCTGGGCGCGCTGGGCCGCCTCGCCGCGTACCAGGCGCAGGACCGATTGCACAACGTGGCTGACATCCACCGGAACTCGCACGGGCGCTTCGCCGCGCGCTGACAGGTTGATGCCATCGACGACCTCTAGCAGGCGCTGCGCTCCGTCGGCGGCATCGCTGAGCGCGCTGTCGATTTCACGCAGGTTGGCCAGCGCAGGGCTCGCTGCCGGCAAGGCCGAGCCCAGCTGCGCCACACTCTGCTGCAGCGCCTTCCGACAGTACTCGACGCTGGAAGTAACGACGGAGAGCGGCGTGCGCAGCTCGTGACCGATGCTCGCGGTGAGCACGCCGAGCGCGTACATGCGCTCGGTCTCACTGATCCGCACCTGCAGCCGCTGCACCATCACCCGCAGGCGGTGGCGCTCGACGGCATCGCGCAAGGTAGCTAAGAGCTCGTCGGTGTTCCACGGCTTGTGGAGGTAGCGTCCGACATGCCCGCGATTGATGGCGGCGATGGCAGCGCCGAGATCGGAATAGGCCGTCACCAACATGCGCTCGATGTCGGGATGCGAGGCGTGCACTCGCTCGCACAGATCGATGCCTGACAGGCCCGGCATGCGCTGATCGCTCAGCAGCACGGCGAAGTCCTGGCGTTGTTCCAGAATGCGCAGGGCTTCCTCGGCGCTGCGGGCGGTAACGACGACGTACTGCGGCTCGGCAATGGCGCGGAAGGCCAGCAGGTTGGCGCGGTCGTCATCGACGTACAGCACGCTGGGCGGAATCTCCAGGCTAGGACTCGACGGCAAGCGCTCGGAGCGGGTGGGGGCGGGGCTGGTGCTCATGCGACCGCTCCCTGTCCTGCGCCCTGGCGACGCCCGACCGGGCCCGACATGGCGCTTGGTACGACCTGCGCATCCTGCGCCGAGGGTAGAGGCAGTTCGATAGCAAACTCGGCGCCTCCGCTCTCACTGGTGCCGACTCGTAGCGTGCCGCCGTGCGCTTCGATGATCTGGCGCGACAGGTACAGGCCCAGGCCGGTGCCTTCGCCCGGCGGACGGGTGGTAAAGAACGGGTCGAAGATGCGCTCGCGATTCTCGGGGGGCACGCCAGGCCCGTCGTCTCCGACGGAGAGCAGGATGGTGCCGTGGATCGTCTCGCTAAGCGAAAGATAGATATGGCCACCGCTCGGCGTCGCCCGCATCGCGTTGTCGAGCAGGTTGAGCAGCACCTGATTGACCTGCCGCGGCCTGACCAGGACCAGCCGATCGCTGCTGAAACGGCGGACGATGTCGACGTTGCCGTGCCGCACACGATCGGAAAGCAGCTTGAGGGTCGTCTCTAGCCCGTGTCGTAGATCGAAGGCCGAGACACCTTCGCCGTCGGCGGGCCGGGCGTGATCGGTGAGTGCAGTGGTGATCTCGGCAATACGCCCGACGCACTCATCGATCATGTCGAGCACTTCATTGTGCAGGCTGGGCGTGAGCTCGGTGCGCTTGCGCAGCGCCGCCGCCCCGGTGCTGATGGCGTTAAGGGGATTTTTGATCTCATGCGCGACTCCAGCCGCCAGCGTGCCAACGGCAGACAGCCGCGCCGCGTTCGCCACCTGCGCCGTCAGGCGACGCACCTTGAGCTGCACCGAGACACGGACCAAGAGCTCTCGCGGGCTGAACGGCTTGACCAGGTAGTCGGCGGCGCCGGAGCCGAAGCCCTCCATCGTCTCGTCGATACCGCTGCGGGCGGTGAGCAAGATCACCGGGATGGTGCGGGTGCGCAGCTCAGACTTGAGCTCGCGACACAGCTCGATGCCCGAGAGGTGCGGCATCATGACATCGGCCAAGACCAGATCCGGCAGCTGCGCTTGGATGGCGGATAGCGCGGCCTTGCCGTCGGACACCGCCGTCACGTTGTAATAGGGCGAGAGCAGCTCGCTTAAGAAGGCGCGCATATCCACGTTATCTTCGGCGAGGACGATATGCGCCCGTCCCTGGTCGGTCATGTTGGCGGGCAGCAGCGTGCTTAGGGTCTGGCTGGAGTTGCGGCCCGAGCTCTCAAGCCGCGGGTCGATACCGTGGGTGACGTGGGCCAGCGCCGGGTTGAGGCTGACCGGCAGGCGAGCATCCGCTGAAGCGCTCTCCCCCGCTGGCTCGCCTCCAGCCTGGTCGCGAAGGTGATCGAGGCCGGTGCGCAGGCGGATGGTAAAGCACGAACCTGCGCCGGGAGCGCTATCGACGCTGACAGCGCCGCCGTGCAGCTCGACTAGCTCTTTCACCAGCGCCAGGCCAATGCCCGCGCCCCCCTGCTTGCGCCCTGGCGACTCGACGCGACGAAAGCGCTCGAAGATGTGCGGCTGCTCGCCGAGCGGAATGCCGGGGCCGCTGTCGATTACATCGATCTCGACGGCGTGCTCGGCCGCAAGCTCACGCAACCGGACCTCGATGCGCCCGCCGCGCTCGGTAAACTTCGCCGCGTTGCCGAGCAGGTTGGTCAGCACCACCTCGATCTTCTCGCTGTCGCCCATCACCACTTCCGAGAGCGGCGACTCAGGCAGCTGCAGATCGAGCGTCAGGCCCAGGCTCTCGATCGCCGGCTGAAAGGCAGCGACGATGTTCTTGATGAGCTGCGACAGCTCCAGAGCACCGACGCGCAGCCGTAACTGACCGGCTTCCAAGCGCGCCAGGTCCAGCAGCCCATCGATCAGCCGGTGCAGGCGCATGGCGTTGCGCAGCACGACCTGCAGCGTGTTGTCGGCGGACTCGCTGAGGTTGCCGCGAGCAATCAGCTCCTCGATCGGCGCGCGAATCAGGGCCAGTGGCGTGCGCAGCTCGTGCGAGATGTTGGCGAAGAACTGGTTCTTCAAGCGGTCGAGCTCACGCAGACGCTCCAGCGCCTGCTTGAGCTCGAAGCTGGCTTGATCGAGCGCCGTGCGGGCCTCCCACTCGCGCTTCGCTAGGTTATAGCGCATCGAGTTCGCAGCGACGGCAATGATGCTGGTGAGGACCAAGAAGTAGAGGTTGTTGAAGAACGCACCATACAGACTGGGCCGCGCCCACAGCGCCGGCAAGAGCCACATGGTGAGCACCATCAAGCAGACCCACAGCGTCTGCATGCCGCTCCACACGTAGACCAGGCCAGCGCCGAGGATGCACAGGTTTAGGCCGGCGTAGTACGGCGAGCTGGGTGCTTCGCCCAGGCTCAGGATCATGATCTCCATCGAGCCGGTGCAGGCCAGGATCACCGTCACGATCAAAAGGTAGCTATGCCGACGCAGCGCCTGCAGCCGCGACAGCGCCAAGATCAAAAGCGAGACGGCTGCCGCGACCATGCGCAGCCCGAGAAACTGCCAGACCTTTTCGCGGTTGGTGAGCAGATCCAGCGTCACGCCCGCCGGCATCAGCGCCGCACACAAGATGCACGTCAGCCGCACAGCCGCGGTGTTGTGCCCCTGCAGGTACGCTTTGAAGCTGGGGGTCATTTCTCGATGACGAGGAACAGGTTGACGCCAAGCGGCTCGGACTCAACCCGCACCGTCTGCGGCGGGGGCCGCAGCAGGCGAGCCTTGTCCAAGAGCTGCGTCCGCGAGCGATGAATCAAAAACCACTCGGCGAAGTACTCCATGAAGTAACGCGTCGGGTTCGATACATCGACGTTGCCGATGAGGAGCTGACCGCCACGGGCCAGCGCTTCGTAAAGGGTGCCCAAGAGCGCGGCAAAGCTGCGGTCAGAGAGATAGTCGAACAGGCCGGCGCTGTAGATGATCTGACGTTCGCCAATCATCTGCGCCACCTGACCGCCACACAAAAGACGGCGCATCGACTCACGCACGAAGCACAGCTTGACCCCGGTGCGTGCGACGATAGGCGCCAGCCGACGCTCGCCGTAGGCAATGGCGCGCGGTTCCTGATCCAGCAGCATCACGTCCAGGTACGGACCAAGGCTGGGATCGCTCTCTAGCAAGACTTCGATCTCACGGCCGGGACCCGCGCCGATGCTCGCGACACGGACGCGCGGACCACCGGCATCGCGAGCGCGAACCAGCGGCCCCCGCAGCTTTTCGGCGAGGTAGCTGATGCGGTTGATGTTGGCGCGCGCCGCGACTTCCGAGGCTGCGCACTGATTAATGACCTTGGCGAACAGGCTGCTGCCCTCCCAGCTGGGGCGGTACAGCATGTTCATCATCTCGTAGTCGCCGGCGTACCCGAGCGGCTTCTGATGCGCGCGGCGGATGAACGGCGCCGACAGAAAGATCGAGCCCAAGTGCAGCTGAGCATAGGCGCGATGGGCGATGTGCTCGTCTTCGCGCAAGCTGCCGACCACCTGCGCCATGCTGTGCGAGGCGGCGTGCACGCGCTCGACGATGCGCGGTCCGACTTCGGCCAGGTACTGCGCACAGATCTGCTCATACGTGAACTGATCTTCGGTCTGCAGCGCGCCCTCCTCGCGATCGAGGAAGGTGCGCATGCGCTCAAGATAGTTGCGCAGATCCAGCACCCAGGCTTTGAACTCGGGTCGAATCTTGGCGCTGTCAGCGGTCGCTTCGGCCTCGTCACAGCGCGCGGCAAAGCGGCTGCGCGTCTGCTTTTCGTAGAGCAACGGCAGGTCGATCACTCCGCCCTCTAGCTGCAGACCGACCAGCAGATCCCCGCCGTCGCTGCGACAGTGCCGCACGATGGCATCGCAGTGACCGATAACCTCGCCGCTCTGCAGCGTGATGTGGACGCCGCTGAAGCGATCATCGACCCCGACCAGATCGAGCCGCTCGGCTGCGCCATGCAGACGCACACAGACGCCCCCGAGCGAGACGTTTTCGCAGGCCCCGGCCAACACCAACAGGCGCGGATGCCATGCCGTCACTGCCAGCGGCCCAACGCCAAACTCCGAGGCGGGATGGCGAAGAGCACGAAGCTTGTGACCACTGCGCGGAGCCTTCTCCCCCTGTGCCACCGCGACGGCCGTCATGAATTACAACCCCAGTAGTTGTTTAAGAGATTCGAGATCAAGTGGTTTGCGCAGGCAGGCTGTAGCGCCGGCATTTTTGAAGGCCGCCGCCAGCTCATCGTCGAGGCGGCCGGTCAGCGCGATGACCGAGATTTCGGAGGTGCTGGGGTTTTGGCGAATCTGCCGACAGACCTCGACCCCATCCATGCCCGGCATCATGGCATCGAGCAGGACGGCATCTGGCTTGTCCGTCCCGATGCGCAGCAGGCCCTCGACCGAGCCTTCTGCCGTCTCGATCTCAAGCTCGTTGAACTGCTGTTTCAGCAGTCGCCGCGTCGAGCGCAGGAACATGGCGTCATCGTCGATGAGCAGCAGGCGCTTGGCCTGCGGCAGCAGCGTGCGCGGCACTGGCATCTGGTGCGCGCGCAAGAATTCGACCAAGGCGCTAGGTTCGACGCGGCGATGGCCGCCTGGGGTGCGAAACGCCGGCAACAAACCCTTGTCAATCCACGACAGCACCGTCGATGGGCTGACACCGATTAGCTCGGCGACTGCATGCGAGGTGAGAAACGCGATAGTCATGGCCATTACGCGATAAACTGCCCTTTGTTCATCCTGCCCGTCTCGTCCCAAGCCTGTCAAGAACCCTCGACGGTCAGGGCACATTGCGGCATAGCACAAGTGAAACGATGGGGGTCAATTTGCTCATTGCATAGGGCTTGTCGGTATAAAGAATTTGCAGCAATTCAACTCTCAATCGTTTTGTGCCTAGACCGGCTTCGCCCCCATTCGGCAGGAATCACAACGAGCCAAGACACGCACATTCCCCCGCACTTTCCAGACCCGGTACTAGACGTTGCCCGCGCTCCTCGTTAGGATGCGGACCTTCTTTGTCGTCGTGAAAGAGGCTTGCCAACCGATGCGTCGCCTGTCTTTTCTTGCCGCTGTGCTGCCACTTTCCTGCCTGGGATGGCTGTTATGGACGACCGCGTGCGAGCGCGATAACTACCGCAACGAGCTACCGCTGCGTTCGTTCGATGCGGCCCCCAAGAATCCAAACATGAGTCCCGATGCGGCGATGCCGGATCTACGCCCGCCGGCCGACCTGGCGCCGGCACCGGATCTGGCGCCGGCACCGGACTTGGCGACCCCGCCCGATATGACGACCCCGCCGGATCTCACCGGCGGCAGTACGTAACCGGCTAGAGCGCTTCTTGAGGCAGTGGCTCGCGCTGCCAGCGCTGACCGCAGCGCTGACACAGCCACTCCTCGGTCAACGGCTCGGTCGGGGGTGCTCCGAGGATCGGCAGCCGGAAAGGCTGCGCTTGCGGCTGGCGCGCTACCCGCTCGATGTGGCCGTTGCAGGCACCGTCGGCAAAGCCGGTCAATTCGATGTGGCGCACGCGGACCTAACCCCCGCAGCCCGCGCAGAGCTTGGCGGCATCCTCGCAGTCGCGCTGCGCCCGTCGACAGCTATCAGCGCTTCGACCGTCCTTAAGCTCGTCGGCGAGGGTGCAGATGCGGCGATGACAGGTGCAGATCTCGTTGGCAGCCTGGCAGATCGAGTCGCAGCGGCGGAAGGGACCGTCGCCCCCGCCACCCGGTGCAGCGGCCGGTGCTGACTCGCTGGATCCGCCGCGGGCCACGCCGCCCTGCAGTCCGGACTTGGCGCTGGCGATCCGTCGCTCAAGCGTTGCGATCTCGCCCCCTGAGCTGTCGCTCGCGGTCCCAGCTTCCTTGGGTGCTTGGTGGGCACAGCCGACGCTGAGCAGCGACCACACCAGCCCGACAACCCAGCCCCCCTGCTTCTTCCTGCCTTGCATCATCGACCGTCTCCTTTAGTCGGTTCTGGCGGCAGGTTCAATAGCGCGCGCAGCAGCCGCTTGTCGATGGCGATGTGTCGCTCGTGGGCCTCTAGCTCTTGCTGCTGCGCGGTCCGCTTTGCGGCCGGATCGGTGACCCGCTCGCCACGGGCGCGATAGACATCGGCCGCGGCGTTTTCCAGATGTGCGCGAAAGAAGCTGTCTCGCGTGGCCAGCTTGCGACCACTCTCGACGGCGGCCAGGGCGCGCTCCTCGGCGTCGGGCCCCCCCACGCGAAGCTGCAGTCGGGCCAGCCGCAGATAGGCATCCAGCCGAACATCTTCAGCCTCGGGCGTGTTGGCCGGAAACGGCACCTGCAGCACCTCTTCAACCGACAGGATGGCCCCAGGAAGATCACCGTCGAGTAGCAGCAGATCAGCCCGGCGCTGCCAAGCCCGAGCCTCGCTAAGCGCGATCAGCACCGCCTCGGCATTGTCGGCTGCGGAGCTGCCCAGCAGACCGCTAGCCGCCCGCTGACAGCCGCTGACAGCGACGGGAAGAAGAAGAAGCGCACACAGCCACACCCACCGACCATGAGCAAAAGAGGACCGACGATGGCTAGCCCGCTTCATGGGGTACCTCGCTCGAACATCCAGGGCGAAGCGGCGACATGGGCCAGCCCGCGCCCCCCCGCAACGGGCTCGGGCATAGCGCCACGGAGCTCACTCAGTCGACGCTGAATCATCAGATCTAGCCGCTGTGCGGGGACTTCTCCCTTGCGCAGGGAGTGCCGCAGGAGCAGAGCCGTGGCCACCCGGGCCGGCGGCGGCGACATGCGGTGCTGGCGGACTCCGGCGGCTCCCGATTCGACGCGCGCCCCCTTGCGCGGATCGCCCCCGTCGAGGAGGAGCCAGGAAATCAGCAGCAGCAGCCCCGCCGCCCCCAGCAGACCGGCCGTGCTCGACAGCGAGCGCCCCAGGCGTGCCCAGCTGCTCGCGCGCTGCGAGCTGCGCAGCTGACGACCCTGCACCGACTCGCGAGCCATCCGCGCCAGCCGACGGGCCTTCACTTCACCGATCGAGTCTTCCGGCTTGGGATAGCGCAGGTGAGCTGCCAGCCAGCGCGCTTCGCTGCTCTGCGGCGGGGTGGCCGGGCTCGCCGTGGAGTCCTGGGCTGCAAGTTCGACCCCCACAGCATCGCGCCCCGGACTGGGACTGTTCCGGCTGGGTGTCCCGCCGGGCATGGCGGTCGCGACCGGGGCGGACTGGCTCGGCGTCGTCGCGCTGTCGCTCCCCAGCGTCTTGCGCAAGGCGACCGCGGCTCGCCGCTCTTCTTCGGTCGGCGGGGCCTCGGGGTCGTCCTCGTGATCACGCGGTCGCATCCGGTTCTCCATACGCTTTGCGAAAGGCCCGCACGGCGCGGAAAAGTAGCACGTCGAAGGTCTCGACCGTCACGCCCAGCAGCCCGGCGCACTCGCTGCGCGACCGCTCTTCGCACAGTCGCAGGCGAATCGCTTGGGCGTAGCGCGGATGCAGGCCGCCCAGCGTCTCGTCGATGCGCCCCTGCGCGATGCGCCGCTCTTGCTCCACGCTCAGCGAGGCCGCGGCCTCGGGCTCGGTGGCCTGCGAGAGCTCGTTGCGCAGGGCCTGACACAGTCGCTTGCGTCGCCCCAGCGCGCGGTGATGATCCAGGACCTTGTTCAGCGCGATCTGCCGCAGCCAGTGATAAATGCTGCGGTCCTGCCAGGCAAAGCCGTTGATTTTCTCCAGCGCCGTCACAAACGTGTCTTTGAGCAGATCCTCGGCCTGCGCCCGCTCACCGACGCGACCGAGGATGCAGGCGAACAGCGCCTCGGCGTGCTGCGCCAAGACCGGCTCCAGCGCCGCGAGCTCACCGCTCTGCGCGCGCTCGATGGCGCGCTTTTCACGCAGGAGCAGCGCTTGCGGGTCTACGCTGTGGCGATCGGCCTGCAACGGCATCTCAGGGGGAAGAACGTTGATGCGGCGCCGAGCTTACACACGGGCGCCCCGATTACTTGAGGGCGAGGGAGAATCCAGCGTGGGTCTTCGAGCAGGTCTTGCATTCCGGGAACTGGATCGACTGCATCTTGGCGAACACGCAGCTCGCAACTGGTGAGCTGGTCTGTCCGTTGACGCGCACCGACGAGACCGCGCCACTTCCCTTGACGATGAACTCCAGATCCAGCTTCTTCACGCCGGGGCTGCGCTGCGCTTCTTCACGCAGACAGCCGGCAAGCAGGCTGAACTTCTGGCTCATCACTTTCTGAATGTCTTCGGGGCTCAGCGTATCGCCACCCTCGTCGAAGTTGATGTTCTGCGAGTCGTCGAAGGCGCCGTTCTTCGGCCCCTTGCGCTTGCCCGAAGGCTTCTTCGGCGCTGGCGGCTCAGCCTTCATCGCGATCTGGATGTTCTTGAAGAACTCCTCGTTCGAGACTTCCTTCTTCACCACCACCGCTTGCGGCGCCTTGTAGATGAACTTGGCGTAGATGCCGACGCCGGCGCCGATGACGACGAGCACAGCGAAGATGCCCGAGAGCAGCTTGACGACCGCATCGCGGTGCTTGGCGCTGTCTTTCTGATCGCGCAGCTGACGCTCTAGCTCGGCGTGCTTGGCGGTCCAGTCGCGCGCCATCTGACCGATCAGCGGGTGATCGGCGATGCGCCGTCGCTCGCCCGTCTCGTTGTCGAGGATGTTGTGATCGGCGTGGACCTTGCCCTGCTCGATCTGCGCCCGGATGTCGCGCAGCGAGAACGGGCCGTAGTCCATCTTGTCTTCCTTCTGGATCAGGAAGCGCTCAGCATCCTCGTCCACCGTTTCGCCGGGGCGCGGCGGGAGCCCGGGATGCTGACCGCTCGACAGCGGCTTGGGCATACCGGGCAGCGACGGTTCAGGTCGCGCCATGTTCGGTAGCGAGGCCTCGGGGCGCGGCATGCCGCCCAGCGAGTTTTCGCCGGGAGCACGCATGCCAGGCAGGCTGTTTCCGCGCACACCGGGCAGGGCTGGCCCCGGATCGGCAGCAGCAGCAGCTCCGGCCCCCTCTGCAGGAGCCGAGTTGTCCATCTCTTTCGCAGCAGTCTCAGACATCGGGTGCATGCCTTCGCTGACTTGCAGCCGCCGCTCGTCAGCAGGAAGAAACCTGGAGGTTTGCTCGGGTGTCCTGTCGTCTGGGTGTGGCGGCAATCCCCTCGAAACATACTACCGATTCTGCATATTCGCGGTCAACGCCTGCCCATGGCTCGCCGCTGAGCAGGCCCTTCTTGCCCCTTCGCAGGGTCCGCGCCGCCGCCGATCCCGCCGCAATCCCTAGCGATTGGTCCCCCGCAGCACGGCATGCGGAAGCCCCTCGTCTACCGATGCACGGCTGACTTCCATGAACTGCGCCTTGCGCTGCAGCTCTTTGAGGTTCACCGCGCCGCAGTAGGTCATGCCCGAGCGAATCCCGCCCATGACATCGGCGATCACGCCGCCAACCGGGCCGCGCGCCGGCACTTCGGTGCTGATGCCCTCGGCAGTCTTCCAGTCGGCCATCGCGCCCATGAAGTCCTCTTGCGCCTCGCGCGAGGCCATGCCGCGAAAGACCTTTACAAAGGTCTCTTTGCCGTCGGGACCAATCTTTCCGACGCGAGCCCCGGGGGTCTCTTCCGTGCCCGCCAGCATACCGCCCAGCATGATGTAGGCAGCGCCAGCGGCCAGTGCTTTGACGGCATCGCCTGGCACGCGGATGCCACCGTCGGCGATGATCGGCCGATCGACCTTGCGGCAGTCGAGAATCGCCGTCAGCTGCGGCACGCCGAAGCCGGTCTTGATGCGCGTCGTGCACACCGAACCCGGGCCAATGCCGACCTTGATGATGTCAGCCCCCGCAGCCGCCAAGTAGTCGGCGCCGGCATAGGACGCGACGTTGCCAGCGATGATGCACAGGCTGTCGCCGTACTTCTCGCGCAGGCCTCGCACCGTCTGATTGACCATCTTCGAGTGGCCGTGCGCGACATCGACGCACAGGATCTCGGCCCCGGCGGCCACCAGCGCCTCGGCGCGCTCCATGGCATCGCCGCTGACACCAATGCTGACGGCCACCGGGCCAAAGGCGCGAGCTCGGCGAAACTCGCTGACATTGGCTTCGATGCTCATGAAGCGGTGCAGGATGCCCAGGCCACCGAGCTTGGCCATGGCAATCGCCATGTCACCACCGGTGATGGTGTCCATGTTGGCGCTGATGACGGGGATCTTGAGCGGGATGGGCCGATCGGCGCGCGGCAGCTCGACCTCGGTGGTAACGGCCTGGCGCGAGCGAATGCCGTTATAGCCCGGCACCAACAAGACATCGTCAAACGTGATTCCTCTGGGAAACATCCTCACCCCCTCTGAGCCGACGGCTCGTCCGTGGCCTTGTAGTCGTCGTCATTTTCGTCGTCATCGCCATCGGCGGCTTCAGCGAGAGCGGCTTGGGCGGCGGCCTGCGCAGCGGCAATCGCACCGGGATCGCTCTGGCTGGCGGAGGCGACCTCCTGACCTGGGATCTCGATCGCTTCGATCGAAAGCTCGCGCTCGCCCGACGCCACGCGCAGCGTCGCAACGTCACCGACCTCTTTGCCCACCAGGGCCCGCCCCAGCGGCGAGCTCCAGCTGATCTTGCCCTCGCGCGGCTCGCTCTCGTCTTCGCCGACGATCTGGTAGCGCAGGCGCTTGCCGTTTTCATCCTCTAGCTGCACCACCACGCCGAAGCGGATGCGATCGCCGGTGTGCTGACGCGGATCAATCACCTCGGCCAGGGCCATGCGGCGCATCAGGAAACGGATACGGCGATCGATCTCGCGAAGCTGGCGCTTGCGATAGATGTACTCGGCGTTCTCAGAGCGATCGCCCTCCGCCGCCGCCTCGGCGAGCTTCTGCACGACCTCGCGCCGGGTCTTGAAGCGAAGCTCCTCGAACTCGACCTGCAGCTTGCGAAAGCCGGTCGGCGTTATGTAGTTCTTGCTCGCCGGCTTCTTGTCGTCGTCTCGGGATTGACGTGGCACGCCCGCCATCTTACTCCATGCCTCCTTGACTGGGACGCCCCATGCCGGTGGGGACGGGATCGGCGTAGCAGGCGTCGTCGAGCAGCTCGGGGCGATACTCGAAGTGCATGGTGTCGTAGTGATACCAGCGACCGCCCCAGATAAAGCCCTCGGATTCGAAGGCGTCGACGATCTCTTGCGGGTAGCTGTTGTCCCAGGCCAGGCCGGCATTGTTCATGCGCCAGCGCCAGTAGTGCGACCGCTTGACGTTCAGATCGATAGCGATGCCGTACGAGTGCGCGCTGCGCCGCTGCGTCCCGGCGATCGGCCGCCAGGCGAAGGTCCCGCCCATCCCGACAAGAAACTCGCGCAGCTCCGGCTTCTGACGCAGAAGTGGCCCGAGGCGAGCCGCCACGGCACGAAACGCCGACGCCACCCAGCGGTGCACCCGCAGCCGCGTGCCGACAAAGTCGATGGGCAGAAGCGCCGACACCACCGCGCCCTGTGTCCGACCGTAGCGCGCCATGAACAGCGCCTCGACGCGAGCCCGGCCGGGATCTTCCTCGGCGCGCTGCACTTTGCGGATCGGCCCGGTGCGGTAGCGCTCGCCGAACATGTCTTGCAGATCGGGGGTCTCGATGCGCTGGGCGGCGTGCTTGTTCAGCCCGTCGTCGTACGGCAGGCTGCTCTTGCCCAGATGGACCAGCCAGTGCCCATCCTGATTCTCGCTGCGCACACCGTAGTAGCGCTCTAGGCAGCGCAGACCCGCCGGCTTGTCCGAAGACGGCGCAGCCCGGCTGGAACCAGCCAGCCCGACAAGCAGCAGCGCGCCAACGATCAAGAGCGGCAAGCGAAAAGCCGCGCGCACCGAATAGCGTGGACTCGCTGCTGTCTGAATGCCTACCTTGTCGCACATTGGGCGCCGCGCCGCAGTATACGCATCGCTGCGCGGTAGAGCGGTACAATCAATCCTCCCATGTCGGCATCGTCTCCGCCGTCTGAACCCCCGCTCAGTCCGGCTTCGGACCCGCTGGGCACAGGCTCGCCGGCCGGCTTAGCGGCACGGGGCGCGCGACGGCTGGGCCGCATACGACGGCGCCTGCATCTACCACCATGGCTAACCGCCTGGGTGTCGATCGGTGGCGCGGCGATGACCGTCTTTTTCGCCGTCTACTTGATCGACTTTTATCGCGCCGCCAACCGACCTGGCCTGTCGCCGCTGCGCCTGCTGTTTCGCTTCGACATCGAGACGGCGCAGAACGCGCTTGGCAACCTAGCGCAGGTCGTCGTCGCGGTGCTGGGCATCGTCATCACCGTCGTCAGCATCGTCGTGCAGCTGGCAGCAACGCGCTACACACCGCGCATCGCGACGATGTTTTTCCGCGACCGGAAGAACCTGGTGATGCTCGGCTTCTTCGTCGTCACCTGCATTCTTTCTCTGTGGGTCTCGCTGTCGGTCAGCGCCGAGCTGGTCCCGCGCATTGCCATCGCGCTGACGCTGGGTCTGGTGACGCTGAGCCTGCTCTTGATCCTGCCGTACTTCGGCTACGTCTTTAACTTCCTCGACCCCGAAAAGATCATTCATCGCATTCAAGATCAGACGCTGATCGTGTCGCTGCAGAGTCAAGGGCCGACCGGGGTGCGGCAGCGGGCCGTGCTCGACGGCATCGAGCAGTTATCGGACATCGCGGTCAACGCCATCACCAGCCGCGACCAGCTGATCGCCGCCAGCGCCGTCGATGCGTTAAAGGATTTGGGCGTCGGCTATCTGCCGCTCAAGATCGCGCAAGAGCCGCCCTGGTTTCAGCTGTCGCGCGATGTTCGCCACAGCCCGGACTTCGTGGCGATGGCGCCCGAGTCGCTGGCCGCGCTGATCGCCGATAGCACATGGGTCGAGTGGAAGATCCTGCGACAGCTGATGAACGTGTACTCCGTCGCCATTGCCGAGCTGCCGGACATCGGTCACCTGATCGCCATCAACACTCGCTACCTTGGCGAGGCGGCGCTAGAGACCAACGATCTGCCGGCGCTGCGTCTGAGCATCAAGTTCTTCAACACGTTCATTCGCATCGCGCTCAACACCCAGAAGGTGCGCAGCGCGTACAACGTCCTGCATCAGTATCGCCAGCTCGCCGAGAAGCTGATCGCCTTCGAGCAGCCCGAGATCCTCAGCGATGTCGCCGAGCACATGCGCTACTACGCGCAGACCGCGCTGCACCTGCACCTGGGCTTCGTCACCGAGACCCTGGCCTACGACCTGGCGGCGCTTTGCGAGCTGGCCGCGCACAAGCACTCGCCAGCCCACGACGCGATGCTGGGCTGCTTGCTGTCGATCGATCAGGCTCCCGAAAACGAAGCGCAAGAGCTGACGCTGCGCGGCGTGCGCAAGGCCCAGATCAAGCTGGCCACCGCGTACCTCGACATGCACAACGAGCTGGCCGCGCACCGCATCTATCTCGACATGCAGCACGAGCGTCCCGAGCGCCTGCTCTCGATCCGCGACGAGCTTTTGGCCGTGCACAGCAAGGACTTCTGGGAGATCGTGGATCGCGGCACCAACTTCGACTACCTGGAGCCGTCGCGCAAAGAGAAGCTCAAGGTCTTCTTCGGCTGGTTTAACAACCTCGACGACATCCTACCGCTGCCGTAAGAGGGGAAGAGTGGCGGCGGGGCGAGCCTGCATGGTTCCCCGTCCAGAAACCGTAGCGAGGAGACCCGATCGGTGTGGCGCCCGCCCGAAGCGTCCTTGCGGACGTGAGGACGGACGACGCACCGAGCGGGGCCCGCAGTAGGTTTATGGACGGGAACTAGCTAGAAACGGTGCCGCTGCCGGGGCGCAGGCTCATCGACTCGACGTAGAGATCGAGCTTCACTTTCTGCAGCTGTACCTGCTTGGACTCGTGCTTGACCGGGCTGACGCCGAGGATGCCAAGGCCGAACAGGTCGATCTCAAGCAGCGGCTCGCCGGTGAGGATGCCGGGGCCTTTGGCCGTGCGCTTGAGATACGAGATGTGTCCGGTCTTCTGCTTCGACTGCTCGTGGTTGCCGGTGCGCACGAAGTCGTCCCACCACTTCATCCACGGGTCGGCGTCGCGCTGCAGAATGGTGACCGCCAGATTGGGAAAATCAACGCGGCCCGGTTCCTTGGTCGTCAGCAGCTTGCCACCGACGGGAACGTCGATGACTTCCTGCTTGACGCTGAAGCTCTCGACCTTGACCGTCTCTTGGTTGTCGCCGGTCAGGCCGTCGACCTTGAAGGTGAACATCGATGGCAGCCACAGGCGCTGCTTTTCCCACTCGCCCTTGGACTCTTGCTCGGCGGCGTGCTTGTTGCCCTTCTTGCTGCTGTCGTCTTCGAGGTTCTCGACGACAAACTTGATCGTCAAGTAGGCCGGGTCCTTCGCCGAGCCATCCAGCGTTGGGAAGGTGACTTCCTTGATCAGCGCGCCAAAGAAGTTCCGTCGCCAGCGCTCGCGGTTGTCGAAGTCGAGGGCCACGAGTGCGCCGTTGCGACGCTCCGCCTCGTAGCTGAAGCTCTTGGCGATCCACTTCCAAAAACGCGGCGCCATCGCCATACCGACTTGGATCGAGACCTCGTCGAACTTCGGCCGACCGGAATACTTCATCACAATGGCTTGATTGCCGACTTTCTCGTCGACAACGTCGGACTTGAAGCTTCCGCCCTCGATGCTCTGTAGGGTACCAACGCTCTGCGAGCCGCCCCCACCCTCGTCGAGCTCCAAAATGAATCGCGAAGAGATGTATGGGCGGCTGAGCTTATTGGTCGATGTCGCAGCCATTTTCTTATCGCCTCGTGTGCAGGATATCACGCCGCGTCCGACGTAAGCGGCATGTGCGGCAGGCTTCCTTTGCCGTCATCGCGAGCTCACCCCTGTGTCGGTTCAGACGAGCCGCGAGGTGCTTGCATGCCTGAAGTTATCGTCCAGGGCCGACCGGGGTTGCGCCGGGCAGCACGCGCGGTGTCCGACAGCTAGGAATTGGTAGGATCCCCCCTACTGCTGTGTTAGGTTGCCCGGCATGTGGACATCCGCGCACATCCGCCAATCTCCCGAGGCCGCTGATGTTTTGCCGAGCCCGTCCCAGCCTGGCCGGATCAGGCGCTCTGTCCTGTTCTCGCTGCTTGGCACGACCCTGTTGCCGCTGTTCCCCGCGCAGGCCGTGGCCGGACCCTGTGCCGATGTCACGGGCGCGGTCTACGTCTCTGTACCCGCTTCTGCCGAGCCCTACGTCGAAAAGATCGCGCAGCTCCTGCAGCTAGACGACACCAAGCCGGTGCCGGTCATCTGGCAGGCGACGACCAGCTGCCGCGGCGTCGAGGCGGTGGCGCTCGACAGCACGCCGAGCGGAGCCTGCGCAGCGGGTGCCTGCCTCAAAGGCACGGCCAAGGTCTGGCCGCTCGATCGCTCGCCGGTCAAGACCTGTGAGCTCGACAAGAACGGCACGCATATCAACCTGGCGCTGTCCGAGGTGTTTCCGGCGTCTTGTCCGACGTTTGCCGTCACGCCAGCGATGGGCATCCTGGACCTGCCGGGTCCGGTGTCGCCCTATGCCCTGGTGATGTCGCCGCAGGCCATGGAAGGCGCGATGCACGCGCAAGAGGCGCACTTCGTGTTTGGTGCCGGCAAGGCCGCCGGCGTGAAACCCTGGCTGAACGACGCCGCAGTCTTTCTGCTTGGCGATCGCGATGCCGGTCCGCTGCTGCTGTCGCCGCGCATCCAGCTGCCGATTGGCAAGTGGCGCACTGGGCGCCAGGTCAATACCGCCGACGAAGTCATCACCGGCCTGAGCAGCGATCAAGGCGCTGCTCTGGGCATCCTGCCGACGGCGATCATCGATAAGCGACGCGGCGAAGTGCGCACGCTGGGCTTTCAGTCCATGGGGCAGCACGGCGCATTCTTCCCCGATCGCAAGTTCAGCAGCTTCGACAAGCAGAACGTGCGCGACGGCCACTATTCGCTTTGGGGCTACCTGCACATGATCCTGCGCGCCGATCCCGGCATGCCGGGCAAGCCGCTGTCCGCGGCGGCGGGACGCGTGGCCAACATCCTGCTCGGTCGCGAGACCGTTGCCAGTCGCGACACCGTGCCGATGCAGCTCAGCGCGGGCTTCGTGCCGCAGTGCGCGATGCGGGTCAGCAAGGCCAGCGATAGCGCGCCGCTGACACCGATGGCTGCGCCGGTCGACTCGTGCAGCTGCTGGTTCGAAAAGAACGTGACCGCCGGCCTGCTGAACTGTGCCGAGTGCAAGGGGGGCGCCACCTGCTCGACGGGAACCTGCCGCCGCGAACTCTGCGAGGTCAACTAATGCGCCCGCTTCTCTCTGTGGCATCGCTTCTGGGGCTGCTTTTGCTGTGCAGTCAGATGACCTGCGCTGAAGTCGCAAACTACTGGAACGAAGACGATCAGCGCCCGGGCAAAAAAGACGGTGGCAACACCGACGGCGGGGACAACGTCTGGCGCTGCTTCATGGGCACGCCGACCAAGGAGTCCGAGCTCCTGGATCGCTGCACCGAAGCCGAGCGCATCGACCGCGCGAGCAGCATCCCCGCCGCCACCTGGGATGGCACCTCGCCGCTGCCCTATCAGTAGCCGACCGCGACGGGAATGACCTAGCTGCGAATGCCCCAGTGCAGCTTGGTGCGCAGCAGATCGAAGAAGGATCGCTGGGGGGGACGATAGATGCGAGCCGGGAGGGCTTCGCTGGTGACCTCGACGACGTCGCTGCTGCCGATGCGCTGCGTCCACTGGCCATCGACGGTAAGCAGGAGCTCGTCAGGGCTGCGACTGGGACTGCGACCGGGCCGCACCAAGATGCGTGAGCCGAGGCGCGTCACCAGCGGACGAGCGGTCAGCGTATGCGGACAGATCGGGCTGAGCACGACCGCGTCCATCCCCGGCATGAGGATCGGCCCGCCTGCCGCCAGGTTGTAGGCCGTCGAGCCGGTGGCGGTCGCCACGATTAGGCCGTCGGCGCGATAGGTGGTCACCAGATCGCCGTCGACAAAGACCTCAAGCTCGGACAGACGGGCTTGGCTGGGCTGGCTGAACACCACGTCGTTCAGCGCGCTGCGCTCGGAAGGGACCTCGCCCCCGTCGCTGGTCGGCGACGACTGGCGCAGAACGCGACAGCGCAGGCGGCGGCGCTCTTCCAGCGGCAGGTGACCGTCTAGCGCTGCATGCAGGGTGACGACGGCTTCGTCGGGTGCGCAGCAGGTCAGAAAGCCCAGGTGCCCCAGGTTGATGCCCAGGATGGGAACGGCGGCGGGGTCGGTGCCGCGCGTCTCGGGCGGCGCGGACGAGGCACGGGCAGCGTCGGCGAGCAGGCTGGCGCCGTATAGCAGCGTGCCATCGCCCCCCAGCACGACGAGGAGTCGCAGATCGTCAACCTGGCAGAGCTCCCCCTCAGGGGTGCTGGCGAAGCCGGGTGGCAGATCGACGAAGTCGCGGACGACAAGCTCTTTTAGGCCCCGACCGCGAATCGCATCGACCAGCGTGCGGCACAGATCGACCGCTTCTCGACGATCGCGCTTGAGAAGGAAAGCAACCCGCCCCCCGGCGGTCAAGCCGTCACCGGCCGCTTGGGCGTCACTCGCGAGCGCAGAAGCTCGGCGCTGCCGCGGTCGCGCAGGAACTCCAGGAAGGTGATCGCCGCCGGTAGCTCGACAGCTGGCACCTGCTCCAAGAGATCGCGGGCTTGCCGACGCAGGGCCTCGCCGGGGCCTTCGCTGGGTGGCTGCGGGCGGGGCAGCGGCGCATCCAGGTCGGGCGGCGGCGGCACTTCACCCCAGGGCGGAGCCTCTTTTGAAGTCAGCTCATCACGACGGAACCACTCTTGGATGTGCCAGTGCAGGAGCTCGCTGCGATAGCTGAACCAGCGCTCACGCTCGACGGGATAGTTGAGCAGCGCGTCTTTGAAGCGACGAAACGCGCCCTTGCCATCAATGCTGATCAACAGGCGCTCGCGCAGGATCGGGTCGGTGACGCCAGTGACGAAGCGCTCCATCCACTTGTACTGCTCGCGCGAGGAGGCGGGCTCAACGCGCAAGAAGGCCTCGCCCCCGGTCATCACCCGAGTGCGTAGCTCGGCCACGTTCGGCGCGGTATCGACGAGGGTGATGACCTCGCCGGTGCGGGTGTCCAGGAAGCTCTCCGTGTCGGGAGCGTTGCGCTCAACAGCCGTCTCAAGCTCCGCCCAGCGAACCGCAATCACTCGCATAAGCCATCACTCCATAAACCAGCGCTCTGGCAGGGGCCGAGGGGCGCACCGACGAGGCCCAGAGGGCACAGCGATCCTGCCGGAATCTCTGAGAAATAGGCCAACAAACCAACCTTCAGGCTATTCGTCCTGCCGAGCGAAAGCAACAGACGAGCGCGAGGCCCGCAAAGAACTGGCCGGGGGCGGCGTGTGTGCCTAGGATCGCAGCGGTCATGGCAGCGCTGCGTGCAGGCGGTCCTGGGCTAGGGTGCTATTCCCCGCTGGGGGGCCGCTGACCCATGTGCGGCATCGCAGGCTACCTGGCGCAGCCCACGGGGGAGCGCGGGCTTTTTGACCGGGCGCTGCTCTCGGGACTGCGGCATCGTGGGCCGGACGCCGAGGGCCAGCTGAGCGTGGTGACACGGGCGGGCTGCTCGGGCCGGCTCTTCGCCACACGGCTCGCCATCCTGGATCTCAGCGCCGCGGGACAGCAGCCGATGACCAGCCGCGACGGCCGCTGCGCGCTGGTGTTTAACGGCGAGATCTACAACCACGCAGCGCTGCGCGCCGAGCTAACCCAGGCCGGGGCGGTGTTCCGCGGCGGCAGCGATACGGAAGTGATCCTCGTCGGCTACGAGCAGCTGGGCGATGCCCTTTGGCCCCGGCTGCGCGGCATGTTCGCACTCGCGCTGTGGGATGCGCGCGACGAGGAGCTGCGCCTGGTTCGCGATCCCCAGGGTCAGAAGCCGCTCTACTACGTCGCCGAGCCCGCGGAAGATGGGCTGCGCAGGCTGTGCTTCGCCTCCGAGCTTCGGGCCCTGCTGTCGGCGGGAGCGGTGCCGCCGCGCATCGATGCCCAGGCTCTGCTTGGCTATCTGACCTGGGGCAGTGTGCCCGAGCCGGGGACCGTTGTCGCGGGCGTCCAAGCCCTGCCGCCTAGCCACCTGCTGCGGCTGCGTGTGCAGGGCGACCGCTTGCGGCTCTTGCCGACGATGGCCTATGTCCCCGCCGAGCCGAAAGGCGATCCGCAGCCAACGACCCAGCCACAGGCGATCGCGGTACTACGCGAGACGCTGGCCGATACCCTACGCGGGCACCTGGCCGCCGATGTCCCCGTCGGAGTGCTGCTGTCAGGAGGCATCGACTCGACCAGCGTCGCCGCCTGGGCCCGGGCCGTCGCGCCGCAGGGGCCGCTGGCTGCATTCACCCTGGCCACCGACGCCCCCGGCATGGCTGATGAGCTATCTCGGGCCCGCGACACCGCCCACGCCCTGCGCCTGCAGCACGAGGTCTTGTCGCTGTCGGCCGAGGCGGCAGCCGCGACGGTCCCTGACTGGCTTTCGGCACTCGATCAGCCGTCGCTCGATGGCTACAACACCTTCCTCATCTGCGCCCGGGTCCGGGCCGCGGGCCTAAAGGTCGTGCTCAGCGGCGCGGGGGGCGACGAGCTGTTCTTCGGCTACGGCCTGCACCGCCGCTTCGCTCGCGCCTGGGCCGCCTATCGCCACCTACCGGGCGCGCTGCAACAGGCGATCCCCGACGAGCGCTACGCCGCCTGGCTATACGAACTACAGCGACGGCTGTTCCCGCCCGCCATACGCCATCTGCTTTTACAGACATCTATCTGTTTTAACGAACGGCATCCGCCCGGCCCCCGACGGTCGGCGATCCCCGAGCCTGCCGCGGCAATCGACAAGTCGTCGCCGTGGGCTGAGGGCTTGTCGCGCGTGCAGGCCTACGAGCGGCGCCTCTACCTGCGCCATACGCTGCTGCGCGACGGCGATGTCCTGTCGATGGCGCACGGCGTCGAGCTTCGCCTGCCCTTCTGCGATCCCGGGCTGTGGGATGTCGCGCGATCGCTGCGGCCGTGGTCGTACGCCGAAAACAAGGGGCTCCTCGTCGCGGCGGCACCCGTCGGGGATACGCGCGTCGCAGTCGCCGCGGCTCACCCCAAGCGCGGCTTTGAGCTACCGCTTGACGACTGGCTGCGCGGACCTCTAGCCCAAAAGGTCGAGAGACTGCTTCTCGATCGCGATCAGGTGGCGGCGGCCGGCCTACAACCGACGAGCCTGCGTCGGCTCTGGCAGCTTCATCGGGCAGCTGCACCGGCTCCGCATGCCGTGCGGCGCCGCTTGGCACATCGGCTGTGGGCGCTGTACGTCTGGCTGGCCTATGTTCAACGTCAGGCCCTGTCGCTGGCTGAGGGGCGGTAGGTCGGCCGTGCGCGCGCTATTTCTGAATCAGTTCTACGCCCCCGATATCGCTGCGACCGCGCAGGTGCTGGCGGCGCTGTGCCAGGACCTGGCAGCGGCCGGGCACGACATCACAGTCGTCTGCAGCGACGCCCGCTATCGCACGCCGCACCAGGGACGACAGCGCAGCGTAGGCAGCGGGGCGGACCGGCTGGCCGGCTTCGATGTCCAGGCCGGGGTGAAGGTGCATCGCGTGCCATTTATGCGCCGGGAAGGGACGCCGGGCTCGCCGCTGCGTCGGCTGACGGACCGCCTGCGATCGGAAGGCGAATTCAGCGTCGCGGCCCTGTGCAAGCTGCAGGCGATCATCGAGCAGCAGCCCCCAGAGATCCTGGTCGCCATGTCCAGCCCACCGACGCTGCTGGGCCTGGCCCTGCTGGCCGCCCGGCGGCACGACATCCCCGTCGTGTACTGGGTGCAGGACGTCTATCCCGAGGTGCTGGCGGCATCGGGGCTCTTGCAGCGCGAGCGGGCGCTCGATCGGGCGGTGCTGACTGGGATGGAGACGGTGGCGCGGCAGCTTTATCAGCGCGCGGCGGCGGCCATCGTCCTTGACGCGGCGATGGGCGATCGCTTGCGGGCCGCGGGCCTTGCCGCCGAGCGCCTGCACGTCATCGAGCACGCTGCCGACAGCCAGGCCATCGCCGCCGTGCCAGTCGAAAGCAATCGCCTGCGCGCGCTCTTGCACCTGCGCCCACAGGACTTTGTCGTCTGCTACGCCGGCAACCTGGGGCGGGGCCACGACTTTGCGACGCTGCTCACGACGCTGCCGCGCCTGGCGGATGACCCGGTGCTGGCATCAGTGCACCTGCTGTTTATCGGCGATGGCGAAAAGCGCGAACGCCTGCAGTCGGCGGTGCCGTCGCGCCTCTTGGGCCGCGTGCACTTCCTGCCGCCGCAAGAGGCGAGTCTGAAGAACGATCTCTTGTCGGCGGGTGACGTCGCGCTGGTGACGCTGGCCGCTGAATTCGCGGGCCTGATGACGCCCAGCAAGATCTATCCCCTGCTAGCGGCGGGACGACCGATCTTGTACGTCGGGCCGTACAGTGGACGCGTTGCTGAGCTCTGCGATCCGGGCGCACCAGGCGGCCCCGTCGGCGAGCGCGTGCGAAACGGCGACACCGAAGGCTTGCTGGCAGCACTGAGGCGTCTGGTAGGCGATACGTCAGCCCGGCAGGCGATGTCAGCCCAGGCCCGGCACCTCGCCGAGACGCGTCATGATCAGCGCCTGGCCAGCGCCGCGCACGAGAGCTTGCTCCGCCACCTGATCAGCGAGCACCGGAGGCAGCGATGCGCGCCCTCTCGCTAAGCGTGGTGCTATCGGCGCTGCTGGCCCTGATCCTGACGCCGCTTCTGCGTCGGCTGGCGCTGCGACTGGGCGCGCTGGATCCGTTTTCCGCCCGCAAGCTGGCACTGCCGCGACCGATTCCGCGCCTGGGAGGGCTTTCGGTGGCGGCGGCGTTTTATCTGACGCTGGCGCTGCTGTGGCTGGCCGGCAGCGTGCTGACCCGCGCGACGCTGGCCGCCGAGACGCCGGTGCTGACCATCCTGCTCGCCGGGCTGCCGATCCTGGCCATCGGCGCACTCGACGATCTGCGCGGTCTGCAGGCGCCCCCCAAGCTGTCGGTCGAGATCGCGGTCAGCCTGGGCCTGTGGTGGGCCGGCCTGCGGGTCGAGCCGACGCTGCTCTGGGGTCTTCAGGCGGGCGAGGCTGGCTGGCTGGCAAGCCCACTGTTCCAACAGGGGCTGTCCTGCCTGCTGACGCTGGCGTGGCTGGTCGGGGTGATGAACGCCACCAACCTGATCGATGGCCTGGACGGCCTGGCCAGCGGCGTGGCGCTGTTTGCGCTATCGACAACGGCCGTAGCGGCGGTGGTGCGCGGCGATCTGCTGCTGGCGCTGATTGCCTGCGCGCTGGCCGGAGCGGTCGGTGGCTTTCTGTATTACAACCGCCAGCCCGCCTCGATCTTCCTCGGCGATGCCGGCAGCTTGTTTCTGGGATATCTGCTGGCAGCGACGGCGATCTGGTCGGTGCGCAAGGCGGCGACGGCGGTGCTGCTCGTCGGACCGGCGGTGGCCTTGGGCCTGCCGCTGCTCGACACTTCGCTGACCATCTCGCGCCGGCTGCTGTCGGGACGGCCGCTCATGCAGGGCGATGGCGATCATGTGCATCACCGGCTGCGCGGTCGCTTTGGTACGCGGCGAGCGGTGTTCCTGCTGTACGCGGTCTGTGCGGTGTTCTCGGGCCTGGCTCTGCTGATGCTGCTCGGCGGTCGCACGCACTCGCGCCTGGGGCTGGGGCTTTCGGTGGTCTTTGCCGGGGGGCTGGGCTATGGGCTGGGCTATCTGCGCGGCGGACCACGTGGGTTGTGGCAGGCGCTGCGCCGACGAGCCAAGACGCAGGCCCTGCTGTCCGCGATCAGCGGCGCCAGTCAGCGGGCCGCGGCGGCACAAGACCTGGCAGCCCTCGCTGCCGAGCTGGCCCCGGTCGGAACCAGGCTCGGGCTAGCGCTGTCGCTGCAGCCCACCACCGACGCGACGACCCAGCCTGATGCGGAGCGCTACCCGATTGGCCAGGGCCAAGAAGTGCTCGCACACCTTCTGGTGACGGATCGCCAGACGCCGCCGACCCCCGACGAACAGGCGCTGCTGCAGCTGCTGTCTGACCTGCTCGCCCCGACGGTGAGCCGGCTTCTTACAGCGCGAAAGGCCTAGAGCTCCTCTTCCTTGCCGTCGCGGCGCTTCATCGTCGTCTTGCTCTTGACCTCGGGCTTGACCACCGCCTGATCGTTGGGGATGAAGCGGATCTCGGTCTTGATCTCGAACGACAGCGAGGTCAGGAGCTTCTGTAACTCGCCGGACAGGTTGACCGTTTCGAGGAACTTGCGGATCTCTTCGCTGATGATGCGCAGGACCTCGTCTTTCGACGCTGAGGCCTGCACCATCAGATACGCCGCGACATCGCGCGGCAGGTTGAACTCCGACACCAGTCGACGGATGCCGTCTTCGGTGTTGCTGATCGCCGAGGAGCCCATGTTGATGGCCCGTCGCACGACCTCGGGCAGCAGCTTTTCCAGCCGCTCGCGCAGACGACGCTCGTCGCTGTTTTCGTCGCCGCGATCAGCACCATAGCCAGACCCGCCCTGGCCACCAGATCCGGAGGATCCGCCTCCACCTGAAAACGGACCGTAAGACCCGGATGACCCAGACGACGACGCCATGGGTCTACACTGCCAGGGGCGCGGCGAGAGCGTCAAGTTTCGCTCGGCGCGCGCCGACCCGTCCCCCTCCGCACAGTGGTCGAGGCTCGTGATATCTAATGAAGAGATGGCCTCTTCCGAGCACACCGCCCCGCCGTCCTCCCCTGCTGTGCCAAGTCTCTCGGACTCGCCCGCGCTGGGGAGCCACGATCCCACCGAGCCAGTCTTCCTGCCGGGACGAGCCGGCGAGGGGCGCGGCGTGCTCTTGGTCCATGGCTTCACCGGCTCGCCGTATGAGCTACACCTGCTGGCGGCGCACTTGCATGCCATCGGCTATTCCTGCTTGGTGCCACGCTTGGCCGGACACCATCAGTCGCTGGCGACGCTGGCTGCGACCGGCTGGGCGGACTGGCTGGGCAGTGCCGAGAGCGCCCTGCACGAGCTACATCGGCAGCTTGCAGCCCGGGCTGAGACGCCGCCCCGCATCGCGGTCGTCGGGCTGTCGATGGGCGGGCTTTTGACCTTCGATCTGGCGCGCCGTTACCCCGCCGATGCCGCAGGGCAGAAGCAGCCTGAAATCGTGGCGATCTCGACGCTGGCCACGCCGCTTTTTCTGCACCCGCGCAACGAGCGAGCGATCCGCAAGCTAGCGCGCCTGCCGGGGCTGCGATCGCTGTCCGTGCCCAAGCTGTTCGGAGCCGACCTGCGCGAGCGCAATCGCCCGCAGCCACCGCTCAAGCCGCTCGGCATGCCGATTCGCTGCCTCGACAGCCTGCTGGATCTGATGGCCCACGTGCGAGCCGGGCTGCCCGCGGTGCGTCAGCCAGCGCTGCTCTGCCATGGCGTGCTCGACCACACCGCGCCGTATGACTCGCTGGCGGCGATTGCAGGGGAAATCGGGACGCCGCCCGCGGCGCTGCAGACCCTGGCCCTGCCCCGCAGCTATCACCTGCTGCCGCTCGATGTCGAGCGCGAGCAGGTGTTTTCTGCCGTCGCTGCCCACCTGGCGAAGTACCTGTAGCGGGCAGCCGTAGTAGACTGCGCCGCCGGCCGTGCCGCGCCTCTCCTGGCTAAGGCCTGGCATCCCTCTTCACCATGGCTCTTCCTGCTCGCCCAAAAAGTCAGCCGCCCCGCCCAGCGACGGGATCGTCGACTGCTGTCCGCGCTATCGGGGGGCCGGCGGGGGGCGAGTCGGGGTCATCCGCACGCTCGCGACGCCTGCTGACCCCGCGACAGATCTACGCTTTCTTAGATCAGAGCATCGTCGGTCAGAGCGAGGCCAAGCGCGCCGTCGCGGTCGCCGCTTACAGCCACCAGCGCCGCTGCGCCCTGCCAGTCAGCGAGAAACGCCTGCTGCAGAAGTCGAACCTGCTCTTGCTGGGACCGACGGGCTCAGGCAAGACGCTGCTCGGTCGCAAGCTGGCCGAGTGCCTGGATGTCCCGCTGGCCATCGTCGATGCCACCGAGTACACCGAAGCCGGTTACTACGGCAAAGACATCGAGTCGATGGTCGCCGACCTGCTACACGTCGCCAACTACTCGATCGAAGCGACGACGCGCGGCATCATCTTCATCGACGAGATCGACAAGATCGCCCGTCGCAGCCAGAGCTACAAGACCGGCGGTGGGACGCGCGACATCGGCGGCGAGGGGGTGCAGCAGGCGCTGCTGAAGCTCTTGGAAGGACGTCAGGCACTGGTGCCACTGCCCGGCGGCAAGGGCGGCCAAAAGCCGGACGTCGTGCAGATCGATACCAGCGACATCCTGTTCATTGCCGCTGGAACTTTCAGTGACCTTTTCGACTATCGCCAAAGTCGCAGCATCGGCTTTGCCGAGGCGCCCGCTGGCCGCAGCTCGCCGGCGAGCCTGCCGTCGATCAGCAGCGAGACACTGATCGCCTACGGCATGCTGGCCGAGCTATTGGGACGGCTGCCGGTGCGCGTGCCGCTGCAGGCGCTGGGCGAAGACGAGCTTGTCGCCGTGCTGCGCGATCCGCCCGACGCGCTGACGCGACAGTATGCGGGGCAGCTTGCGCTGGATGGCGTCGAGCTGAGCTTTGACGAAGCAGCCCTGCGCGCTCTGGCCCGCGCCGCGCTCGACGAGCGCTCGGGGGCCCGCGGCCTGCGCAGCCTGATGGAGACGATCTGTCGCGACCTGCTTTTCGACGCGCCGGAGCGGCGGGGAGAGCACATCGTGATCGATCCCGCGTTCGTCGCCGAGCGCCTGGCCGGACGCAGCGGCCGACCGTCGTGAAGCCGGGGACACTGCGGCGGCTGTGGGCTGGGGTCCTTCTGGCTGGCCTATTGCCGGCCCTGCGGCTGATCTACAGCGGCGGGCGCTGGCTGCGCGGCGATCTGGGTGCCCTGGGCGCAAACCCCGTCGAGACGGCGACGCACACCACCGGCGCCTGGGCGCTTTATCTGCTGCTTGCGACCCTGCTTATCACGCCGCTGCGCCGGCTGCTGGGCCTGGGCTGGCTGCTGCGCTTCCGTCGCCTGCTGGGGCTGTTGTCGTTCGCCTACGCCAGCCTGCATTTTATGATCTGGTGCAGCGAGCGCCTGGCCCCCCAGATCAACGGCGATTCCTCGACGGCAGGCAGCCTATCCGCTGAGCTGGCCAAGCGGCCGTTTATCACCCTCGGCTTCCTGGCCTTCCTGCTGCTGTTGCCCCTCGCCGCGACCTCGACCCAGGGGATGATTCGGCGCCTCGGCCGACGCTGGCAGATGCTGCATCGCCTGGTGTATGCCAGCGCGCTCCTCGCCGTGATGCACTTCGCCTGGCTGGTCAAAGCCAGCCTGCGCCGACCACTCGTCTGTGGCGCGCTCTTGCTGCTGCTCTTAGGCGTCCGGCTCGTCTACTGGATGCGCGATTTTTCGCACGACCTGGCCCCGCCGCGCGATCCGCCGCCGTCCTAGGGCGAACGATTCAGCAGCACCTGGCACGTCGGACTTCCGGACTGTGTCAGCGACAGCACATCGGGCTTGCCGTCGCCATCCCAGTCAGCCACCGCCAGATCGTGCCCAGTCATCAGGTTGGTGCTGGGATAGCTGGTCAGGCTCTGAGGAGCGGCAAAGCCCCCCGCGCCATCGCCAAGCAGCCCCACGACCTCGCCGTCACCCTGGCTTGTGTATCTGCCGACCACGCCGTCTAGCCAGCCATCGCCGTTGAGATCCGCGACCACGATATCGGTCCCCGTTGCGGACGACGACAGGAAGTCCGGCTTGGCGACAAACTGGCCA
This sequence comes from uncultured Myxococcales bacterium, assembly GCA_937952145.1. Taxonomy (GTDB): domain Bacteria; phylum Myxococcota_A; class Polyangia; order Palsa-1104; family JAEUJZ01; genus JAEUJZ01. The sequence continues at coordinate 28,923 of CALFYE010000331.1, forward strand.
GCGTCTTTTCCCAGCAGGGTGCGCAGGCCGGTCGTGCAGTTGAGCAGCAGATCGGCCCGCCCATCGCGGTTGAGATCGCCCGCCGCCACGGCACTCACCGAACAGCCCGAGACCGGCACGTCAAACTGCGAGCGAGCATCTCCCCCATCGTTGCGCCACAGGGTTAGGCGCACATCCCGGATGCCGACCAAGAGATCGGGCTTGCCGTCGGCGGTGAGATCGGAAAGAAGCAGGACCCTGGGGGGCGGGCCGCTCTCGATCGGTGTCGAGGCGCGATAGCTGCCATCGGCGTTTGCCAGGAGCAGGAGGACGTTGCTGCTGCTGTTGTCGGTCATGGAGTCGGCGATCGCCAGGTCCGCCCGACCATCGCCGTCGTAGTCAGCCACGGAAAGCGCGCTGATATAGCGTCCAGTGGTGGCGGTATAGACGGTACGCCGCGTCGGAAAGCCCCCGCGAGCATCGCCGTAAAGCAGGGTCACGGCCGCCCCTGCCACCACTGCCAGATCCGGTTTGCTATCCAGGTTCGCGTCGAGCACCGCAAGCTGCGTAGTGAACATCTGCGCGCTGCCGACCGACACCCCCTGGCTGGGCGTCAGGCCCCCCTGGCCATCGCCCTCGAAAAGCTGAACCCCGGGCGTGGGGCTGGCCAGGATCGCCAGGTCCGGCTTCTGGTCGCCATTCCAGTCCCCAACCGCCCCCACCGTAGCTTGACCGCCGATGGTGATGGGGCGGCCGAGCATGCTCAGGCTGGGCGAAAAGTAGGCGAAAAGATCGGAGCGCTCGCTGCGATGTCCCGACGGATTTTCGACGGCCACCGCCACCCGCCAGAGGCCGCGCGTGCCGGCCGGCAGGGTAAAGGAAAGCTCGCTCTCTGATCGCACCTCGACGCCGCTTGCCACCTGACCATCGACGAGGACGCGAGCCCCACTCTGCAGTCGCTGGCCGCGCAGGACCATGGCGGTGCCGCCGCTGCTGCTGGCCAGGGCTGGCGTCACGCTGTCTAGCTGCAGCGCTGACAGGCAGACCTGGCTGGCGGAATCGCAGGTCTCGTCCGCGCCGCAGGGCTGGCCCGAGCGAACGCAGTTGGCCGGATTGTCGCGACTGAGCGAGCCCCACAGCGCCTCGCAGCTAGCCGTGGGGAGGGCGCTCGCCGCGAGGAGCAGGCTGAGCCCGCTTGCAAGGCCAGAGCCGAGGGGAAACCGCAAGATGGACCTCCTTTAGCGCTGGGCGATCTCGGAGCGAACCAGGCGTCCCGGCCAGGCCAGGAGCAGCGCGCCCGAGACCGACAGCGCCGCTCCGACGCCAAGCAGCGCGCCGCCAGTCGCCGTCGTCTCGTAAAAGCGCGGACAGGCGGCCACCGGAGGCGCGATCGACTCGATGCAGCCGCCGGCCACCGACAGCGCCGATACGCCCAGCCCGCCAAGTCCCAGCCCAGCGGCCAAGGCCGTCGCCCCAAGGGCCAGACGCCACACCGGACGCGGCGCGCGACGCAGAGGCGGCAGTGGTGGTGGTGGTGCTGGTGGCGTCAGGTTAAGCGCCAGCACGGTGGGCGAGTCGGCCTGGATCTCGACCCGACGGTGCTCGTCGGGCAGCCCCGGGCAGCGGATATCCAGCTCAGCCGGACCGACGAACAGCGGACGGCGCAGCGGCGTGACGCCCAGCGGCTGATCGGCAAGCCGTACCGCGCAGCCAGCCGGGGTGGTGTCAAGCTGCAGGGTGCCGTGTCCGCGAGCCCGCGCCCGCTGCAGACCTGCAGGTAGGGCGGCCAGCCACGACTCGTCGGGGGTACCCGCTGCGCTCGCTATGCGCTCGGTCACGGCCACCGCCCCGACGACGACATCGATGATCAAGAGCTGAGCCGGATCGCTGTCCTTTTCGGCCTGCAGCCGCAGGATGTAGTCGGCGGCCTGTTCCTGACCCAGAGCCAAAAGGCAGCTCTGATCACAGCTTGCCGCTGGCTCGTCGGTGATCAGAGTAGACAGGCCCAGATCCAGCTGCGCCAAACGGGCTGCGAGGCGACGCCGATCGCCCTCCGCAGCGGCCGGGGCCGCGGTTGCTGCCGACGACGACAAGGCCAGGCGTTGCAGGATCACTTTGGTCAAGGGAACCCGCTCCAGGCGCTCCCCCATGGCCCGCACAGCGACGATCTGACCGGCGGTGGGCGCTAGCTCGATGGACTGGGGCGGCCCCGCGGTGGGCTCGATGCGCAGGCGATGAGCCCCCGGCGGGAGCAAGAGCGGCAGCGAGAAGGGAAGCTGTCCCATCAGGCGATCATCGAGGAAGACGAAGCCCCCCAAAGCGGCGCTCAGCCAGACCTCGGCGCCCCCCCGGCCAAGCTGGTTGACGATGCGCTGCGCCTCGGCTCGCTTCTCGGCGCCCTCGGGACTGCCCGGCTCGGCAAGATAACGGCGCAGGATGTCCTGGGCCATCAGGCTCTGTCCCTCGCTCCAGGCGACGATGCCCAGCTGATACAGCGTGTCCAGGCTGGGTTGCAGGCGATAGGCCTCGGCAAGCGCGCGATAGGCCCCCGCCAGATCGCGGGTCGCCAGCGCCATCACCCCCTGGCTGACCAGCTGCCCGGCCCGCACCTGCGGCGACGGTGGGGTGGGCTTGGCCGGCCGGCCATAGGCGGTGCAGAGCGACCCGGCGAAGACCAGGCCGAACAAAAGAGCGATCGCGGACTGCGGAGGCCGCAGGGACCGACCCGGGATCTTTCGACTAGGGCGTGACATTGCGGAACACACTGTAGAAGTTGCCGGAGCCGCTCGCGCCGCGGTGCACGACCAGCAGATCGGGACGCTGATCACCGTCGAGCTGAGCGGTGATGACGAGCTGCGGAAACGGCGGCATGGTGTACGAGCGAGCCTTGCCGAAGCGCCCCGCCCCCAGGCCGTGCAGGATGACCATGGCCCCCGCGGTGCCAAAGTTGCTGAAGGCCAGCAGGTCGGATACTCCGTCGCTGTTGAGATCCCTAAGCTCGCAGCCGGTGAGGTTGATGGGCGTGAGGTAGCTGGTCGGCTGCTTGAATGCACGCCCCGACCCCTGCAGGCTCAGCGCGATGGGGTTATCGACCTGCCCGAGCGGAGTCAGGATGTCCAGCCGGCCGTCTCCGTCGCTGTCACCGACGCTGGCCAGGGTAGGTGCACCGGTATAGAGCGGGCCTGCCGACTCGCTGAAGGTGCCATTGCCCTGGCCAAACAGCACCGGATAGCTGAAGTCGCGGCCGTTGATCGCCACGATATCCAGCGCGCTATCCCCGTCGAGGTCAGCCAGCCACATGCGACCGCTGGCCCCAAAGCTCTGATACGAAAGCGGCATGTCGGTCGACGACGTGCTGAAGCTGCCATCGCCGTTGCTGTGCCAGAAGCGCAGCTTAAGGTCGTCAGCCGCCACCAGATCGGCCCGACGATCGCCGTCAAAGTCACCCAACCCCAGCCCGCCGAGTGTCGTCTGGGTGGTCACCGGCACCGCGGTCCGCAGCGTGCCATCGCCATTGCCCAGCGAAACTTCGATGGTGGACGTCGGGCCGGTCAAGCTGACGGCGACATCGGGAAAGCCATCGCCGTTAACGTCTCCGACGGCCAGCCCATAGGCCCGCCCCGAAAACGACGACGCCAGCGGGGCCGCCAAGCTGCCATCGCCCTGCCCCAGCAGCACGACCACGCCGCCGGCAAAGGCGTCGCTCAGAACGATGTCTTGCCGGCCATCGGCGTTGAAGTCAGCGACCCGCGCATACTTGGCGGTAAACGGCAGCGTCACCGGCTGACCCGCCATGAGCTGCACGTCTTCGTAGTAGCGAAACAGATCGTCCCGTCGCTGCGTTTGGCCGGCGGGGTGGCTGAGCTCGATGCTTGCGCGCCCGGCCGGGCTTGCCCCAGCGGGCAGGACGAAGCTCAGGCTGCGGTCCGAGGAGACGCTCAAGGACGTGACCTCGCGACCACCGACCCGCACGCGCAGCTCGGGCGTGAAGCGCTGCCCACTGAGCGTCGCTAGCTCGCCGCCCAGCACCGACGAGACCGGCGGATCGATGGCGCTGATGACGATGGCCGGCTCGCACTCCCGAGTCAGCGGATTGCAGGCCTGGTCCGGGGCCTGACAAAGCGCGCTGTTTACGACGCAGTTCCCCGGGTTATCGACGCCGAAGCCGCCATACAGGCTCTCGCAGCTCGACAGCAGACTAAGCCCGAAGGTCGCCCCTAGGCGGAGCGTGCGGGAGGATAACGACATGCTAGGGACCCTTTCGCGCGGCATGGCGCGGACGCACCGGACCTGGCAGCGCCAGCAGCACCACGCCGGCAACCGCCGCGACTCCGCCGGTGACCAGCAGTGACGTGGCCAGCGTCGAGGTCTGATAGAGGCGGTTGCACTGATTGGCCGGCGGCTCGACGGGATCGACGCAGCGGCCGCTCACGCTCTGTGCCCCGGCGCCAAACCCCAGTAACAGCCCACCTCCGACCAGCGCGGTCGCCCCGGTCACGATCCGCCACAGCGGACGGGGGGCGCGCTCAATCCTCGGCACGACGTTCGGCGGGTTCGCCCCGGCTAGCACCGGCGGAACGGCAGCGGGCGGCGGTGGCAAAGGGTCTAGGTGCAGCCGCACCGTCTCTTGGCTGCCCTCGGCGACAAAGTGACGCAGGGTCTGAGGACGGTAGCCGCTCAGGCTGGCGACGATCGCCACCTCGCCCGACCACAGCGTGCGCTCGCGATCGCCACGGGCCAGGGGCACCCCGTTGAGCTGTAGCTCGGCCTCGGCGGGCTCGCACTCGATGCGCAGGCTGCCGCGCGGACGGCCCAGTCCCCGGCTGCTGACCTGCGCCACTAGCTCGCGTAGGCGCCCGGCCAGCTCGGTCGCGCTGCAGGTGCTGCAGGCGTCCTCGGCCACGGCCGCCTGATCCGCCACCTTGGCATCGAACAGCACGGCGCGCAGCACCACGGCAGGGCCTGCCCCCGTCGCGCCCGAGGCGGCTGGTGCCTGGCTTGCAGTCGCTCCCGAAGGTGGCGGAGCGGGGCCGGCCTGGGTCAGCAGCAGATATTCGACGTCTTGGCTCGCCGCCAGCTCGCGCAGGCAGGTGGCCCGCTCGCCACAGTCGGAGAGCCGCGGCTGCAGCACGCTGTCCCGCGGAGATAGATATAACTGCGTACCCCGCAGCCCCTGCTCCGCGGATACACGTACCTGTTCCTCCGTCAGCGGGATCGACGGCGTACTCAGACGAACCGCAAGCAGCGCATGCGGCGGCTGCGACAACAGCACCGCTCCGGCCTCGCGGCTCTCACGCACGTCGAGACGCCGGCCAGCCCGCACCTGAATCTGCGCCTGCAGCAGCCCGCCCGGCCCGGCCAACACCACCTGATGCGCGCCCGCCGAAAGCAGGATGGGCAGCGGCAGCGGCAGCTTGGCCAGCGGCTGATCGTCGATGCGCACCTCGGTCCCTGGCTGACCCGAGACCGCGACCTCACCCACCGCCGGCAGCAAGGCGGCGCGAATCGCCTGCAGGCCCGCGGCCTGAGCCGGGCTTAGCTGCGCCTCGTCCCCGCCCTGCGCCAGCCAGCGTCGCAGACGGTCATGGGCCTCTACCGGCCGCCCGGCCTGCAGGGCTGCCGTCGCCGCCTCTAGCTCGGGGACAGCTGGGTGGGTCGCCGCGGGCTTGCGTGTGGCCGCCGGCAGAGGCGAAGGCCGTCGCGGCTTGGCAGCAGCATCCCCCGTCGGCAGGGCCGCTAGCCCGATCCCCAGCAGGACCGCGAGCCATCGCTGCCCCTGGCTCCGGCTCCCGCTGGCCCCCGCCCCCTCCCCCGCCGTTCCCTGCGTCATTTGCACGATCCGACGCGCACCGTCTCGTGCGCCTTGATTTGGACAGTCTGACTGCCACCGCCGACCACCACCGAGTGAGTCCCCGGCGTCATCCACAGCGAGACCTCTTGGCAGGCGCCCCCGCTCTGCTTGGGCATGATCAGGATGCCCAGCTTGGGTACCAGGCGCAGCACGGCGTCCTGTACCGCGCTCTTCTCCCGCGCTTTGCCGTTTACCGTCGGGGCTTGCTTCACGGCGCGCTCGTACTCGCCCATGGCTTCGGCCAGGTGGCCCTGCGTCTCGTGCAAGCGAGCCAGCTGATACGACACATCGAACAGCAGGCTGTCACAGTCCGCCCGGCGTTCACGGCCCTTGGCGCACAGCTTGCGAGCTCGCTCAAGCAGGCTGCGGGCGCGATCGAAGTCCTTGGCCTCTAGCGACTGCGCGGCGCTGCGGGCCAGGTCTTGCGCCTGCACGACGGCCGCGTGTGGGACCGCGGCGGGCTCGGCGGGCTTGCTGTTCGTCTCGGGAGCAGCGACGGGGGGGACTGACGGCTCGGCCGCTGTTTCAGCCGGCGGGGCGGCGGGCTCCACGGCGGGCTCTTTCGCGGGCGCGACGGGCGCGACCGCCGGCTCACCCGCTGGTGGGGTGGCAGGCTCGACACCGGGACTCGATGGCGTCTCGGGCGCCCCCTCCAGCCGGGCCAGCAGCACCTCGGCCCGGGCCCGCACGGTGGCATCCCGGTCTTCTGAAAGCCCGCGCAGAAGCGACAAAAGCGCGGTGCGCTGGGCTGGCGCGGGATGCTCGATATCGGCCAGGACCTCGACGATCGCCCGGCGAATTTCCGGCTCGCGATCGCGCGCCACCCGCTGCAGGAGCGGCAGCGCCAGATCCAGCGGAGCCTGCCCCAGCGCCGCGATGGCTTGCACCCGCTGCTCCAGCGTTCCTGACAGCGCCAATAGATCCGAGTCGGCAGCCCGGACCGCCCGCTCGCCCAGCCGACGCAGCAGGGCATAGGCCGAGCTGGCCAGCACGCCCCCTCGCTTGAGCGCGTCGTTGAGCACCGGAATCGCCCGGCGATCGCCGCGCTCGGCCAGGCGACGCGCCGCCATCATCCGCACGGCAAAGACCTCGTCGTTTAGCGCGGCGTGCAGGACCTCGCTCTCGCCATCGATATGCTCGACGAGCAGCCGACGGACTTCGGGACTTTCGGCCAGCTGGAAGCTCAGCACCTTCTCGCGCTGGCCGCGATCGCCCAAGCGCAAGAGCGCCAGCGACGCCAAGAGCTGCTCCTGCGGCGAGCCGCGCTCCTGCAGCGCCTGCAGCCAGCCCTGCGCCTCGCTAAGCAGGCCCGGCAGGCCCATCCGGCTGAGCGTCTGCCCCAGCTTGCCCAGCGCCTGCACCGCTTCGCTGCGCACGCTGCTGTCGCTGTCGGACAGGCCTTCGTGCACGGCCAGCCAGGCGCCGCGATCGGCTCGTCGTCCGAGGGCGCGCAGGGCACTGCGGCGGACCCGCGGCTCGGCATCGTGGACCAGCTTGGCAAGCAGCGTCGTCGCCTTGTCCGAGCCACTGTCGCCGAGCACCGCGGCCGCCGACTGGCGCACCACCCAGTCGCTGTCATCGAGCGCCAGGCGCGCCCAGGCCAGGCTCTGATCCGACAGCGTGCTGGGCTGCCGACCCGCGATGTGCAGGATGGCCAGCGCAGCGGCCCGGACCACAGCCAGCGTCGACTCGGTCCCCGTGTTGGTGGCCGACGCATCCGCACCCAAGATCGGCAGCAGCAAGCGCACATCCAGAGCCTGCCCGGCCCCCGCCAGCCCCTCGCAGGCCAGCTCGCGCGCGGCAGCGGTGGCCTGCGGATCGGCGATCACACCGCGAAACAGGGCCAGCCCCACCGGGTCCTCGGGAGTCGAAAGGAAGCGCGCCGCGGGCAGCTGCTCGGGCCCGGCCTGCGTCGCCAGAGCGTGCAGAAATTCGCGGCCTTTTTCGTCGCCCAGCTGCGCCAGCTTGGCGGCTGCTAAGAGCTTGTGTTCACGCCGCCCGGGGACCAGCAGGCGCTCGCGCAGCTGAGTGCGCGCCGACAGATCACCAGCCTGGGCCAGTCGCGCCAGGATGCGGATCAGCTGCTCCTCGGGCACATCCGGCTCGGCGGCGGTGGCAGACAGCAGCTCTTGCGCCGCGCGATCGCCCTGCTCGGCCAGCAGGTAGGCGGCTCGCGTCCGACTGCTGGGGTTTTCCCCGGCGAGGACCTGCTGCAGGTAGCGCGCGCCCTCGCTCTGTCCCAGGCGATCCAGCGCCCCGGCGACGGCGATCTTGACCGCGTCATCGCCCGCCGTACCAAACAGGCGGCGCAGCGCCGGCACCGCCTGCCGATCGGCCAGGAGCCCCAGCGCCCCCGCCGCCTGCGCCTGCAGCTCGATATCCGAGGTCTGCAGCGTCGCTTCCAGAAGCGGTCGGATCTGCGGATCGTGCGTCTGGCCCAGCGCCGCCAGCAGTGCGCCGCGACTCGCTGGGCTCCCCTGCGCCAGCTGAGCCCCGACGACGTCCAGCGCGCGCTTGCGGGCGGCTGCCAGCTCACCGTCGGCCAGCCGATCACTCGGGGCCCGCCGAACCAGCTGGCGATAGGCGACATACCCGCCCACCGCCAGCAGGATCAGCGACGGAACAAAGAGCAGCCACAGCGGAACATAGCGGCCGAACAGCACCACCACCTTGGGACGGGCTCCGGTGGTCAGCACCTCGGCGGCGCTCTTGGCGACCAGCACGCGCTCGCCGCGGGCCAGCAGCAGCACGTCGATCTCGCGCTGCAGGGCCTTGGCGACTTCACGCATGTTGGCGAAGCGGCCCTCCGGCTCTTTGGCCAGAAGGCGCAGCAGCACCTGCTCGACCGCCGCCGGCACCGGATCCAGGCGCGGCGAACGTCGCTGTCGCACCGCCGGCACCGGCACCGTCACGTGCTTGGCCAGAATGGCCTGCGAGCTACCGTCGAACGGCACGCTGCCGGTCAGCATCTCGTACAGGATGCAGCCCAGCGCGTACTGGTCCGAGCGGCTGTCGATCTCGGCACCGACCGCCTGCTCCGGCGACATGTAGTGCGGCGTGCCCATGATCGTGCCGGCCAGGGTCAGCCGGTTGTCGCTACCGCTGCTGTCGGTCGACAGCGAGGGCTGACTGATCGGCGCCAGCGCATCGGCACTCACCGCCGGCCCCGCCCCCGACACGTTGGGGTCCGACGAGGGCACCAGGTGCGAGCGCCGCGCGATGCCAAAATCGACGATCTTGACGAAGTCTTTGGTGCCGTCCTGGTCGACGAGAAAAATGTTCTCGGGCTTCAGGTCACGATGCACGACGCCCTGGTCGTGCACGGCCTGCAAACCAGTGGCGATCTGCAGGGCAATGCGACAGGCCCGCAGCGTGTCAATCGCTCCGTCGGCGATCACGCGGCTCAGCGTCGGGCCCTTGAGCAGCTCCATCACCAGATACGAGCGGCCGTCGGACAGCACGCCAAAGTCCGAGATGTAGACCGTGTTGGGGTGCTTCACCGTCGAGGCCAGCTTGGCCTCTTGCAAGAAGCGCTGCTGCGCCACCGGGTCCTGCGGCTGCAGCAAGATCTTGACCGCCACTGGGCTGTCGAGGAGCACGTGACGGGCCTTGTAGACCACCCCCATGCCGCCCTGACTCAGCCGTCGCTGCATCAGGTAGCGCTCGCCCAGCACCGCACCCAGCACCGGATCGGCGACGACCTCGGCGATTCCCGGGTCGAGGCTGCCGCTGCCGGACTGCGTTGGTTCAGCGACGGGCCGCGTCTCTCCTCCGTCGGTGCAGCGATGGCGCTCGTTATAGGGAAACTGCTGGCCACACCGACTACAGCGCTTGGTAAGAGAGGTGCCGGATAGGGGAGAAATCATCACAAATGGCCTGATTGATGCCGCGTTCATCGACGCAGCGACGCGACGGCCCCGGGCCGAGCGCAGACGAGAAAAAAACCCGCAGCGATCTTATCACGGCCTCGGGCGAGGCTAGGTGAGCGTCCTGCAATTTCGTGACCCTAGGACCCCACCCTAGGGCCGCGAACTAGAGCGCTCGGCTCATGCGCGAGATGGCATCGACGAACTCGCTGCGCCGATGCTTCAGGCTGCCCAGGAAGGCCTGCCGCACCACGCCCAGCGCGTCGACCAAGAGCGTCGTCGGCTGGGAATTGTTCTGCAGGCTGCTGCGCAAGCGCTCGTCGATGCTTTGATATTGCTCGACGCGCGGCATGTCGTTTGGGTGGGCGTTGATAAAGCGGTTCAGCGTCGCTAAGTCGGTGGTCTCGCTGATCAGCACGATCTTGACCTGGCTCATGCGGCCCAGCGACTCGGCGATGCGGCGCAGGATGGGTAGCTCTTCGATGCAGGGCGGACACTCGACGGCCCAGATGTGCACGATAAGGAGGTGGGCCACCGGCGGCTGGACATCGATGGCCTGTCCAGCGCGCAAAAGTCGCGCCCCGCGCAAATCGATCTTGCGATGCAGAAGCGCTGCTTCCTGGCGCCGAACCGCTAGCTCGCGCTGCGGGTCGTCGACAGGTCCAGGTCCGGTCCCGACTGGCGCGAGCCCCGCGGGTGCGAGCGGTGCCCGGGACTGCGCGCGGGCGGAATCAGTGGCCAGGACCAGCCCCGGGAGGGAGCCGATCACACCCAAGACCGGCCGACGCGACCAGAGTCCAGGGCGGCGCCGGCTCATGGCGTCGGGCCGACCGGCTGGATGCTCTGCAGTGCCCCCGCGGTGCTGCTGGCGTTCGGGGTGGCCGGCGTCGCGGGAGTGACCGGCGTCGACATGCACTGCCCACACTGGTTGGCTGCGGCGTCGGGGCTGCTGCCTTCGGGGGTGGCGCAGTCGATGCGGAACACCCAGACGCTCTGACTGAGATCGCTGCCCGGAACCGGCTGTTCTTCGTAGAGCAGCGTCTCGTCCTTCTTCTTCGAAAAGGCGTAGACCCAGTGCAGGATCTGCCGTCGATCGACCTTCTGCGTTTGGCCTTGGTTATTGGGGAAGCCGAAGTCGAGCAAGAGCTCGATGACCTGCTGCCCGCGCCTTTCGGCACGCGCCACCGCCGGGTCAGTCGTCGATAGCCGCGAGTTGTCGCTGCCGCTCGCCGGCTTGAGGTTCGACACCACCAGAAACCGCGTCGTCGGCATCCACGGCGGCTGCGGGAAGGCCAGCCGCTTCATGCGCTGCGCGTACAGCCCCTGGGGCCCGCCGATCAGCGTGTCATTGCCGGAAAAGAACAGCACCGCGTGCCGCTGCTGCCGCATCAGGGTGATGAAGCGACCGGTGTGCGTCGGATCGGCGTCGCCGACCAGCGTGCTGATCTTCTGGTCCAGGCAGATGTCTTCGCGGCGACACACGGCGCTGACGTCGTCGATCAGCTGCCGAACCGGCGGACTGCACAGCGCCAAGGCCAGGCCCTGCGTCAGCTGGGTCTGCGCGCAGGCGTTGCAGGCCTGCAGGCGCTCAACCTTATCGCGCAGCTCGGCCAGTTCTTCCGCGTAACAGCCCCAGGAACCCGTCGTCCCCAGAAAGAGCAGCGCTGATAGCCAGCGCCCAGCAGATGCCTTCAAGCAAGAAGTTGAACGCCTCATTGGGAGGTCTTAGACCTGAGAAAGCCTTTTAATGACAGTTCTTTAGACTCTATTTTGCCGTGGAACTCGATTTTCAAGCAATTGCGAAAGTCGCTGTTTTGGCGCAGCTCGTTCATCGGCGAGTGATCGGCCACAAAGAGCGTGCCGTTGATGTTTTCCAAGATCAGGCGAAACGGTGTAGCCGGCCGGATCAGCTTGATGCAGCGCAGGATGGGCTCTTTGACCGTCGGATCAAGAGCGCGCCCCTCGGTGGTGGTGATGTCCAGCATCAGGCCAGCCGACGAACCAACCGACGAGCTGGGAGTCACCGCCGTACCCGTGCCAGTCGCTGATCCGGTTCCACTCCCCGTTGATCCTGGGCTAGAGGCGGGCCGCGGGCCGCCGTTCGTCGGGCCGGCTGTCGGGCCGGTTGGCGCGACCGCTGGCCGATTGACCGCCACTGCGGGCGTTGGCCGGCTTGACCCAGTGCCCATGTCGGGGGGCGCAGCGGGACGAGGCTTGGGAAGAGGCAGGGCAGCGCTCGCTCCGGCGTCCGGACGCGCGGCAGCGGAAGGCGGCAGCCCGCCCACCGGGCCGTTATTGACAGTGACAGCGACGGGTTGGCTGGCTGGGTTGGCTGGCTGGGACGGGCTTTCGGCATCGACGGCGCTGGCGGTCAGGCCAGCTGCATCGACGGCACTCGCCACGCGATCCGGCTTGGCGGGATCCGACGAACCCAGGCGCCCGCGAAAGGCGACTCCCCACACGAGGAAGATAGCCAGCGAGGCCACCGTCGCCCCCAGCAGCACCGGCTGCCACAGCGCCTGGCGCATCGGCCGGGTCGGCGGGCTCTTGCTGGACCCCGGAGGCAGAACCAGCGACCAGGCCACACCGTCGATTCCCAGGGCCCGCACCAGGTCGTGCAGATTGGGAAAGCGCACCGCTCGCGAGCGGCTCAGCGCCCGGGCCAGCGCCTGCTCCAGCGGTCGCGAGAGCGCCAGGGGCAGCGGATCTTCGTGCTGCACTCGGCTCAGCGTGACCTGCCGATCTTCGTCGGGCGCGCCGATGAAGGCGGGCTGGCTCGACAGCATCTCGTACAAGATGACGGCCAGCGTGAACTGGTCGGTGCGACGATCGCAGGGCTGCCCTTCAACCTGCTCAGGCGTCAGGTAGCCGGGCTCACCATACTGCGGCGCCAGGGCCGGGGGCAGCAGCGCAAAGTCGGTGACCCGCACGGCGATCGACTCGCCGCTCGGGACGACGAAGATGCGGCTCGGCGACAGCGACAGGTGCAGGATGCCCTGCTGATGCGCAGCCTCGACAACCTCGGCGATGTTGGCCAGCAGGCGCACCGCCTCGGCTTCCGACAGGCCGGCGGGACGCGCCGCCAGCAGTGCCCCCAGCGGCTGCCCCTCTAGCTCGATCGCCGTCCGCACGACGAAGACCCGGCCCTGCTCGTCGCCAAAGCACATCTCTTCGATCGGCGGGATGCCGGGATGGCGCAGGTCCTGCGCTCGCTCTAGCTGGCTGCGCCACGTCGCCAGGGCTTCGTCGGGAAGCTTGACGCCCCCCGTGCCCAGGCGAGCCCGCAAGAGCCGCAGCACGCGCAGCGCCCCACTGGCCTCCCCCGCTGTCGCGATCTCGCTGACGGTATACGTGTAGCCCAGCGCATCTTCCGACAGCAGGCTCTCGACGCGATAGCGCTGCAAGACGTTCTCGCCCACCTCGAACGGCGGGGCCTGGGAGCGTATGGCGGGCGACAGGGTCGGCATAGGACAGAGACGGCGGCTTCCCGCTTAGGGCAGGGCCTCAGCCGTCATCTTCTCGATGTACCAGTATGCCGCTGCCTCAAAGCTCCTGAAGCACGACGTGCGCAGCGTGAAGTTCAGCGTGCGATCGGCAGGTAGGGAAAACCACAGACTGGTGGTGTGCAGTTCGAGGCTGGTTCCGTCGCGGCGTGAGCCGGTAAAGGCCACCAGATCGCGGCCGGCAAGCTGCGGCACGCCCATGGTCAGCCGGGTGCCATCGATCATCCCGCTGGCAAACACCAGCTCATCGCCCAGCTTGTACTTCTGGTTGTAGGTCAGGCGCACCCGCGCCGAGGCCGGAATCGCGTTCCAGGCGGCCGGCAGCCGGGTCAGCTTGATCGTGCAGCTCTGCGGCGGGGCCGTGCACGATCCCGAGGCCAGCGTGCCGTTTTCGTCGATCCCGAACTGCAGCTTGTCAAGAGCGCCGCCCGGATTGTTCCACGTCATTCCCGGACCGCTGCCGCTCTTGCCAGCCGCGACGATTCCGTTGCAGCTCGTGACCTCGAAGCTGAGGTCCGAGATGTCGATCTTGCAGGGCAGCTTGGGCGAGGTGTCGTCGCAGCGCGGCAGGTCGACGGTCGGCGTGGGGGTCTGGGTCGCGCTCCCTCCCGACGGCACGTTGTCTAGGGGATCGAAGGTGCCGCCTTTTTCGCAGCTAGCCGTCGACAGCACAGCGCAGGACAGGAGCGAGAGAGGAAGAGACAGTTTGCGGGGCATAGGCGAAGTCCTTGTCAAACGAGACAGAGGCCGACGAAGGCCGGCCGGCGTTCGAGGGAGCGACGGAGCGGACCCATCCACGGAGGGCTAGGGAATCGCCAGGCTCAAGCCAAGCCCAGCGGCCATGACGGCAGAGAGCGCATACCCGGCGCTGTAGTGCGCCCGCAGGTTGTAGGTCACCGGCGAGCCGTCATTGTTGTAGGCGTAGGCGCTGCCGTTCATCGCCGTCAGAGCCACGCTGCTCGCCAGGCCCGCCACGGTCAGCGCCCCCAGGCTGCCGACCGCCAGCCCCCGCCGGAAGCTGAAGCGTCGCGACGGCGACTCCTGGCAGCGGGGCAAGGTCTGGGCTTGGCGCGCAGGAGCCAGGATCTCGTGCCACGGAAGCGCTGCCGCCAGTGTCGCGGCTGCCGGGATCGCCGACAGCCCAATCGACCAGCGATAGGCCTGCGTAAAGTCGAGCGTGATGTCGCCCATTCCGTCGCTGCGCGTCGAGTAGGTGCGGCCGTTGAGGCCCAGAAAAGCAAAGCCGGTGGCGAGCGAGGCCCCGGTCAGCGCGGCCAGCGCCCCGATGGCAATCCCTCGTCCAAAGCTATAGGCCGGGCCGCGGCAGGTCGGCTGCACCGTCTGCTGTTCTGGGCTGCTTGGCGCAGGTGCTGGCGCCGCCATGGCAGGGCTGGCCGAGGTTAACGCCCCTGCCCCGCCCTCCAGAAGCTGGCCGGCGGTGCGCGCCGCGGTGTCGTAAAGCTGCTCGCTGCTGCACTCGCTGCAGCGGGCCTCGGTCATCGCCGGCTGCTGGCTGGCGCGATCGAAGATCCACACCTGGATCAGGTAGTTCTTGTCGTTCGGCGTGATGTCGCCGCCCACCAAGCGCTTGGCCTGATAGCGGTCTGCCAGGCGCAGCAGGCAGTCGGTCTGGTTGCAGACCTGCTCCTGCGAGGACAGCGAGACCGTGACGACCTCTTCGCCCATGCGCTGCAGAAACTGCATGACCGCGTGCCGAGCCCGCGGGCTGGGCCGACCTTCCTCTTGAAAGCCGACGACGAGCACCGGCTCTGCCAACGCCCGCAGGGGGAACAGGCAGAGCAGGCTCAGGAAACCCATGATCGCAACGCCTTGGCTTCGTGATGCTAGGCGCTGCCACCTTAGCGATAGAGACCTCGCCAACATAGGACTTGAGCAGACTCGCAAAGTTGCGCGCTGTCAAGCTTTGGACCGAGGGAAACCGAACCCAAAACACCCGCCCGTTCTGGGGCCGCGCCGCGTCTCCGCGACCTGTCGGTTACTCGATGACGATGCGTCCCTGCAGCATGTTCATGCCGCAGGTGAACTGCACGGTACCGCTGTCTTTGGGCAGGGTCAGCGCGATCTCGACGGGAGCCTTTTCGCTCAGCGTCACCCGCACGTTCTGCGACGGCAGCACAACCTCGCGACCGCACTCTCCGGCCGAGGGGTCGTAGGAGATGACGAGCTTGAGCGCCTCGCCACGAGCCCCAGGGATGGTGCTCGGCACGAAGCCCTGATTCGACACCCGCACCTCGACACGGCGGGGGCTCTCGACGGTCCCACGCACCTGCTCAGTCGCCGGTGGACGGGGGCGCTTGCCGCAGCTTGGGAAGACGTCGGCCAAGCACAACAACAACAAAACGGCGTGCTTCATCGTGGCGGCAATCTATCAGCAATCGCGCGACGCAGTGACGGCATCGCTCCAGGTCTGCCCGGCGGTGGGGTGGAACAAGCGCTCGCAGGCCTGGCTGGTCTGCTGCGCCAAGTCATCGACCGAGACTCCACGCAGAGCCGCGACGACGGCAGCGGTCACCGGCAGGTTGGCCGGTTCGTTCTTGCGGCCACGCAGCGGCACCGGCGCGAGGTAGGGCGAGTCGGTCTCTAGCAGCAGGCGGTCAGGCGGCACGTAGGCCGCGACCTCGCGCAGGCTGGCCGCGCTCTTGAACGTCACGATGCCCGACAGCGAGATGTGAAAGCCGCGATCCAGCCAGCGCCGCGCCTCGTCGAGGTCGCCGGTAAAGCAGTGCACCACACCGCCATGCCGCGCCGCCCGCGTGGCATCGCCTTCGCCATCGACAATCGCCAGGGCTTCGGCATGGGCATCGCGAATGTGCAGAGACAGCGGCTTGCCCACCGCGTTGCCCAGCGCGACAAAGCGACGCATCAGCGCTCGCTGCGCCGCCGGCGGCGAGTGGTTGTAGTGATAGTCGAGCCCGGTCTCACCAACGGCGACAACCCGCGGCTCAGCCGCCCAGGCCACGATCTCCTGCCACAGCCGCGCCGACTCGGGCGCTAGCTCGCTGACCGGCCGCAGCGCCCCTGGCTCGCTGTCAGCGTCTTGCCCTTCGATGTTCTTGGCGTCGTGGGGATGGATGCCGATCGCGGCGACGATGTGGGGATAGCGACGGGCTAACGCGATGGCATTTTCGATCTCGGCACGCCCACTGCCCGAACCGATGGCAATCAGGCGGGACACCCCAGCCTGCTGCGCCCGAGCGAGCACGGCCGCGCGCTCATCGGCATCGGCGGCCTTCGCTCTATCGCTCTGCGCGGCGATCGCGGGATCGGGTGGCGAGCGAAAATCAGCAGGTTCCAGGTGGCAGTGGCTGTCGATAAAGGTAGGCATAGGTTTCTTCCTGCGGGGCACGCGCCGGGCGGCTCCGACTAGAGGCTGTGGTACCCGAATGCCGCCGCTAGCACAATCCAGCTTTCTTCTACGCGGGGCTGTTCGATACAATGCCCCAAGCTCTGCTGGTCGCGACGGCCGTCGCTCTGGTGGAGTGGCAAGTCCGGGGGGATGGGGCTGCGACAGCGCCGAGCCTCGGGCGAGCCAGCCCGCGCAGACGCCCGCGGGGGAGGATCAAGAGCACCATGTCAGGGTTTGTTCTGAACTACGAGAGCCTCAAGGCCTGGGCCGAGCGCTTGGGGCTCGCGTTTCGCTTCAGCGACGAAGCGGGGCAGATCGCGGTCCTCTGCCGAGTGCTGAATAGCGACGTACCGCTCGTCTTTATCCCGCGGCCTGAGCGCGGCATGGTGACCATGGCCGTCACCCTCCCCTTCGTGGTTCCCGCCGAACGCCACACCGAGGTGGCGCGGGCGCTGACCCTGCTCAACGCCCGGTCGTACATGGGCGCGTGGATCCTCAACGGCGACAAAGGCGAGATCTACTTTCGCGTCACCGTGCCTGCCCTCGACGTCAGCTACTCTGACCAGGCGCTCCGCTTCGTCGCTGGCGTCGTCGCGTCGTCGGCCGAGACGCTGGCTCCTGGCCTGTACGCAGTTGCCCGAGAAAACGCACCTGCAGCCAGCATTTCCGGCACATCACCGCCTTAATAAGAACAAAAACAGTAATTGAAACCACGGAAATATTGGAAAATCAAGAATACCGCTCCGCGCCGCTGGAGCGGGCCTTGACGACCAACTCTCTTCTTTTTGGAGATCAGCGTGGATTCAACCAGAGCAGGCGAAGAAACCACTGCATATTGCACAGCTTGCAAGGAGATGCGACTGCACGTCGTGGTGGCCATGGACGGTGAGCTTCCCGCCAAGGTCGAGTGTCTAAGCTGCCATCGCCAGCACAAGTTCCGCGCCGCGGCCCCCGGAACGAAGGTGGCCGGGACGACCAAAGCTCGCAGCAAGAGCGCTTCAGGAACCTCCAAGCCGCGCCGAACCGGGGCCGATGGATCGGCCAGTCCGGCCGTCGCCGCGGTCAATCCGCTCGATGCTCTCTTAGCCGGCCGCAGCCCCAGCGGAGCCCGCAGCTACTCCCCCGGCGACAGCTACGTCGTCGGTGAGCTACTCGCCCATCCCAGCTTCGGGCTGGGTGCCGTCACCGCCACGCCGTCCCCCGGCAAGATCTCCGTGGTATTCCGCGATGCCACCCGCTTGCTTCTGCACCAGCGGACCACCCTGCCGACAACCAGCGGCTCTGGCCCGCGGCTAGAGCCCCCCGTGCGCCGTGAGACCAACCCTGAGCTTCCCAGCGAACGTCCGCCAAAGGTTCGCTCGATCCTCTAGAGAGCTTCCCGTCGCTTCCTCGCAGCGCACCCACGAAATCAGCAACGAAAGTCATCTCTCGGCGGCATCTGTTCTTCGCTGCCGACACGGGTTGCGGTTAGAATGCCCCCCGCAAATTCAGGAGAGCTGCCGATGCGTCGACTCATGTTCGCCACGTTTTCGCCTGCCGGCCTATCGCTGGCTTCGCTCTGGCTGGGCACTGCCTGTCATGTCCTTGACTCCACGCCCCCTCTTGAGCAGCCGCACGAGCCCAAGGCAGTAGTTGCCGTCAAGAAAGCGGCTCCAGGCGCTGTCTCGGTGGATGACGCCCGGCTGGCGCTGTTCAAGCCAGCTCTACCGGCCGAGTTCGCCAGCCCCGGCCAGCCATCTTCGCCCGACAAGATCGCGCTGGGCCGAATGCTGTATTACGAGACCCGGCTGTCGAAGAACCACGATGTCAGCTGCAATACCTGTCACTCGCTAACCGGCTTCGGGGTCGATGGCACAAAGGTCTCGACGGGCCATAAGAAGCAGCAAGGCTCGCGCAATGCGCCGACGGTGTACAACGCCGCCGGTCACTTCGTGCAGTTCTGGGATGGCCGCGCCAAGGATGTCGAGGAGCAGGCGCAGGGTCCGGTGCTCAATCCCGTCGAGATGGCGATGCCGGCGGCGGCCAAAGTGGAAGCCACCCTGCGCTCGATTCCTGGTTATGTTGAGCTCTTCAAGAAGGCGTTTCCCGAGGTGCCGCAGCCCGTCACGCTGGCCAATGCTGCCGCGGCGATCGGCGCGTTCGAGCGCAAGCTTGTCACCCCGAGCCGCTGGGACAAGTTCCTGGCAGGTGACCCTGCCGCATTGACGGAAGACGAGCAGGTTGGGCTAGGCAAGTTCCTCGCCGTTGGCTGCAACGCCTGCCACAGCGGAACCCTGCTCGGCGGCAGCATGTTCCAGAAGGCTGGCTTGCGAAAGCCTTGGCCCAGCGATGCGGATGGTGGTCGGTTCGCGGTGACCAAGCAGGAAGCCGACCGCATGCTGTTTAAGGTCCCCAGCCTGCGAAACATCGAAAAGACAGCCCCCTACTTCCACGATGGCAGCGTCACCGCTCTTGAAGATGCGGTGCGCACCATGGGTAGGCATCAGCTAGGCGTTGAGCTCTCGGATGCCGACGTCACCAGCATCGCAACCTTCCTGAAGTCGCTGACCGGCACGATTCCGCAGGAATATGTCCAGGCGCCGACGTTGCCCCTCAACGGCCCGAAGACGCCAAAGCCTGATCCGCGCTAACTCCCTGCCTGCTGTTCCACGTGGAACAGTCCCGCCTCCTCTCGCTCTCCTCTTCCCTGCCAGCCAAGCCCAGTAGTGTTCCACGTGGAACAGTTCCGCCCCCTCTTGCTCTCCTCTGCCCTTCCTTTGCCTTCCAGCCAAGCCCAGTAGTGTTCCACGTGGAACATCGGGACACTCTGCCCGCGGCGGCCTTTTTCCGATGGTCAGGGGTCGCCCATCGCGATGTTCCACGTGGAACATCGCCGCCGCCGCCCCACCCAACAAACAGTCAGTGGTTCCCACAGGCGGTCGACTCGGCGTAGCCTGCGGGAGCCATGATCGTTGCCATTCACCAGCCGAACTATCTGCCCTGGTGCGGCTACTTCGCCAAGCTGGCAGCAGCGGATGCGTTTGTGGTGCTCGATGACGTTCCGCTATCAAATGGTCGAAGCTTCGTGTCACGCACGGCGGTTCTTGGTTCGCACGGCCGGCAGTGGTTGAGTGCGCCACTCTCTCGCGCGGGCACGCCCGCCATTGCTGAGGCCCGCTTTGCCGGGCTTCACTGGGTTAGCCAACATCTCCGAACGTTGCATGCAATGTATGGTCATGCAGCGTATGCCAAGGTTCTGCTGGATCCGCTGCGTACGCTCTATTCGGCTCCAGCTGAGCGAATCGCAGACTTCAACTTGTCCGCTATCGCCCAACTCTGTTCCCTGCTTGGCTTGAAGACGCCGGTTGTTCGAGCCAGCGAGCTAGGCGTCCCCGGAAGTGGCAGCCGGCATCTCTTAGCCTTGGTGCAGGCCGTCGGTGGTACGACGTACCTATCCGGTCCATCTGGCCGCAAGTACCTTGAGCCGGCCGTCTTCCGCGAAGCCGGAGTCGACATCCGCTACGGCGAGTATGTCCCGCCACCCTATCCGCAGGGCCGAGCCGAGTTCGTGCCGGCTCTCAGTATCGTCGATGCCTTGTTCCACATCGGCCCAACGGCAACGCGAGAACTATTGAGCTATCCATCACGCTCCTGCGCGGACGCCCCGGCGTAACTCCGCAGCCCCCCCCGACCGCCAGAAGCAGACTCAGCCCCGCGCTCGCAGAGTCGCTTGCAAGGCTGCGCCCAGTTCATCGAAGCGAAAGCGATACCCCAGCTCCCGAGCCCGCTGCGGAATGGCGCGCTGACTGCCCAGCAAGACCTCAGCCCGTTCCCCGAGCATCAGCTTCAACGCCACCTCAGGCACCGAGAACAGCGCCGGACGCCGCATCGCCGAACCGAGCTCACGCGCCACGGTGCGCATGGTCGCCGGAGCGGGGGCCACGGCATTGATCGGCCCCTGTACATCCCCACGCTCCAGCGTGAGCAGGATCAGTCCGACCAAGTCTTCGAGATGCACCCAAGCCCAGTACTGCTCGCCAGAACCTAGCGGTCCCCCGACGAACAACCGAAAGGCGGGCATCATCTTTTCGAGCGCACCGCCGCCCTCCCCTAGCACGACTCCGATCCGCAGGCAGACAACGCGCAGCCCATGCGCCTTTCCGGCTTCGGCCGCGGCTTCCCAGTCCACACAAAGATTGGCCAGGAAATCACTGCCTGGCGAAGCGCTCTCGGGGAGTTCTTGATCACCCCGCGAGCCGTAGTAGCCAACAGCAGATGCCGACACCAGGACGCGGGGCGCTTGGCCGCTGACCACGGGAGCGGCGGCCATCGCTTCTACGACACGACGCACACCCTCGACGCGGCTGTCGTAGAGTCGCTTCTTGAACTCGGCTCTCCATCGATCCCCCATAACGGGCTCGCCGGCCAGGGCAACCACGGCCTCGCAGTCCGCGACTGCTTGCTGCCAAGCCCCCGGCTTGGTGGGATCCCCTTCCACAATGCGAAGCCGCTCGCCTGCACCAGGCCCGCCCAGCGTTGCGGCCGCGGGGCCAGCCAGCTCCTGCAGCCGGGACGCTCGTCGCGTTAAGGCGACTACCGAGTCTCCACGGCGAAGCAGCTCACGCACCAACCGGCGACCGACGAAACCACTGGCTCCAGTTACGAATACTCGCATGCATGCACTCTACTGCGTTGGATGCTCGCCGGGGCACACCTGCGGCAGTGGCCGCGCAAAAGCCAAGAGGCGCCGCAGGCGATTCCGCCCAAGTCCGCGGATCGCTGCCAGATCTGCTTGGCAGCGTAGATGACCCGCCACACGCGCCGTCACCAGCGCCTGTGCCGAGACCTCACCGATGTCTGGCAGCTGGGCCAGTTCAGCCGCTGTCGCCGTCTGTAAATCGAGCAGGCGGCCAGCGAGGAGGGCCCGCATGCCTGTAAGTGGCAGTGACTTCTCCGGTTCCCAGTCTGGCAAGGGCTCACGACAGGATTGCGCCGCACCCGCCGGGACGACCGCCGGCCGCTCGCGACAAGCCCCCCAGGCGGTGTGGCCTACAGCAGTCAGTCGCTCGCTCGGCCGATCTCGCTGCCACAAGCTAACGGTCACAAGGAGCGAGACGCCGACCAGCACCCAGCGCCCCCCGACAGTAGTTCGCAGTGACATAGCCGGGGTTGGTTGCACGCGTCGTGCCCAGCTTGGGGCCCGTCGAGGGAAGTCGGTGGGAGCGGACAGCGTGTCCGAACCACGGACTCGGGCGGCCGAGGGCCGGGCGGCCGCGGACAGCGAGCGGCCCATGCAGAAAATTTGCGATCGCTGCGATCTTGTCGCCACATGGTGTCATCCGCTCAAGGAGCCTCGGCATGTCGTACGATCGTCGCAAAGAAGTCCGCCTGCCCATCGAGATCTGCGTGCAGCAGTTTCTAGCGGGCGAGAGCTATCTGGGCCTTACGCGGGACCTTTCGGAGCGCGGCCTATACATCACGGCGCCGCGACTGCAGGACGAACGGCTGACCTGGTTCGGTGCGCCGCTGCAGGTAGAGCTTGCCCTGCCAGGAACGGGCGAGACCATCTGGGCACGCGGGCTGGTCTGTCACGAAGACGCAACCGACAGCGAAGAGGTCCGTGGGCTAGGCGTTCGCCTGATCGATATGGCCGACAAGCACGCGACCTCGCTGCGCTCGTACGTCGAGTCGATCCGTCGCGCACGCCTGCACAACCTGCTGCTGCAAATGAACCGCCGACAGCGACTGCCCGGCTTGCTCCACCCGTACTAGCTGGGGGCTGTTCGCCTCACTGCGCCCAACCTCGTCTCCATCTACGGCGTCTTGGCCTCAGCCTCGCTGCTTTCGGCCGCATCCTCGCCCTTCAGCGCACCCTTCCGTTTCGGCTTCGCCTTGGACTTGCCCTCTGGTGGTACCAGCACGGTATCGACGACATGGATCACGCCATTGCTGGCGTGAAGGTCGCTCTCGATGATGCTCACACCGTTGACCTTGACGCCACTCCCGCCGTCGATCTGGACGACGTAGCCGTTCGCTGTCAGCGCATTGCGCAGTCGCGAAAGCTGCTTGCTCGGCACGTAGGCCCGCAGGATGTGATAGCGCAGGAGCGACTTCAGCACCGAGGGCTGCTTGAGCCACTGCTCCAGCTTTCCACCCGTCAGCTTTTCAAACGCCGCATCCGTCGGCACAAAGAGCGTGAGCGGCCCCCGAGCGTGCAGCATCGGCGACATACCGGCAGCACTCATCGCCCGCGTCATGACCTGAAAGCGACTATCTGCCTGCAGAGTCGCCATCAGGTCCTTCTTGCCAGCCCTTGCCTGCGCATCGAAGTGCTCGGATGCCTCACCCGGAGGGAACGGCTCCGCAGCGTGCAGGCTGCGCGCGGGGAGCGACAAGACCCAGCCCACCAGAAACGGCGCGAGTGCCTCGGTGCCGAATAGCCCCTGCCGCAGGCGGCGCAGCCCTCGACCGTCCACGCATCCCTCGGCGCCCTGCCCTACCGGTTTAACCCCGCGCAACATCAGAGATTCCTATCGTAGCGAAGTCGAAGGATGAGCAAAAGGGGACAACGCGACGAAGCCATCGTCGCCTTGCCAGGTACTGCCGTGTGCGCCTACAGCCCCGGAGCCCGGTAGGCCGGCGCAGCGCCGCGACCTCTGAAGTGCTGACAGCCGCCGGTTGCACTGGCCGCGCGAGGCGAATACTCTCGGACTCATGCCGTCTTCAATGCCTTGGGAGCCGGGGGTGCGCGGGTCGAGGTCAAAGCCCATGCGGCTGTACACGAGCCGGACCTGGCTGCTGGCCGCCAGCCTCGCTACGGCCATCGGTTGCGCATCCTGGGGCAGCCAGCCACAGTCGACGACCTTCGCCGGCGGCTCGCAAAAACGGGCCGAGCTCAGCTGCCCGCGCGAGAGATCAGAGCGGGTCGACGTTGGAAGTTGGCGGGGCACCGGCCGCCCCGACGTAGCGCGCGTCTTTGGCCGCGGCGAGGGACAGCAGACCGTACTGACCTGTCGCGAGGTAGATCTGAACGGCGACGGACGCAAGGACATGCTGGTCTTCTACCTGCCCGACGGTCGCAAAGGTCGCGAGGAATTCGACCACGACTACGACGGCATCCCTGACGTCAAGAGCTACTACGAGGCCGGTGTGCTGGTGCGGCAAGAGCTGGACGTCAACTTCGACGGCAAGCCGGATCTGCTTCAGCACTTCGAGAACGGCCGCATCACCCGCACCGAGCGCCTGTGGGAGAACGAAACGGCCGGTGACGCCGGCTCGGCCAAGGCCGGGGGGCAGTCGGCCGCGCCCACCGAGACCAAGGCTTCGCCAGTCAGTCCGCCAAGCGCCGCGAGTACGGACCAGCAAGCCACCGCGGCAGGCAAGACCCAACCGAACCTCCTGCCCGCGGACTCGACGCCGCGCAGCATCACGCCGACGCTGCCTGCGCCGCCCGCTCCCGAGTCATCCCCCGGCCAGACTCCGCCACGCTAAGACCCCGCAGGTTCGGCTGCGCCGTTACCGTCGCCCTCGGTGGGCTTCAGATCGGCGGCGTGGCCAGCGCGCGGGCTGCCCGCCGATCGAGCAACCAGGCCAAATCCCCCGCGGTTGGCGAAACAGCCCGCACCGGAATCTCGGAGACGCGGGCATCGCTCTCCAGCGCCGCCGAGACCGCTGCTACCTTGTCCTCGCCCGTCACCAGCATCAGCGCGTGGCGCGATAGGTTGATGAAGTACGGGGTCATCGTCACGCGAAACGGCGGCGGCTTGGGCGCGTCCAGGACCTCGACGATGAGGCGTTCCTTGGCGAAGCCATCGAGGCTGGCTGCCGGACGGTTCGAGTTCAGCGGTCCCGTCGACGGATCGTCGATCAAGAAGTCGTCATCGAACCCGGCCAGCAGCCGTGAGCCAGGGAAGATCGACGCCGTATGTCCGTCTGGTCCCATGCCGAGGAGGACCGCATCGAGCCGCGGCTCCGAGGCATCGAGCACCCGACGCAGCACTGCTTCATAGGCACTCGCAGCCTCGGCCGGCGCTAGCTCGGTCGGCGCGGCATAGACCTGTGCCGGCGGAATCGGCACATGCCCCAGCAGGGTGTCGCGCGCCATGCCGAAGTTCGAGTCTGGGCTGTCGAGTGGTACGCAGCGCTCGTCGCTGAAAAAGATGTGTACCCGCCCCCAGTCGATGCCCGGCTCCTCGGTTGCGAGACAGCGATAGAGCTTGCGTGGAGTGTTGCCACCGGCCAAGGCCACGATGAAGCGTCCGCGGGCCGCGATGCTGCGTCGCGCCCACTCAGCAACCCGACGAGCGCCTTCCCGCGCCACAGCCGTGGCGTCATCGCCGATCCACACTTCCGGTGCGCGTCCACTCACCTTGCTACCTCAATCCAGCTCATGCTTCGGTTCTGGGCCTGGGTCCTGGCGGCTCTCTCGTGATGCTGCAGGCTAGGGCCCACTGCTGCGAACGAGCTGAGCACTATGACGCAGTGCTTCATACATCAACGGATCGCGCCCGCCAACACCCATTGCCGCCACCATAAGCTCGGCGTCGGGACGGCCGTGCACCGGCTGGACGCGCTCCGGTTGCAGCTGGCTGGAGAGCACGATGCAGCGACTCTCTCCTTGCAGACGAGCCGCGAAGGTGTGCGAGCCACAGCGCAATTCGACGCGCTCGATGCCCGCCGGGGCATCGGCGGCCTGCTCTTCTTGGATACGCAACCGGACAGCGTGCCCGCTTTGTCCCGACAGCGTGTAGGAGCGCCGCTCGTGTGTGGCCTGCCAGCGCAGGTGCAGGCGGCTACACAACCAACCCGCGAGCAGCAGTGCCGCCGGCTCAGCCCCGGCAGCGTGGTGAATCGTGATCTCCGACACATCGCGCAAGGCGCGCATCGCATCGGGACTGTCAAACAGCGAGGCGACCAGGATGCGCCATGGCCATAGCCGCAGCCAGCCCATGTCCACAACATCGATGTTGGCCAGAGCTCCCGCGGCATCCTGACGAAATAAGCGACGCAAAAGCTGCTCGACCGCCGCTAGACCCTCGCCGCTCGGCAGACGGCTGCTGTCGAAGACGAAGCGCTCAACCTCGGGTGCCAGGCGCGGCAGCCAGGCGGAATCGGCGGTGGGATTGCGGACGAACAGCGCGGTCGGCACATCGGCCAAGAGCAGCGAGCGCACCAGACCCGGCAAGCGCGGGCCCGCCATGCGCGGAGCTTCCAGCGTGATCTCTTCCGCCACGACCTCACGCCGGCCGCTGCCACTCCGGCGGAAGTTTGCCTCGACAAAGGCGCGAATAGGCGGACTGGTATCGCCCTCTTCCGATGGAGCGACGGGCTCGCTAGTTTCGTGCAGGCTGATGATGCGGGCCGGGACGGTCTCCGACACCTCGTCAATTAGCCGCTTGGTGCGCAGATATTCGTCTTCGCCGTCAGAGTGGATGATCAGGTTCCACAGACAGGCGCGGGTGACCGAGAAGCGGGATCCCTCGTTGCGAGCCCGCTCAGCGGCCTTGCGCCACAGGGCGGCCAGCTCGGCTTCGATGCGATCGGGCTCCACCGAAATCGCGGCACCGAGAGTAAACGCTTCAATGCGATCGACGGGTACAGCCCAGCCTTCTTGCCGCTCACGGGCCCGCAGATCGTGCGTATCCGGAGTGCGAGACGATGGCGACTCGGCCACTGGCGGAGCCTCGGGAGGGGACACGCTGGGGCCACTCATGGCTTCCGCCAGACGCGGCCATCGCGCGACAGCATATCGTCGGCTTCCTTCGGCCCCCAGCTGCCCGCCTCGTAACCCGGCAGCGGCGCCGTCGAGGCCTGATCGGCAGCCGCCCAGCCGTCGAGCAGCCGCGTGCAGAAGCGCCATGACTCCAGCACTTCATCGCCGCGCGTAAACAGCGTGCTGTCACCCAGCATGCAGTCGAGGAGCAGGCGCTCGTAGGCTTCCGGTGGCTCGGTGCCAAAGCTCGAGCCATAGCGGAAGTCCATGGTCACGGGCCGCGGCTCGATCGTCGGTCCCGGAACCTTCGACAGGAACTTCAGGTTGATGCCTTCATCGGGCTGGATGCGCAGCGCCAGCACGTTGGGATCGCGACCGAGCTGCGCACCGCTTGGTCCCTTAAAGAGCGTATGCGGCACATTCTTGAAGGTGATCGCGATCTCGGAGACGCGCTTGGCCATCCGCTTGCCGGCCCGCAGGTAGAACGGCACGCCAGCCCAGCGGAAGTTATCGATAAACAGCTTGAGCGCGACATAGGTCTCGGTGTGCGAGTCGGCACGAACGCCGGTCTCTTCGCGATAGCCGGGCACGGGCTGCCCCTTGTCGAAGCCGTTGCCGTACTGCGCCCGCACCGTCCAGTCGTTAATCGAGGCACCGTCGGCCGGAAGCTCACGCAGGGCCCGCAGCACCTTGACCTTCTCGTCGTGGACGGCGTTGGGCTCGAAGGCCACTGGCGGCTCCATGGCCATCAAGCACATGAACTGGAAGATATGGTTTTGCACCATGTCGCGCAGCGTGCCGGACTGGTCGTAGTAGTTGCCGCGGCCCTCGATGCCGATCGCCTCAGCGACGGTAAGCTGTACGTTGTCGATGTACTTGTGGTTCCACAGCGGCTCGAAGATGCCGTTGGCAAAGCGGAACACCAAGATGTTCTGCACCGTCTCTTTGCCGAGGTAGTGATCGATGCGATAGATCTGGTCCTCGCGCAGCACGTTAAGGCAGACCTTGTTGAGCGCCTCAGCCGAGGCCAGGTCGCGACCGAACGGCTTCTCGACGATCACCCGCGTCCACGGGGTCTCCGTACGCGAGATCAGACCGGCTTTTCCAAGGTTCTCCAGGATCGGCTCAAACGACTCGGGCGGCGTCGAGATGTAGAAGACGCGATTGCCGCGCGTACCCCGGGCAGCATCGACCGCTTCCAGGTGAGCCTTGAGCCGCTCGTAGGTCGCCGGATCGTCGAAGTTGCCGGCGACATAGCTGATCCCCGAACCGAAGGTCGACCACAGCCCGGGATCGACCGGACGGCGCCGCGCGTACTTGTTGACCGCATCGCGCATCTGCTCGACGAAAGGAATCTCGCGGCGAGCCACGCCGACGATGGCAAAGCCGGCCGGCAGCAAGCGCTCGCGGGCCAGGGTGTACAGCGCTGGCACAAGCTTGCGCTTGGTCAAGTCGCCCGAGGCGCCAAAGATCACCATGGCGCAAGGCTCAGGCTGACGTTCACCGACCAGGCCCTCTCGCAGAGGGTTGTCGCTGTGGAGTTCCGTGCCGCTCATCTCGCTGTCCTCCCATCGCGGGCTTGGCACTGCCGCACCCGATCTGCTTGCCGCCGCAGTCCGCGACCCGGGCGAAACGTCCTCCGTGCCTCTTCAGTACGATGCCGGCGCGGGCTGGACATGTCTCGGTCAGGCGCGCAAATTCCGGCTCATTATCGCGCAGGTAAAAGGGCCGTGAAAGCACAGAAACAAGACGGCTACATCCTGCCCGGCCCCCCGGCGAGGACTAGCCCCCGGCTAGCGTGCAGGATGTCAGAAGAAATAGAAAAAGCCGGTCCGAGGGGGTTTCCTCGAGACCGGCTTTTTGTGACCCCAGCGGGACTTGAACCCGCGTTTTCGGCGTGAGAGGCCGACGTCCTAACCGCTAGACTATGGGGCC
>CALFYE010000332.1 GCA_937952145.1 uncultured Myxococcales bacterium
CTTAGCGATCTCTTGTCCGAGGTTCTGGGCCAAGCGAGCCTGCTCGCCGGCGGCGCGCTCGCGTTCGGCAGCGACGATGCGCGTGCGGATGCCATAGCCGACAAGGCCAGCTAGCGAGAGCAGTAATGCGGCGGCGAGGGCGACGAGTGGCTTGTGCTTTTTGGCGCGTCGCAGGAGGCGCTGGCCGAGGCCGATGTGGCGGGCCTTGACGGGCTCGCCGTCGAGGTAGCGGGCAAGATCGTCGGCCAGAGCCTTGGCCGAGTCGTAGCGCGCCGACTGCTCTTTCTCTAAGCACTTGAGCGTGATTGCTTCGAGGTCGGCGGGAATCTGGGCATCGACCTTGCGCAGCGGGGTCGGCTCGGCGGCGATGACGGCGAGCAAGGTGTCCATATCGCCCGTCGCGGCATACGGCGGCTTCTGCGCCAGGAGTTCATAGAGCGTTACGCCCAGGGCATAGACATCGGTGCGGCGATCGAGGTGCTTGGTGTCGCCGCGCGCTTGCTCGGGGGCCATGTAGCGGGGCGTGCCTTCGATGATGCCGGTGCGGCTCTGATCGCCGGAGGTCTCGCGCGCGAGCCCAAAGTCCATGACGTAGGGATGGAATTTCCCGTCGGGGGTGCGCTCAACCATGACGTTGCTGGGCTTGATGTCGCGATGGATCAGGCCCTGCTTGTGCGCGCTGTGCAGCGCCTCGGCGACCTGCTGGATGACGCGCACTTTTTCGAACAGCGACATGTCATCTTGCGCGCGGTGCAGCGGGCGGCCAGCGATCAGCTGCATGCAGATGTAGGGGTACGAGGCTTCGCCATCTGCCGTCGGTAGCTCGCCGATCTCGTACACTTTGCAGATGTGTGGATGTTCAAGCGAGGCCTGCAGGCGAGCCTCGCGCAGGAAGCGGCGCACCACGCCCTCGCCGCGGGTGTCGTCGTTCTGCCCGAGCATGGGGTGGATGATCTTCAGCGCCACCAGGCGGTTGAGGCGGGGATCGCGGGCCTTGTAGACCGCGCCCATACCACCGGCCCCCAGCACCGACTGCACTTCGTAGCGATCCCACTTCTGCAGCGAGCGGGGAATGCCGACATAGGGCACCGAGGGGGCTGAGCGCGGCGCCGAGGCTGCCACTCCGCTGCGTACGGCACCGATAGAGTGCGTCGAGCCGCGATCGTCGTCGTCGTCGTCGTCGTCGTCGTCCTTGTCGTCGTCGTCGTCGTCGTCGTCTTTGGCGGCGGCCGGCGGCGGGACGTCGGGACCGGCGGCGGGCAGGGGAATGTCGCGGGTTGGTGCGGAGCCGTCGTCGTCGTCGTCGGGCGCAGCGGCAGGTTGGGGGGCGCCTGCCGCTAGCGGGGGCCGCACACCGGCTCTGCGTGGCGGGTTTGTGCCATCTTGCGTTGGTGCGAGGACGGGATCGAGGGGAGGCGGCGGAGCTTGCGGACGGGATCCCGGGCTGGCCGAAGCCGACTCACGACGATCAAGGGTCCGATCGAAGGCCAGACCACCTTGCGGCGCATCGTCTATAGGGGTGGGCTGAGACGGAGGCGACTTTTTCGGCACCCCATCACTATATCACCGCCGCCGCCGTCGCTGTGCTCGTGTAGGTGGGGGTGGTCCGCGTCCGCTAGGAGCGTCCTAGGCGGGTCGCAGCATGCGGATGCCGCCCTTGGGCCCGACGGTACCGGGGCGATGGACGAAGGCGACCGGGCCGGTCTCTAGGCACTCGTAGCGGTGCTGCTTGAGCAGGGCAAACAGCACCTGCTTCATCTCGTAGCTGGCAAATGCCGCACCCAGACAGCGACGTGCTCCGCCACCGTAAGGCAAGAATTCAAAGGGGCCGTACGAGCGATCGATGAAGCGCTGCGGCAGGAAGCGATCGGGGTCGGGGTAGAGGCTCTCTAGTCGGTGGGTAACGAAGGCGCCGGCCGCGACGACGCTGCCGGGCAGAAGCTCGTAGCCGCCCAGCGTAAGTGGCTTTTGCAGGCGGCGATGGATGATGTGCACCGGTGGATACAGACGAAGGGTCTCGTCGATCACCGCCGACAGAAAGGGCAGGCGCGCGATTACCTCGGGGTCGGCGTCGGTGCTGTGCGCGGCAAGCTCGGTCTGGAGCTGGGTCAGCTGCTCGGGGTTGCGATGCAGGCAATAGAAAGCCCAGGCGAGCATGACGGCAGTCGTCTCGTGTCCGGCGACGATGATGGTGATGAGCTGGTCAAAGATCTCGCGGTCCGAGAGCCCGCTGCCGTCTTCGTCTTTGGCGGCGAGGAGCAGGCTGAGGATGTCTTGTCGCCCGGCCGGCGCGGCGCGGTACTCGCGACACAGGTCGTCTACGAGTGCTTGCAGCCGGGTCATGTGCCCTAGCAGGCGCGAAAATGGGCTTAGACCGAACAGCGAGCGACGGAGCTGTGGCATCAGGGCGAGCGGCGTAAAGCTGTCGAGCATGGCCAGGATGGCTTGGCGAAACTCCTGCACGCGCTCGCGCGAGTTGACGCCGAAGACGGCTTCGATGATGACGTCGAGCGTGATGCTCTGCGTCAGATCGACCATCACGAAGGGCTTGCCGCGCTCGATGCGCTCGGCCTGGTCGAGGGCGCGCTCGCGCATGAGGAGGCCGTAGGCGCGCATCCGCGCCCCGTGAAACGGCGGCATGAGCAGCTTGCGCTGTCGCTTGTGCTGCGCGCCCGAGGTGGCCAAGACCGACAGATCGAGCAGGCCCTTGAGAATGTCGGCACCCGTCGATGCGAAGGTGTCGGGATCGGCGCTGAAGATCGCCTTGTTGCCCTCGGGCGAGTAGGTCACGACGGTGGTGCCAAAGGGCAGGGGCACGCTGAACGGGTCACCGTATTTTTTGGCGATATCGACGAAGGTGAACGACAGATCGAACATGCCGCGAGCCATGGTGAAAAGGCCCGGCCCGGGGGGGAGACGCTTGGCCATTCGGTACTCCTCTTCCTAGTGAAGCACAGGGCGTCGTGTGGGCGGGGGTTCGTATGCGGTGTTTACAAATTGAGCTGTGAATGCCCTTGGCGCGGACTTGCTGCACGGCTGGGTTGAGGGCATTTGCAGCCCAATTTGTAAACAGCGGGTTAGCTGGCGAGGAGGAGGGTGGCGTCGTCGTTGGGGACGACGAAGGTTTGGAAGAGCTGGACGGCTAGGTCGTCGAGGTCAACGCGCTGCCAGGGGAGGCGGAGCTGACTGGCGAGGCCGTCGGAGAACATGCAGACGATGGCATTTTCGGGCAGGGGGTGTTGTTCGACTCGGACTTCGATCTGGCCGCCGCTGCCGCGTCCGTGACCCAGCACCGCGTCGGAGCCGCAGGGCGACCACAGGCGGCCGACTCCGTAGAACAAGACGACGCGGACGTTGCCGATGGTGGTGCTGCGGACGGTGCGGGCCTGCAGATCGATGTCGGCAACTCCGAGCGTCGCGCCGCGCGTCCCCGCGACATGCATGTGGGCGGCATAGATGGCCTCGCCCACGTCGAGGTGTACGTCCCGTCGCAGGGCCTCGATCGAGCGGCGGGCGGCCTCGCGGGCGGCCGGTCCGTGTCCCAGGCCATCGGCGACGACTAGGCGCAGCTTGTTTTCTCGCCGCACCACCAGGCTCATATCGCCGGATTCTTTTTCGCGCGGGTGCGGCTGTGACACCAGCACGATGCGGCTTAGCGCCTCACGCGGGAACCAGCGCCAGCCGGCGATCGATGTGTTGGGCTCGCGCTCGGCGGTGGGGGGGATGGCGCGGCTTGGCAGCGGGCCGATATAGATCGGGGCGCTGTCGCTGCTTAGGCGACCCCGCAGGGCACCCCACTCGATGCGGGCGCTGCGTGGCAGAGCCGACAGCGTGCAGTTGGCTCGCTCTCCCCCGTGGCGCATCAGGCGCCGGATGACCTCCGAGGCCGCCTCCATGAACTCGGCCTGCAGGCCGGGCGGGAGCTTGGCTGCCTGCGCGAGCTGCAGACACTCCTGATACGTCTTGGCAAGATCGACGTTACCGTCGAGCGGAAGGTGGAGAAGCTGCTCGGCGATGCTGCCGGTGAGAAAGGGAGAAGAGGGCTCGTTGCCGCTGCCTGGTGCAGTAGACGCTCTCTGCGCTGTCGCCGGCTCGCCGGGCCGAGAGGGTGGGGAACCCGATGGTGGCGGTGTGGCGGACAGGTCGGTCTCCTTAGAGCGGGGAGCGGGGCGCTAGGTGCCGCGGGTGGTCGGGAGGCAGTGACTACACATCGAGCTCAGCGGACGAGAGCGCTTCCAGCGCCGACTCCAGATCGAGAGCGGTCTCGAACCCGGAAGCCGAGAAGCCCATCTCGGTCAGCGTCAGCGCGATGGCTGGCGTCATACCGGACACGATGGTGCGCGTGCCCATCAAGCGGGCCATCTGCGCGGTGTGCACGAAGGCCCGAGCCGTATAGGTATCGAGCACCTGCATGGCCGAGATATCGAGGACCAGGCCACGCGCACTCTTGCGCTCTAGCTCCTTGAGGATGTCGCTCTGCAGCTGCTCGACCAGGATGTCGTGGAGGTCGGCCTGGATCGAGACCAAGAGCAGGTCGCGGATGCGCAAGATCGGGATGCGATCAATCATGAGAAAACCTCGTCACCTTCGCAGACCCTCGCGGGCCCGGGGAGCCGGCTAGCGCTGCACCGGAGAATGGAACACCACGCGCACCTTGGTGCCCTGGCCGGGCGTCGACTGCAGGGCGAAGTCGTTGGCCAGCGAGCGCACGCCGCGCAGGCCCATGCCCAGGCCGGTATTCGACATGAACGAGCCACCCAGGATCTGATCGACGTTGGAGATGCCCGGCCCGCTGTCCCGTGCCTCGACGGTGAGCGAGATCCGTGGGGTCAGCGTCACCTGCAGACGGACCTCGCCATTTCCGGCGTACATCACGATGTTTCGGGCTAGCTCGGAGACGGCAGTAGCGACCTTGGTGCGATCGACAGGGCCAAAGCCAAGCTTTGATGCCAGCGTAATCGCCGTGCGACGCGCAACCACCAGTGAGGCCTCGTTGTCGATCCGTAGCTTCTCATCCCGTGGCACGAGCCCGAAGGCGCCGCTAGTGGCGACGTCGAGCTTCATCAGGATGGCCAGCACGTTGGGCGAACCGGCAAATAGCGAGATGTGACGGACGATGCTCGCTGCCATGTTCTCGACCTGTTCGCGATTGCTCACTGAGACGCCGAGGATCTCTTGGCGCAACCGTGCCGGGACGGTCACGTTTGCTTCCAGCGCACTGAGCAGCTTCTGCGCCAGATCTCCTTCGCCTTTGGATGCCAACATGTGCAGGCTGAGTCTAACACGTCCTTTTTTTTACGTTTGGTGATTTACAGAAACTTTGACCAATAGTGCGCTCGCGCGGCGGCGGCGGCCGGGTCGGCACACTTGCTCTTACCTCGGGCCAGTCGGGGCGAGGAATTCCCAGCCTTCCTCACAACCCTGCGGCGGGATGCGCCGATAACCCGGCCCCATGGCAAGTCCTCTTGTGCAGTGGACGCTCGGCTATCTGCTTGGAGTCTTCCTCGCGGATGCGCTGCGTCCGTCGCTGCTGGTCCTGCGTTGCCTGAGCATTTTCGGCTGGCTCTTGCTCGTTGTGCCGGCAGTCCGGCGTGAGCCGTCGTCCCGTGGGCTATTCCTCATCGCGGTCTTCTTGGGGGGCTGGGCGCAGGTCGGGAGCCTGCGTCCGACGCCGTACCCCGTGGCGCTGGCCGCTGAGCTAGCGGGGCCAGGCGGCGAGGTCTGGCTGCTGCAGGGCGTGGTGCGCGAGACCCTGGGAGCCCCGGCGGAGGGCACCGCAGTCGGGCTGGACGTGACTGGGCTTGGGCGATTGGAGACGGCGATGGGGCGACCGTCTCCTGAGGAGCCGTCGCACTGGTGGCAGGCTGAGCCCGCTCTGTCGGTGGAGCTTTTCGTCGAGGGCCGGCCGGCTTTCGAGTTCTTGCCCGGGGATGCTCTGCGCGTCGCTGCGGTGCTGAGACTGCCGCCCGGTGGAGGGGGGGCAAAAGAGGGCCTGCCGCTTGCGCGCGGCGCGGGCCTGCGTGCCTTTGCCAGTCCGGACGGGCTGCTTCTTCTGCAGCCGGCGTCGGTCCCGCTGTTCACCGGCCTCTGCCGTCTGGGGCCGCGGCTCTTGCTCTTGCGCTGGGCGGCGAAGGCTCGCGCGGCCTTGCGGCAGGCCCACGACGCGGCTTGGCTGGCTCTGCCGCATCGGCTGCGCTCCTCGGCCAGCTCGGAAACGGCGACGGCCCCACTGCAGCTAGCCATGAGCCTGGGCGATCGCGGGCCCCTGCGGCGGGGCGATCTCGGGCGGGCGGCCAGCGGGCTCCCCCCCGTCGAGACCCTGCTGCGCGAGGCCGGCGTCTATCACATCCTCTCGGTCAGCGGCTTGCACCTGTCGGCGGTCGGCTTGACCTTCTACGCCCTAAGTAGCTGGGCCGCGCGGTGGCTCTGGGCCGCGCTCCCGACCGTCGCTCGACTCGCTCCCGCCGGGGGCGGACGCTGGGCTGCCCTCCTTACCCTGCCCGTCGTCGTCGCCTATGCCCTGCTGACTGGGGCGGAGCCGCCCACGGTACGAGCGGCTATCGCGCTTTGGGCAGCGCTCCTGGCCATCGGCATGGGGCGACGAGCCCGCTTGAGCACCGGGCTGGCGCTCGCCGTCTGCTGGACGGCGCTGCCGCTGGGGCCAGTCGCCGATCCCCAGGGACTGTTTTCGCCGTCTCTGCTCTTGTCGTTTGCCGCCACCTTGGGCATTGCCTACCTGCGCCCGCTGGCCAGCCTGTGGGGGGCGGTTTGGCCGAGGGAACTGCGACTTGGCGGGCGGGCTCTGCGCTGGCTCCTGCGGCTCGGTGATGCCTCGCTGGCGGCCCTGTTGGCGACGGCGCCGCTCCTTGCCTACTACTTTGCCGAGTTTCAGGGGGCCGCTCCCTTGGGCAACCTGCTAGTCACCCCGCTTGCGGAGTTTGCTCTCTTGCCAGCCGGCCTGCTGTCGTCGCTGCTGGCCCTGATCTGGCCGCCGCTGGCCCTGCCGTTGGTGGTCTGCTCAGCGCTGGTCGGTCGGCTCATGCTGTGGCTGGCCGGGCTCTTGGCCGGGCTGGGGCTGGGCTGTGCCGTCGCTGCACCGAGCCGCTGGCTGATCTTGCTGTGGGTCTGCGGGCTGTGTCTGTGGGGCTTCCGCCCGCGCTTCGGTGTCGCGGTGGTGACGACGGCGCTCCTCCTGTATCTGCTGCTATGGCAGTGGCCGCGGGGCACCCTGCGCGTAAGCTTCGTCGATATCGGGCAGGGCGACGCGGCGGTGGCTGAGCTTCCCGGGGGAGGTGTGGTGGTCATCGACACCGGCTGGTCTGCCGCACTAGGGCGAGGCCCGCGGGCGACGTCTCGATCAGGCGACTCCGAGGTGAGCGCGCCGAGCCTCAGCCGCACGCTGCTGGGACAGTTTCTGGCCCGACGCGGACATCGGCGCATCGATCTTCTGATCATCACCCACCGCCACCCCGATCACATGGGCGGAGCCGCCAGCCTGCTGCGCCAGTTTGCTGTCGATGTGCTGTGGCTAAACCGTTGGCCGCCGTCCGCCCCCCCTGACCCTGGGCACGACGAGCTAAGTCAGGCCGAAGCCAGCCTGCGAGCGTTGGCGTGGGCGCGAGGCACGCAGGTGGCGGTGCCTCACTCGCTGCGGCTGTCCGGGGTCGCCTTCGACGTGCTGAGCCCCTGTCCGGGGCCTTCGCCCTGTCGCGCGACGGCGCGGGCTGACTGGGAGGAGAACGACAACTCGCTCGTCGTGGCGCTGCGCTACGCCGGACGCACGATCCTTTTGACCGGCGATATCGAGGCAGCGGCTGAGCGGGAACTGTTGGCAAGCGGTGCCCTCCTGCGCGCCGATGTCTTGAAGCTGCCTCATCACGGCAGCCGCACCTCGTCGAGCCAGGCCCTGCTCACCGCCGTCGCGCCGGGCTTGGCGATCGCCTCGCTGGGGCGACAGAATCGCTTCGGCTTTCCTCACCCGCAGGTTCTCGACCGCCTGAGGGAGGGGGGGATTCCGCTGCTTCGCACCGATCGCGACGGCACGATTCAGGTCGAGATTACCGACGATGGCCAGCTTCAGCACTCACTCGGGCTTGAGCCCGTGACGCTCTGGCGCTACTTGGGCCTGCGTTAGCGGCGGGTTATGGGGTCGGCATCGGGGCCGACTCACTGCTGGCCTTGCCGGGCGGGGGTAGCGGGGGGGCGGCGGGCAGCGGTCGGGCTTCGGCCGGAGCTTCGGGAGCGCCTCCGGCTGGGCCAGCACCAGCTGGAACCGGCGAGGCTGAGCCCGGACTGGGCGCGGCTGGACTGGCCGGACCGGGTAGCGCCGGGCTGCCCACCGGTCGGCCTGGGCTGGCCGGCATCGGCGCGGGAGTGGGCATCGCCTGGCGGCTGCCTTCTGCATTCACCAGGCCGCCAAAGGGCAGGACGGCGGGCTTGACCAGCGGGGCTGCCAGCCAGGCGGTGACCGTCGAGAGCTCGTTTTCTGGACGACCACCCCACTCGGTGTAGTTGGCCTGCGCCTGGCGAGCCATCACCACCGCACGCTGCCGGGCCGGGCCCTTGCCCAGGTGCCACAGCGCCTGCGCCAGCGCAAACTGCGTCTCGGCCAAGCGGTGGAGGTTGGCGCGCAGCTCTTCTGGCTGCATGTTCTGACGCACCGACAGGGCGCGTTCGAGGTAGGGCACGGCCTCGTTGCTGCGACCCATGGCATGCAGCACGACGCCGATGGCGTGCAGGTTGAAGGCGATCCGCACCTCGCGACGATTGCGATCGCGCTCGCCGATCTGCAGCCCTTCCATGTTGAGCCGCAGCGCATCGGCCAGCTGTCCCTGACGAGCCAGCGCCACTCCCAAGAAGTAGCGAGCTTCCGCCCGTCGCCAGCCATCGCTGTCATCAACTTTTTCACGAATGTCGTAGGCGTGCTGGAAAGCCCGCTGCGCTTCCGGCAGGCGGTTTAGGAACACCAGATTGGTACCCAGGTACAAGTGATAGTCCGAGGTCAGGACGTGCTCACTGCCGTGCGATTTTTGCACCAGGGCCAGGGCCTTCGACAGGTACTCGTCGGCTTCGCGATAGCGTCGCTGATCGCGCAGCAGCAGGCCCATCCCGCGCAGCTCCGAGGCGATGTCGGGGTGCAGCTCGCCGAGCTCTTTGCGCTCGATGTCCAGCGCTTCCTGGTAGTAGCGCATCGCCTGATCAAAGTTACCCTGCCGACGATAGACGCCGCCCAGGGTGTGCAGCACGGCCGCTACCTCGGGACTGCCGGCCCCGTAGAGCTGGGTGCGCAGGCTCAGCGAGCTCTGACAGAAATCGATCGCCCGATCCCAGCGCCGCATACCGGACTGCAGGCGGCAGCGCGCCAGCGAAAACTCAGCCCGCAGCGGCTTGGCATCGATCGGGCTCATCGAGTCGAGCGCGGCATCGGCGAGCTCCTCCCAGCTCTCGGCTTTTTCCGGCTGGTTGAGCGGATAGCTGGTCAGGCCCATGAGGTGAATCCAGGTCTGGGCGACCAGGCGGGCGTTGCGACTCTCCATGGCGGCGGCGGCGGCGCGAACCAGCGTCTTTTCCGCCTGACGCGCCATGCCGCTGCGATCTTCGACTTGGCCCAGCAGATACAGCGACTCGGCTAGCACCGGGCGATAGGCCAGCTCATTGGCGCGCTGCACGATGCGCCGGGCCTTGTTGATGACCACGCCGTAGCGGCCCAGGCGCTGCTCGGCGCGGACTTCGGCCAGTTCGATGATCAGCCGCTCGATCTCGGCGCGGGTCTTGGGATCGCTGGGCAAAGGCGGCGGTGCCTGCAGGGCTTCGACATCGGCGCAGCGCGACAGCGGCGATAGATCGTGCACCGCGGTGCTGGCGTTTTCGATGACCTGCTCGACCGGGTTGCTCAGGATGTGGGTGAAGGCGTTGACTTCTTCCAGCTTTTCGTCGAGACAGCGGCGGCGCAGCTCGAAGATGGCCGGCAGCTGCTCATCGCGCACGCGAGCCAGGCAGGCGGCGCTGCGCATCTTGACCCACTCTTGCGTGTAGACGTCCAGCGCTTGCTCGACGCGCTCCCAGGCATCCGAGGCGTAGGCTTTGCCGCTGGCCATCAGCTTGCCCTTGATCTCTTGCTTGCGCTTTTCGTCCCAGATGCCGCCCAGGCGGCCTTCGAAACCGCGGCACGGCGTCTCGCGGCTCTCTTTGCGCAGGTTCCAGGCCAGGTTGCCAGCCAGTGCCACCATCACCACCGCCGCCATGATCAGCCAGCGCCAGGACACGCTGGTCTTTTCGCGGTTCAGCGATTGCAAAAGCGCATCCATGCTGGGATAGCGATCGTCGGGCTGTACCGACAGACCGCGCAGCAGCACCTGCCGCATCCAGGTCGGGACGCGGGCATCGGCGGGTGGTGGCTGGATGCGTCCTGAGACGACGTTGAAGCCCAGCGTGGCGATCGAGTCGCCAGCGAAGGGCACCGCCCCGTACAGCGCTTCGTAGAGCGCAACGCAGAAGCAGAACTGATCGGTGCGCGGCTCGGTCTTGCCGCCCTGGTACTGCTCGGGCGCCATGTAGCGCGGCGTGCCCATCAGCGCGCCGGTGCGCGTCAGGTTGACGCTCAGCATCTGCGGCGTGATCGCTGAGCTCGACGAGTCAGCGACCGCCGAGTGCTCATCGCTCTGGTCCGCGCGTCGCGCCAGGCCGAAGTCGGTGACGCGCACCTGCCCATCTTTGCCGACCAGCACGTTGTCGGGCTTGAAGTCGCGGTGCACCAGGCCCACTGCGTGCGCAGCCGCCAGACCCCGTCCGGCCAGCGTGAACACTTCCAGGATCTGCGCCTGGGTGCGCGGCTGTTCTTTCAGCCAGCCGGTCAGCGTGCCGCCATCGATGAATTCCATGGCGATGAACACCTGGCCATCGATGGTGCCGACGTCGTAGACGGCGATGACCTGGGCGTGCTGCAGCCGGGCCATGGCCTGGGCTTCGCGCAGCAGGCGCATGCGCGCTTCGCTGGCCTCGCTGCCGGCTGCTTCAGTGCGCAAGAGCTTGATCGCCACTTTGCGATCCAGCTCGGGATCGTAGGCGGCGTAGACCACGCCCATGCCGCCGGCCCCCAGACAGGACAGCACGATGTAGCGGCCTAGGCTGGCACCGCGCGGTAGCTCATCGTCGATGACTTTCTGACGACTGGGCTTGGCCAGGGCTTCTTCGATGTGGCGCGGGAGCTGCGTGCCGGTCGAAGACACCGACGCGGCCGGCGTGGTTCCCGAGGGAGCCGCTCGTTGAACCCGGCCGCTGCCGGCGCTGGGCGGCTTGGCTGGCGTCTCTTTGACCGGGGGGGCGGGACTCGGTGCGGTCGCTCGTTCGCGCCCCTGTACACCAGCCAGCGTGTCGCCCAGCGCTAGCTCGCTCTCGGTGGTCGCGCGGCGGGGCTCATCCGAGCCGGGCGCCTTCGCGGCTTCTTTGTTGTCCGGGGGGTTCATCAAAAAGGCCGAATTATTTTATCACCCTCGGAATCGGTCGTCGCAGCAATCCTCGGACCGGGCGGCGGCGCGGGCTAGACGCTAGGTACTGCGATGTCGTCGAGCACCGAGTCGTCAAAGTCCGCCGGCGTGCCGACATCAGCCGCCGAGGAGTGCTCGGGTGCGTCTACCTGCGTCACCTCTTCGGTGCCCTCGCGCTCGTCGTCTGCGTGATCAAAGCCTGCCCCGGTCCCCGACGAAAGCGCCGCGTTCCCGGGCACCGAATCGGCAACGTGCGGTGTCGCGCCCGGGTTGGTCGTTTCCTCCAGCTCGTGACTCATCGCCACATCCCCCTTCCAGCCGTGCTGACGTGTTCGCTTTGTTATTCAGCGTACTGCGGACCGCTAAGTCGGGGGAAGCCCCGCTTTTTTTCGCCCGGGGTTGGCAGCCGCTGAGGCACGGCGTGCGGGTGGCATAATCGCCGCATGTCTTCTTCTGCAGTCTCTTCCGGATCGGCATCCGCGGGCTCCCCGCCACTCATCCTCCGCCGTCATGCCCTGGGCTTTCCCTGGCCGACGGTCGATCCTTTCCTGTTCTGCGTGCATCACGTCGATGCCTATCCGGCGGGCAATGCGCAGCTGGGGCCGGCCGCGTCGCTCGCCGGGCGCGAGCTAGGGCAAGACTTTGCCGGCCAGGACGGCTGGCGCATGTATCACGGCACGGTGGTGCCGGGCTTTCCCCAACATCCGCACCGCGGGTTTGAAACGGTGACGATCGTGCGCAGCGGCTACATCGATCACTCGGACTCGCTGGGCGCAGCAGCGCGCTTTGGGCCGGGCGATGTTCAGTGGCTGACGGCCGGCGGCGGCATCGTCCACTCCGAGATGTTTCCCCTGCTACAGCCAGATGCCGGAAATCCCGTCGAGCTGTTCCAGATCTGGCTCAACCTGCCGGCCCGCGACAAGCTGGCGCCGCCGCACTTTACGATGCTGTGGGCGCGCGATATTCCGACGCTGACCCAGGTCGACGAAGCCGGCGAAAAGACCGAGATCCGGCTGATTGCCGGCCGCCTGGGCGAGGCGCAGGCACCCTCCCCGCCGCCGCGCTCGTGGGCCGCGCAGGCTGATAGCGACCTCGCCATCTTCTGCCTGCGGCTCTCACCGCGGGCGCGCTGCGTCCTGCCAGCAGCGACGGGCAGCCAGACGCAGCGCACGCTGTATTTTTTCCGCGGCTCGCGCCTGCAGGTCGGGGACGAGTCGCTGACCAGCCATATCGGGGTCAGCGTGCGCGCCGATGCCAGCCTGCCGCTTGCCGCCGGAGACGACGAGACCGAGGTGCTGCTGCTGCAGGCCCGCCCGATCGGCGAGCCGGTGGCCAGCTACGGTCCCTTCGTCATGAACACCCGCGCTGAGCTGCAGCAGGCGTTTTCTGACTATCAGCGCACGCGCTTTGGCGGCTGGCCCTGGGATCGCGATGATCCCGTGCATGCCCGCGACGAGGGCCGCTTCGCCCGCCACGCCGACGGACGCATCGAGCGCCTGCCGCGCTGAGCCGCCGATCCTCGTACCGAACGTCTGCCCCTACGGCTGCGGCTGCGGGGCGGGGGAAATCGTTTGGGGGCTCGCTGGGGGTTGGTAGACTGGGGCCCATGGCGGTCTCTCGCGAAGGCTCCCGGGCTGGCTTCCCGGCCGGTTTGGCGGCTCGGGCTCGGCTCTCCCTGCGGCCGACGCTGGCTAGGCTGGCGCTTTATTCGGGGCTGTCGCTGGCTGGGCTGCCGCTTGCGCCCTCGCTGGCACACGCCGATGACTGGCAGGTCTCGCGCTCGGAGTTCGACCCGCGCATCGTCGCGGCGCTGAAGGCCGAGCTGCATCGCCGCCCCGAAGACCTGGCGCTGCTGCGTCGCCTGCTGGGACTCTATCGCCGCTATCGCAGCGTCGATGCTCTGGTCGCTGAGCTGCGCGAGAGCGCGGGTGCCGAGCGGGCTTCCGGTTGGGATGCCTATCTAGTCGCGCAGGCCGAGCGCGAGCGCGGGCACCTGGATGACGCGGGCCGCTGGCTAGAGACCGCGCGTGAGCGGGTGCGTGGGGGGCGACCGGGCCCCGACGGGACCAAGCTCAGCCTGGCCCAGTCCGAGCTTTCGCTGAAGAAGGCCCCACCCGATCTGAAGGGCGCAGCGGGGCACCTGCGCGCGGCGCTGGCCGAGAGCAAACCCGCCGACCCCGGCCGTCGAGCCCTGCTGCGTCGCTTGGCCGATCTGCAAGGACAGAGCGGTGATCACCGCGCGGCCGAGGCCACCCTGCGCGAGCTCTTATCCGGGGCCGCGGCCGCTGAGGCCCCCGCTCTGCGCCGCGAGCTTGCCGACACGCTGGCCCGCGGCGGTAAGCCTGCCGAGGCGCTGGCGGAGTGGCGGGCGCTGGACAAGAGCTATGGGCCCGGCACGGATGTTGGGCGACGCAGCGAAGCTCAGCTGCGCATCGGCGAGCTGTGCGAAGCGACGCAGGACGATCTGGGGGCGCTTGCCGCCTATCGCCAAGGGCTGAGCCTCCTGCCCAGCCAGCACCCGTCGCGGCGCGAGGTGCTGGAGCACCTGATTGCCCTTTCGCGCAAGCGGGGTGAGCTGCCGGCGCTGATCGCGCAGCTTGACAAGGACCGCCCCGCCGCGACGCGGAGCTTTGCCGACTGGGAGCTTTTCGCCCGCCTGTACGACGAGCGCGGTGACACTCCCGCGGCCATCGCCGCCTATCGCCAGGCCCTGCGTCGCGAGCCGCACAGCGTCGACATTCGCCGCCGACTGATCGCCCTCCTTGAACGCAGCGGGGCGGCGGCGGAGGTTCTGCGCGAGTACGAGGCTCTTATTACGCAAATACCCGGGGATGCGCGTCCCTACTTAGAGCTGGCGGAGAGGCTGGAGCGGGCCGGGCAGCGCGCCCAGGCGCTAGCTTGGCTACGTCGCGCCGCCGGTCGCTTCGGCGGGGATGCCTCGCTGCACAGCGCGCTCTGCGATCTGTATCAGCGCTGGGGCGAGGCTGACCTGGCGCTGTCCGAGGCTGAGCTCTTGGTGCGGCTCGACCCGCG
Source organism: uncultured Myxococcales bacterium (assembly GCA_937952145.1). Classification (GTDB taxonomy): domain Bacteria; phylum Myxococcota_A; class Polyangia; order Palsa-1104; family JAEUJZ01; genus JAEUJZ01. The sequence continues at coordinate 14,520 of CALFYE010000332.1, forward strand.
CGACGAGAGCCACCTGCTGACGCTCGGCGAGCTGTACTGGGTGCGCGGCAAGAAAGATCGCGCCGACGAGATCTGGCGCCGGCTGCTGACCCTTTCGCCCAGCCGGGCGCTGGGGCAGGCCCGCCTGGCCGACGTCTACGCCGAGCACAACCTGATGAACGAGGCCCAGGAGCTGTACCAAAAGGCGGTCAAGGCCGAGCCCAACAACCTGCAGATCAAGCGCGGCCTGGCGCAGTCGCTGGAGCGCCTGAACCGCCCCAAGGACGCGGTCGGGGTCTGGGAGCAGATCTATTTCGCCGCCAGCGAGCCCGCCGATCGTCCGCTGCGCCTGGAATCGCGACAGCACCTGGGCAAGCTGCTGCGCAAAGAGACGCGCCTCTTGCCGACGCTGTACAGCTGGCAGCGACGGCTGGCGGCGCAGCTGAGTCAGCTCGTGCCTGAGCGGATGCAGCCGGCTGAGCTGGTGGCGTTGGCGGTCCTGGTCGCCGATGTCAGCCTGGTGCTGGGGCAGATCGCCGATGCCGAGTCGGCGCTGTCGCAGCTTCGCGGTCGCTTGCCGCCGGGGCCGCTTCTGGCCGAGGTGCTGCTGGCGCTGTCGACGATCTATCAGCAGCAGCACAAGCTCGATGAAGCGATCGCCGCGCTCAAGCAGGCGGCGACGCTTCTGCCGGAACGTCAGCGCGAGCTGCAGGCCCAGCTCGCCGAGCTCTCGCTGCAGAGCTATCGCGATGAAGACGCAGTGCGTTACGCCCGCCAGGCTGTCGTCGATGGCGATGGCGAGCTGCGACTGGGCGAGATTCTAGAGAAGCGCGACGATGTCGCCGGCGCGATGGCGGCCTACAAGCGCGCCATTGAGCTCGATAGCCGGCTGTTTCGCGCCCACATGGCCCTGGCCCGTCTGCACATGGGGCGTGGTGAGCTTGCCGATGCCGCCACCAGCTTCCGCGATGTCGTGCGACGCGCGACGCAGGAAGACCTGATCTTGGAGGCCGGACGACGGGCCATCGATATTCACGAATACCTCGGCACGCTGGGCGAGCTGTGGCGTGACTTCTCGCCGCTGGCCTTTGCACCGGTCAGTTCTTCGTCGCTGCGTACGACCTATCGCAAGCTGCTGCTGCTGCTGTACGAACGCTACGCGCTGCCGCTATCTGTGCTGGCGCGAACCGGCGATGCCGGGGCGGCTGCCGAGCTGCGACGACTGGGGCAGGGCAGCATCAAACCGCTGACCGAGACGCTGGTCGATGGCGATACGCGTGAGCAGCGGCTGGCGCTGTCCCTGCTCGCGGCGATGCAGCCTCCCGAGGCCGTTCTTTCGCTGCTCAACCTGGCCATGCTCGGCGAGCCCGAGAGCAGTGATGCGGCCCGGGCGCGCAGCGGAGCAGTCGGCGAGCGGAAGGCCGGGGGCGATGCCGGACGCGACGCCAGTCGCAGCAGCGCGGCCCGCACCATCGATATCGATCTGCGGGTTGATGCCCTGATCGTCGTCGCTCGCCTGGCACACAGTCCGAGCGAGATGGCTGAGCCCGCGGGCGCTGCGACGTCGAGCCGGGGCGGGGGCTGGCCGCTGCGCGAGCCCCGCAGCGTGGCCCAGCTTCTGCGGCTTGCGCAGAGCCGCGAGAAGCAGGTGCGACTGGCCGCCCTCTATGCCCTGGCGCGTGGCGCGAGTCGTCTGCCCCCACCGTCGGTGCGGCCTGTCCCCGGCAGCCCGGATGCGGCGGCGTTCAGCCTGGCCTTTGAGACCACGCTGTTTGACAGCTTGAACGGTCCTGCACCTCGCGCCATGGCCTGGCTGGGGCTGGGCGAGCTGGCGGCAGGCGGGCGCGCCTTTTCGCCGCGCGTGCGGACGCTGTCGGCTTCGCTTTTGCACCGCTACAAGCAGAGCCCCGAGTCCTTCGATGTTGTCGAAGAGCCGGTGCTGGCAGCGATGGTGCACGCGCTGGGTCGGGCCCGCGATCGCGCTGCGGTGCCGCAGCTGATTGAGCTTCTGGCGCTGGGCAACGACGAGCCCCAGCGGCAGGCGGCCTGGGCGCTGGGCGGGCTCGCTGATGCGCGGGCCCTCTCGCCGCTCCTGCGCGCTGTCTTCGGCAAGCGCGAGCCGGTGCGACAAGCCGCGGCACAGGCACTGGGCCAGCTCGGCAGCCGCCCCAGCGAGTCCACACCGCCGTCTGGCCCATCGTCTGGCCCGTCGTCTGGCCCATCGTCTGGCCCGGCTTGGCCGCCCCTGCCGGCGATCGAGCTAGAGGCCAGCGTGGTCAGCGATCTCGACGGCGCCAGCCTGGCTCCGCAGCTGACGCAGGCGCGACCGGCCTCGTTTGTCGATCGGCTGCTGGCAGCCTCGGCGACGCTGCCGGCGCCGGTGGCAGAGCCGCTGTGGCAGGGGGATGCGGCGGCGCTCGTCGGGGCGCTGGAAGCGGCGCTGCTCTCGCACCGCGACACAGCCGCCCGCACCCTGGCCGATCTGCTGGCCGAGCCCGAGTCCCCGCCCCCCGCCAAAGGAGGCACAGCTGCCGCGGTGACGCGACGGGCTGGGCTGCGTTTGCTGCCGCTTGGCGATGGCCGAAGCCCGCTTCCCGCCGAGCTTTCAACCAAGCTGGGTCAGGGGCTGCTGCCGACGCTGCGTCGTCTAGCCATGGCTCAGCTTCCGCAGTCGGTGGCCGGACAGAAGCCGCAGCTTGGCGGCGAGCTCGATCTTTCGCTGCGGCTGCAGGCGCTGCAGCTTATCGCCCGCCTGGCCGATCTGCCGGTCCCGACGGGGAGCGACGGGACCCTGACCCGCGAGGCGCAGCAAGTCCTGCAAGCGGTGAGCGGTCTCGAAAACGCCGAGCTGGCTCTGTCCGCCCTGGAGCTTCTGTGTCAGCCGCGGGGCGGCAGCAACCCCAGCCAGCTCGCCACCGTCAGCGAGAGCGTGCTCGCCCGCTTCTTCGGCAGTCGCGAGCGCAGCCTGCGTGTCGCGGCGATGATCAGCGCCACTCGCCTCTACACCCTCGATCGTCGCCTGGTCCCGGCCGCGCTGCTTCGCCGAGCCAGCCAAGACGAAGACGGCTTTATCCGCGACAGCGCCAGCGCGCTCCTGCGCGGCGGTTAGCGTAAAAAACCGCCGGCCGCGCCGCCCGCTGTCGTTCGTTGACTTCCTCGGCGCCCCCGGTCGATGCTGCTCGCCGCCATGGCTTGCTTCGATCCGTTCCCGGTACTGCAAACTCCGCGCGTGCTCCTGCGTCAGATTCTGCCGAGTGATGCGCAGGCGCTCTACGACTGGCAGCAGGATCCGCAGGTCATGCGCTTCCTCGGTCGCGATCCCGATCGCAGCCTGAGCGATGCCGCAGCCCGCATCGACCTGATCACGCGCAACCTCCAGACTGAGGAGGGCATCATGTGGGGCTTGGTCCGGCGCGATACCGGCGTGTTCTTTGGCACCGCGGGACTGTGGCGCTGGGTCAGACCGCATCGCTATGCCGAGATCGGCTATCAGATGGCGTCGGTCCACTTTGGCCAAGGCCTGATGACCGAGGCCCTTCGCCCGGTCGTGCGCTACGGCTTCGAGACCATGGATCTGCACCGCATCGAGGCCAACACCCACCCCGAAAATCACGCCTCGGCCCGCGTGCTGCAGAAGCTCGGCTTCACGCAGGAAGCCCTGCTGCGCGAAAACTGGCTACACAAAGGTGAGTTCTCGGACAGCGCGATCTTCGGCCTGCTCCGTCGCGAAGCCGAGCAGAGTTAGGTGCGATGGCGAGCCTGGACGAACGCTAGGCTGCGGATCGTCTCGCCCCGGCGGAGAGCGATGCGTTTTATTGATCTTCGTGGGCCGCGGTCAGCCACGGCTGGGCTTGCTTGACGACGGGGCGGGCCTCGCGATATCGGGCTTGGCACCGATGCCGACCCAACGACGCCCCCGGGCCAGCGCACAGACGCTGCGCGTAACGCAGATCCTCGATGAGCTGGATCGCCTGTATCCCGATGCCCACTGCGAGCTTGTGAACTGGCAGTCGCCGCTGCAGCTCTTGGTGGCGGTGATCCTGTCCGCGCAGTGCACCGACGAGCGAGTCAATCAAGTGACGCCCGCCCTATTTGCGCGCTATCCCGACGCGGCCGCGTTTGCCGTCGCCGATCCGGCAGAGCTAGAGGGGCTGATCCACTCGACCGGTTTCTATCGCAACAAGGCCAAGCACATCCGCGAGGCGTGCAAAAAGATCGTCGAAAAGCACGGGGGCGCGGTGCCGCGCACGATGGCTGAGCTCATCGCGCTGCCAGGGGTGGCACGCAAGACCGCCAACGTGGTGCTGGGCACGGCGTTTGGCATTCCCAGCGGCGTCGTCGTCGATACCCACATCGGTCGCTTGGCGGGACGGCTGGGCATGACGCGGGCCAGCGATCCGAAAAAGATCGAAGAAGATCTGATGGCGCTGTGGCCGCAAGAGCGCTGGATCCTGGCCGGCCATCGCCTGATCTGGCATGGACGCCGGGTCTGCAACGCCCGCAAGCCGCGCTGCGCCGAGTGCACGCTAGTGCCGCTGTGTCCGGCGGCAACTGTGCCATAGTGCTGCTCCCCGCCTCGACTGTGCGAGCGGGCAGACAAGGACGCCATGGACAAGAATTCGCAACCCCCGCCGCGCCGCCCGCAGGTCGCCGTGGGGGCCGTGCTGACGGACCACGAGAGGCGGGTGCTGTTGATCCAGCGCGGGCAGGCTCCCAACCAGGGCAAGTGGACGCTGCCCGGCGGTCGCGTGGAGTGGGGCGAGAGCCTAGAAGAGGCGCTGCATCGCGAGCTTCTCGCCGAGACGGGGCTTAGTGCACGCCTCGTCCGCCTGGCCGAGATGCTGGAGTACATCGACGAGAACTTTCACTACGTCATCCTCGATTACCTGATGACCGATCCGCAGGGGACGCTGCAGGCTGGCGAGGATGCCATCGGGGCGCGCTTCTTCAGTCTGGCTGAAGCCGCTGCCCTGCCGACCACGCCGGAGCTGATGGACATGCTGGGGCGCGTCCTTGCGCCCGTCGCGGAAGCCGCCTCTGGGGTCAGGACGACGGTGCTGCGGCGAAGCGCGCCGCGATGATCTGCGTGCGGTAGTCGAAGATGCCGGCTAGCTCGCGTCGCACCACCAGGGGATGGGCCAGGAAGGCCAGCGGCGAGCGGAAGGAGACGCGATCGATGATCGACGTGCCGCCGTCGTGCTCGACGAAGTGGTGCTCGTGCCACCAGATGCGATAGGGGCCGCGAAGCTGCTCGTCGGCGAAGCGATGCGGCGGCTGCCAGGCGCTGATGCGGGTGCGCCAGCTCATCGGCAGGCCGTGCAGGGCAATGCGGTAATCGATCAAGGTGCCGACCGCCATGGTGATCGGCTGCGGCGTCTTGATGCGAAAGTCGAGCGTCTTGGGGGTCAGCTTCTGCAGGTTGCCGGCCTCGGCGAAGAAGGCGAAGACCTCGGCCAGCGGACGGGGTACCCACAGGCGACGCTGTAGCACCTCGCAGCGGGCTTGCTCGCTTGCCGCCAGAGTCGGCTGCTCGGAAACCAGGCGCGCCCAAAGTTCAGCTGGCAGCTCGCGCGGGGCCGGTGTAGGTGATCCGCTGGGGTGGGGGGTGGACATCGGCGTTCCTCCTGTCTTGTCGAGCACCGATTAGCGCATCCTAGGATGACGCCGTGCCCGAGGCTGTTTCAGCGATTGGGCCCGCCGGCGTGGCGGCAATGCCGACAGCGATTCGTGGTATAGAGCGAATATGGATACAAGCCCCGAGACGCACGCTGAGTACGTCTTTGATGTCACTACCGACACGTTCGAGAAACAGGTCATCGAGCGCTCGCACGAGGTGCCGATCGTCGTCGATTTCTGGGCCGAGTGGTGCGGACCCTGCCGCATGCTCGGGCCGGTGCTGGAGCGCGTGGTGTCGGCGTTTGCTGGCCGCGTGCTCTTGGCCAAGGTCGACACCGATGCCCAGCCGGCGCTGGCGCAGCGCTTTCGCATCAGCGGCATTCCGGCGGTGAAGGTCTTTCACAAGGGCCGCGTGGTCAACGAGTTCGTCGGGGCGCGCGACCAGCGCTTCGTCGCCAACTTCCTCGATGCACTGGTGCCTTCGCCGGCCGCGCAGACGCTGGAGGCGGCCGCAGCGGCGCTCCTTTCGGGCCAGTCGGACCAGGTCATCGCGCTCGTCGAACCGCTGCTTGCCGATAGCGAAAGGCCGCTGTCGGGGGAGTCTCGCGATCGCGCGCTCATGCTCCTCGCCTCGGCCAAGCTGCGCCTGGGGGCGTACGAGGCGGTGCCCGCGCTGCTCGATCAGCTGGATCAGCGCGGGGCCGAGCTGGAGCGTGCCGAGGTGCTGCGCGGCATGCTCGATTTCTTTCAGACCGGCGGGACGCTGCTCTCGCCGGCGGCGGCAGAGGCGCAGCTTGAAAAAGACGGCGATCGTCAGGCGCTCTCTGATGCGCACTACGCGCGGGCCGCTGGGCGGGCACGGGCCGGCGATTTCGACGGCGCTTGCGAGGACCTGCTGTGGCTGATCGAGAACCATCGCCGCTATCGCGAGGACGCCGGTCGTAAGGCGCTGCTGCTGTTGTTTCAGTACATCGGGCAGGTGGTCGGGGATCATCCCGCGGTGCATGACGCCCGACGGCGCCTGCAAGTGTTGCTCTAATGCTGCAGGGACTTTTCCCGCCGCGCTCGCCGACGACTCGCTCGCCACTGCCGAGCGCCGCTCCGCCGTATCACCTGCCCGACGACTTTCTGTGGGGCACCGCGACGGCGGCGTACCAGATTGAGCACACCCAGGACGATGACTGGGCGGCCTTCGAGACCGAGGTCCTGCGCACCGGGCGCTGCGGCTCGCTGGGGCCGGGGAAGCCCCAGCCGGGACACATCCACAAGCTCGCCGACTATCCCGAAGAGGTGCGGCGCAAGAAGACCGATCACGACGCCCGCATCGAAGAAGATCTGGGCATGGCGGCGGCCATGGGGCACAACGCCTACCGCTTTTCGCTGTCGTGGGCGCGGCTGTTTCCAGCTGAAAATCAGCGCGATCCCGATCCGGCCGGCATCGCTTTTTATCGCCGCATCTTCGACGTGCTTGCGCAGCGGCGCATGACGCCGGTGGTGACGCTGTTTCACTTCACGACGCCGCGCTGGCTGTGGCGCGCGGTCGATGGCCGCGTCGGTTGGGAACGCCCCGATGCGCTAGAGCACTGGGAGCGCTTCGTTCGCGCCGTGCTGCAGCACTTCGGCGGTCGCATGCCCATCGTCTGCACCCTCAACGAGCCGATGGTCTACGTTTACGCTGGCTACCTGGACGGCGTGTTCCCGCCGCTGCAGAAGCGCAGTGGACCGTCGGAGGTGGTGCCGGTTATCGAGCAGCTCCTGCGTGCTCACGCCCGCGCTTATCACTTGGTGAAAGAGGACGCCGTGCGGCGCGGTCACCGCGTGCAGGTTGGCTACGCCCAGCACACGCGAGTGTTCGAGCCGCTGCGCCCCAGCTCCCTGCTCGATCGACTGACCGCTGGCCTGATCACCCGCGCCTTCATCTGGGACTTCTGCGATGCCGTGCAGACCGGGACACTGCGGCTAACCGGCACCTCGGGTCGCAGCCAGCGCGAGCTACCCGGGCTGCGCGATACGCAGGACTTTCTGGGCATTAACTACTACGGCCGCTTCTACGTGCGCTCGAACCTGCGGCACCCGACGAAGTTCGAGGTGCTGCTGCATGATCCAAGCAACCGGCAGGCCGACTACCCGAGCGATCTCGGCTGGGCCAGTTATCCCCGCGGATTTCGGCAGATCCTCACCGAAGCAGCGCAGCGCTATGAGCGTCCCATCTACGTGCTAGAGAACGGCACCGCCGACGCGGCCGACGATGACCGCCTGCGTCAGCGGCTGCTCGTCGAGCACCTGTTTGAGCTGTGGTTGGCGCGCCGCGACGGGGCCGATGTGCGCGGCTATTTCCACTGGTCGCTGCTCGATAACTTCGAGTGGGCCGAGGGCTTTGAGGCGCGCTTTGGCCTGGTGAAGCTCGATTATCTCGACGGATTTCGCCGCACGCCCCGCCCCAGTGCCGCGCTGTATAGCCGCATCATCGCCGAGCGCGGCCTGACCGCCGACCTCGTCGAGACCTGGCTGAGCAACACCCCGCGTTAGGGCCCGAAATCGTCGAGCGGCCTGCTCAGGCTGCCGACCGTGGCGTCGCGCATGATATCCTGTGGGGGCTCGTCCCCTGCGAGGAATGCGTGGACCTCCCAAGCCCCAGCAGTGAGCCCAATCGACCGACCGGTCGCGCTACCGATCCGATGCTTGACCGCATCATCGGCAGCTATCGGCTGGTGCGAAAGATTGGTCAAGGCGGGATGGGAGCGGTCTACGAGGCGCGCCACAACACCGACGGCAGTCGCGCCGCGGTCAAGGTGTTGCTGCGCCACAGCATGGACGATCCCAACGCTGCCCGCCGCTTCTTCAACGAAGCCAAGGCGATCAGCATGGTCTCGCACCCCAGCCTGGTGAAGATCTTCGAGTACGGCAACTGCCCGACCGACGATGGCAGCGAAGGCGAAGCCTACATCGTCATGGAGTATCTCGATGGCGAGACGCTGCGGGCCCGCCTGGCCAAGCGCTATCTTGGGCAGACCTGCCTGCGGTTGATGCGCCAGCTGGCCTCTGGACTTTCAGCGACGCACAAGAGGCGTATCGTCCACCGCGACCTCAAGCCGGACAACATCATGCTGGTCGCTGATCCGGCGGTGGCGGGGGGCGAGCGCGCCAAGATCCTCGACTTTGGTATCGCCAAGCTGCTGCCGGAGTCAGGGGCGCCTGATGTGTCCGGGGAAGCCGCCAACCTGACGCTGCCCGAGTCGGGCGTGCCAGGCATGGTGCGCAACGTCAAGACGCGCACCGGCATGCCGATTGGCACCCCCGCCTACATGTCGCCAGAGCAGTGCCGAGCCTCGGCGCCGCCCGACGAGAAGACCGACGTTTACTCGCTGGGCATCATCTTCTACGAGATGCTGTATGGCGAGCCGCCGTTTACCTCTGATTCAGCGGGCGAGATGTACGCGCTGCAGATGTTCGGTACACCGCCTGACTTGGCCAGCCGCACGCCGGGGGTCAAGGTCTCGCTGGCAACGCTGATCCATCGCATGCTCGACAAGAAACCGGCCGCGCGGCCGAGCATGGCTGAGCTGCTCAAGGAGCTTGAAGCACTGAGCGAGACCGGTCTGCAAGACGGTCCGAGCGAGCTGCGGCCGAGCGAGCAGCTAGGGGCGGCGGCGGATGCGGTGGTGACCTCGGGCGTGATCCGCGCCAAGGTCGAAGAGCGGGTGCGCGCGACGGACAAGCTGGCCTTGATCAACGCCAACGCCGCAAACCCCGCGCAAGTAACCACCGGCATGCGCAGCGTGGGGGAGCAGGTGGCCGTTGCGCGCTATTCGCGACGCAGCCTGGTGGCGATGGCGGCCGGTGGACTCTTGCTCTCTCTGGTTGGCGGCGGAGTGCTGTGGTTCAAGCGCTCGCAGCCGGTGACTTCAGCGGTCAGCCCGCCCCCTCCCGAGGTGGTGTCGCCATCCAAGCCCGTCCCCGAGGCGGGAGGGACTGCATCACCTGCAGCCAAGCCTGAGCCGGTTGCTCCCGTCGAGGAATCTCCCAAGGCGGCGTCCGAAAAAGGGGGCAGCAAGGCAGGGGGCAAGTCCGGCAGCAAGCCGAGCAGCAAGTCCAGTCACCGCGACAAGTCACCGCGCAAGCCGGCGGGTGGCAAGAAGGACAAGGTCAAGATCGACCTGTGGAAGTAGCGCTTCCCGCGGCTGTGGTTAGAAGCGCTTGTTCCAGTACAGGTTCAGCGAACCGACGCCCTGATCGCCGCCCATGAGGTGAATCTGGTAGTTGCGCAGGAACCACCACTCCAGCGCTACCTGATCGTTGTTCATGCGTCGCAGGATGGTGCTGGGGTTGCCGAAGCGGTGCGTGTACGACAGGTACAGGTTGTCGCGCAGATACTTGCCAATTTCGAGGCTCGATTGATTGGCACCCATGGCGTCGTTGCCGCCGACATCGAACTTGATGACATCGACTGGCACCGCCGCGCCCAGCTGATCCTTTAGCTTGCCGACGACCAGCGATGACAGCGCCCCCAGCGCCTGCTGCTGGATCGATCCGCCGCCGCGGCTAGAGCCCGACAGCACCATGGCGATGATTTGTCCCTGGTCATAGGTCGCTGGATCACTGCGGAAGCTGATCACCGGCTTCTTCGCGCTGCCCGTCACCAGGATGTAGATCGTCGCGTCTTCCACCTTGCGACTGATCGAGATATCGAGCAGCGGATTCGGCGGCACTTCGCCCGACATGCTGACCTGGGCGCGATCGATCTGATAGCGCCGCCCCAGGATCTCTAGCCAGCCGTTCATCGCGTGCAGATCGCCCTGGATGATCGGATCGCCGCGCGTGCCCCCGCTGCTGCGGAGCTCGGCCCGGACATGGCCCTGCAGGTCGGTCTTCACCTCGGGACCGTTGATGACGAATGGACCCGGCATGTTGACGTCGACCAGCGTGTCGGCGGGCAGGAAGGGCACGGCTTTGTGCTGGCTTGTCTCCTGCCGCTCTTTCGCTTCGGCGGCCAGCAGGGCGGCTTGAGCTTTGCGACCAGCGGCATCGACGAACTCGACATCGGAAAGCGGTCCCAGCGCCTGCACGTCATTGCCGGTCGACAGCTTGGGTACGTCGATCAGCCCGCGGGGAATCTCGATGCGGGTCCGCAGCGTCTGGCCATCATTTTCGCCCGTCATGTTGACCTGGGTGGTCAGCCATACGCTGTAAGCCCCCACAGCTACCGGAAAGTCCTGGGCCCGGCTCTGCAGCGACAGCGTGCGCAGCTGACCGTCGGCCAACAAGATCTCACCGTCGGCCTTAAGCGTCCCGCGCCCAGCCCGCGCGAACAGCTCGCGGAGCGTGATGCGGCCCTGTCGGCTCAGCTCAACGGCCAGCGTGATCTCGCGCAGCAGCTGCGGCAGCGTCGTCGCGGCGACCTCTCCTTGCGACAGTCGCAGCGAGCCATGGAACACCGGCTGTGGTGCCGCGCTCTCTACCTGCAGATCGGCATCCAGTACGCCGCGGGCGGTGCGCAGGGATCCCGTGCCGGCCGGCTTGGGCTCGTAGTCCAGTCGATAACCCTTGGCGAAGAGCTGCACGCGAAGCCCTGGCCGAGTCAGCGACAGTGGCAGCGGCACATCCGCCAGCAACACGAGCGCCCCTGGTCGCACCGTACTGGCCGTTGGGCTGGGCTGGATCGGTAGCGGTGGTGCCGCCGCACCAGGATCGATCAGCGCCTGCGCCCGCACCCGCCCAGCGTTCTCCAGCGCGGCAAAGAGCGCCACGTTGCCGACCGGCCAGGTGCCCGCTTGTACGTCCTTGGCGCGAAGCCGCGCGGTTGCCGTGGGCTTGCTCAGGCTGCCCTGAAGCTCGGCCTGCAGGTCAAGCTCGGCTGCGACGGGAAGCCCGGCCGGCAGACGGAAGGCTGGCATCTCCAGACGCGCCGTAAGCGGCAGCTGCGGTAGCCTGGCGACAAGCCCCGCACCCTCGGCGATCGCTGAGGCGAGAGCGAGCTGGATGCCCGCCTGGGCACGAAGCCAAGGGACGCCATTCCAGCTCAGCGCAGCTACGACTTTCAGCGCCTCGCCTCGCCAATCGACATCGATATCGCCCCCGACCACCACCTTGCCGATCGGCGCCTGCTCGGTCGTTACGTGCGGCACGCTGAGCTGAGCGGTCAGCGCTGCATCGGCGTACGACAGGCGCAGCTTGGCGCTGTCACCGGCCAGGCGATCGAAGGTCCAATCGGCCATCGAAAGCGACACGCTGCCGCGCGGATTTTGTCGCGTCCCCGCGAGCTCGGCCTGCAGCGTGAGCGGCGTCGTCCAGGGCACCACCCCGGGCAGCGGATCGACGGTGCCCGACAGGCGGGCGCTGCCGCTGGGTTGGCTCAGCGTGCCTGCCATGCGCAGCTCGGCATTCAGATGGCTGCGCGGGACATCGGTGCGTCCAACGGCAGCGAAAGCGAGCCCCTGTGCGTCGACATTTTCAAGGTCCAGCTGACCTTGCACCCGCCCGGTTGCGGTCTCGTAGCGGCCCGATAGAAACAGGCGCAGATCAGCATAGTGCAGGCCCAAGCCGATCCGTGTTCGCGGCTTGCCCGTCGCTGAATCCGTGGCCAAGGCCTGCCGCGTGTGGGCCGATAGCGGGGTGTCGAGGATCTCGATCACCGGTGCCGTGTCCAGCGCCCGCAGCGCGATCGTCGCCGGCGCCAGAAGCTCGATGCGGTCGCGATCGCGCTGCAGCCACAGCTCGCTGAGCTGCGCCGTCACCGCCTGCGGTCGTAGGCCGTCGCCATAGCTGGGCTGCGCCCGCAGGGCCACGCGAGCCGCCAGGGACTGCCCAGCGATCAGCGCTTTGAGCTCAGCTGTCAGTGTCAGATCGCGGTGGCTGCCATCGGCCTTGAGCTCGGCTTGGTGCAGCTGCTCAGCGCCGTAGCGCGCACCACTTAGACTGGCCAGTACGCGACCCCGCAGCCCCAGCAGGTCTGGGCTATCGACATCGACGTGCAGCCCGGCCAGCTGCGCGCCAAAGCCAGCCAGATCCTTGCCATCCAGCTGGGTCGTCACGCGCAGCGCACGATCGTTTAGTTGCAGCCCCACCTGGCCAGCCAGCGCACCAGCCAGAGCCGGCAAGAGCGCGTGCGTTGCGTGCAGCTCATCCAGCCGGGGCGCCGCGATCTTCAGGGAAAGCTGCGCCGTGGCGGCCAGGGGATCGACCCACACGGCGGGCGTCGCGGGGGCGGCGAGCTTGCCGTTCAGGCTGAGGCTGTTGTGGCCGGCCTGCACCTCCAGCCGCTCGATCTCTAGCTGGCCGGATGCCATGGCGCCGCGACCGTGCAGCGCGCACTCGACCCGCAGGGGCGGCAGATCGGCCCGCAGCGCTGACAGCTCGATCCCCTGCAGCTGCAGCGCCGCCTGCCAGGGCAGCCGTTCATCCAGAACTCCGACGGAGGCCTGCAGGTGCAGCGCCCCCTTGGGCAGCGAGATGTCAAGCACACTTGTCAGCATGGAAAGCGAGCCTGACAGCTTGAGGTCGGCGCTCAGCGGGCCAGGCAGAAGGCCCGCCTGGGGCAGCACCCGCCCGACTTCAGCGCCGTCGCTGCGCAGGCTGAGGACGACATCGGCCAGCGTGATCTCAGGCGGGGCCTTGGGGACGCTGCCAGGGGACAGACTCGGTGGCGGCAGCACCACCTGCACACCGCCGGCCAGGCTTAGCTGGCTTTTGAGCGGGGTCTGAGTGGGCAGGCTGAGTCGATCGATGCGCAGCGCGATGCGCAGATCGGGATCGATGCGCAGCCCGGCGGCCAGCGTCAGCTCGGCGGCGACTTGGTGCAGGGGACCCGGTGGCCCAGCGAACGACAGCCCGCTGCCCAGCGTGATGGCATCGACCACGATGGCGATCGGCAGCCGACCCGAGCCCGCTTCTTGTGGTTCCGGGCTGGGCCTGGTGAGCGTCGCTAGGTTTAGTTGGCCGTCGGCTCCCTGCCGCGCCTGCACCCGTCCGCCCTCCAGCGCAACCGACGTGATGTGCAGCGTGCGCTGTCGCAGCGCGCCCAGCCGATAGCGCACAGTCAAGCGGTCGAGGTGGACCGCCGGCTGGCCATCGCCATCGGCCAAGTCGATGCCTTCCAGCGTCAAGAAGTGCAGCAGATCACTGCGCAGGTGCGCGACCTGCAGCGGCCCGCGCAGCGAGCGCTGCACCACCGGCAGGACCCAGCTCAGCAGGCGGGCTTGCCCATACGACGATCGCAGGAACAGGAAGGCCGCCCCAAAGAGCCCCAGGACGATCAGCAGCAGCACGAGCACTGCGCGCAGGACCCGGCGCAGCCCGCGCCAGATCTGTGTCCACCGCACTGCCCCCGCACGCATCAGAACGCCTCCCCGATCGAGATGTGATAGGCAAAGCGCTGATCGGGGTCGGGATTTTCTTGGCCGTTCTCCAGCGCCTCCAGGCGGTTTAGGCGCACTCCCAGATCGAAGCGGATGGTGCCGATCACCGTGCGATAGCGGACCCCGCCCCCGACGGCGACATGCAGGCGCGAGAAGTCAAAGCTGGTCAGCGGCTCGCCGGGCACACAGCCAATCTGCTCGCACAGCTTGGGCGGCGGTGCGACATCGCCGATATCCGTAAAGGCGGTCAGCGAGATCCACTCGCCAGCCAGCTTGAACAGGCGCATGCGCAGCTCGAACTGGCCGAGCACAAGCTGGTCGCCGCCGGTGGGGATGCGCTGCAGATCCTGCAGCTCACCGACGCCCGCACTACGGCACGGCAGAAGCAGCGGGGTCGGCCCCTGCGGCGTGTCTTTGGTGCCAGAGCACATCTGATACGAGAGCCGGTTGAACGAAAAGCCGCGGTGCGAGTTCGGACCGCCGAGATAGAAGCGCTGCGTGATCGGACTGCCGAGATCGCCCTGCGTGAAGATCTGCCCAAACTGCAGCCGAGCCGCGAGCGTCAGGCGGTGCCACAGCGTGTAGTAGCCGCGGATCTCGGGGACGATCTTCTGATAGGAAAAGGCGCTGCCGGTGTAGACGCCGCCTTGCTCAGCAACCACTTGGGCATAGAAGCCGCGCGTCGCATCGACGGGACGATCGCGCAGATCCAGGGCGACCATCTCTTGGAAGTAGCCGAGGCGATAGGGATCGACAAAGCCAAAGAGCTGCCCCGCCTGATCCGAGTCGGAGAGTCCTTCCTGCGGATTGAAGAAGTCGAGGAACTGAAAGTTGTAAGAGGCCGAGAGCGAGATGCGGTCGCGCCACAGACCTTTGCTCAACCCCAGGCGCGCGCTGGGGCCGTGATACTGATAGGCGTACTGCACGCCCAGGTCGTAGCTTAACGACGCGGTAATCGCCGACGAGCGACCCAGCACATCGGGCTGCGTCAGATCGAACTTGGTAAGCAGGATCGGTCCGTGGCGGCGCAGCGGATCAGCCCACACCGCGGGCAGCGCGGCATAGCCCGGCTGCACCGTGATATTGAGCACGCGCAGGCCACCCAGGAAGCGACGCTGGGTGTAGAGCAGCTCGGCATGCACATCGTTGCGCAGCGGCTCGATACCGATGCCGGCGCCGATGCGCAGATCGCGGTGCTTGCCTTCGCTGAGCTGCACGCTGACGTTGGCGATCTCCGGCTGCTGTGGATCGGGCTCGGCCTCGACGCGCACCGTCGAAAATAGGCCCAGGCTGTAAAGACTGCCTTGCAGCGCGGCCAAGGCCGTCGGCGTATACACCTCGCCGCTCGGCAGGTGGACGTGGCGATATAGCGCTGCGACATCGACCTTCTCGGTGCCGCGGATGGTGAGCGTTCCCAGACGCACCTTTCGCCCGGGCGAGACCGCGATAATCACGCGGGCGGTGCGGGCATCGCGATCGACCTCGACCCGCCCACTCTCAATCGTCGCGAAGGCATAGCCGCGCTCGCGCAGGTGGTGCAGCAAGAGCTCCTTGGTCAGCAGGTATGGCTGGTGCTCAAAGATCTTGCCGACAGCCAGTGGCAGCTCGGCGAGGGCATGCCGAGCATCGTCGGGAGGCAGCGCCCCAAGGCCGTTGATGTCCACCGCGACGATGTGGGTGGGCTCGCCCTCTTCAACAAGGAAGTGGACATCGACCGCCTGTACCGCCTCGGGCAGCGTGGGATCGATGCCTGGCTTGGTCTTGTAGGGCTTGATCTCCGCCTGCGGCACCAGGGCGGAAAAGTAGCCGCGGGTCTGGTAGTAGGTGGCGATGCGATCGCGATCGACCTCGACGGTAAGCGGCTGATCCAGATAGCGACGCGGGGCCAGCGGAAACCACGGGCTCTGCTGCACCACGGTCTTTTCTTTGACGTCCGATGCCTTGAGCTTCTTGACGCCGTGCAGGTAGACCTTGTGCACCCAGGGGCGATGCGGTCCGCGCGGTCCGCGACAGCCCAGCGAGATCAGGGCCAGCGAGATCAGGGCCAGCGAAAAGACCAGCGCTCGTCGGCTGATCGATCGATGCTGCCGCTGCCGTCGGCTAAGCTCTCTGTCGGCGCCATTCATCTGGCAGCCAGGATGGCAGAGCCCATCCTGTGTGGACAAGTTACCGCGCACATCAGGCCGAAAAGGTCGCGGAATGTTTGACCTTTCGGCCAGCTGCTGGGCATTGCCTCATGCTTCTCCCCCGCGTGCTAGAGCGGGCCTTAGCAGTCGGCCCACGACTGAGCGATGCCCACGTCGACTTTGAGCGGCACGGCCAGCTTCACCGCCCCTTCCATGGCCTGCTGTACGTCGCTGGCTACCTTTTCGGCGACCGCCTCGGGGGCTTCTAGCACAAGCTCGTCGTGGACGGTGAGCAGCAGCCGCACCTGCGGGTTATTGGCCGCTACGAGCCCGGCCTGCACGTCAATCATCGCCTGCTTCATGATGTCGGCGGCGGAGCCTTGCAGCGGGGTGTTTTTGGCCACGCGCTCGGCGTAGGCACGCACCGCGAAGTTGCGGTTGGTCAGATCGGGCAGCGGCCGGAAGCGACCGAGCAGCGTACGCGCCCCGCCATCGCGTCGGGCATGCGCCACCAGATCGTTCATGAACTCCTGCACCCCGCGATAGCGCGCGAAGTACTCGCGGATGTACTCCTTGGCGACGCTGCGCTCGATCGATAGGCGACTGGCCAGACCGTAATCCGACAGGCCGTAGATGATGCCGTAGTTGATCATCTTGGCTGCGCGCCGCTTGTCATCGGTCGCTCCCGCTTCGGGACCGAACATCTCGATGGCGGTGCGCTTATGCACGTCTTCGCCGCTCTGAAAGCTTTCGAGCAGCAGGCGATCGTGCGACAGGTGGGCCAGGATGCGCAGCTCGATCTGCGAATAGTCCGCGGCGATTAATCGGAAGCCGGCAGGGGCGATAAAGGCGCGGCGGATCTCTTTGCCCAGGCCGCTGCGCACCGGAATGTTCTGCAGGTTGGGATCGATCGAAGAGAGCCGCCCCGTTGCTGCCACCACCTGCTGAAAGGTGGTGTGAATGCGGCCGCTCTTGCGATCGCGCAGCTCAGGAAGCTGATCGATGTAGGTGCCCTTGAGCTTACTCAGGCTGCGGTACTCGATGATCTTGTGCGCGATGGGATGCTGATCGGCCAGCGCTTCCAGGACCTCGTGATCGACCGACATGCCGGTCTTGCCGCGCGTCTTTTTCACCGGCTCAAGGCCCAGCTTGTCGAATAGCAGCTCAGCCAGCTGCTTGGGCGAGTTGAGGTTGATGCGCGCGCCGGCCAGCGTCGCGATCTCGGACTCTAGCGACCCCAGCTTGCTGTCGGTCTCGCGGCTTAGTCGCGAAAGGACATCGACATCGATGAGAATTCCGTGCTGCTCGATCACCGACAGAACGCGGGCCAGCGGCAGCTCCAGCCGGCTGAGTAGCTGCTGCGCTGCGCTATCCAGTCGCGGCCAGAGCAGCGCCGACAAGAGGTAGGTCGCACGAGCCTGCGCGATGGCGAAGTCGGCAGCGGCCGCAATGTCGACCTGATCGAAGGGCACGCCGTGCTTGCCTCCGGCCCGACACAGCGCCTCGCGCGAGAGCAGCTTGGGATAGTCCGGCGGCAGGTGCTTTTCGACCAGTCCATCGAGGCTGTGATCCTGCCCGGCATCGAGGAGATACGAGCACAGGGCGGGATCAGCGACGATGCCCGCGACCTCGCTCTGCCCATAGCGGCTGAGCAGCAGCAGCACATCCTTGGCGCTGTAGACGAACTTGCGCAGCGTCGGATCAGAGAGCAGCGGGGCCAGCTGGCTGACCGCCTCGGCCGGTGAGAGCTGCGTCGGTGCGCCGAGGTAGCGATGCGAAAGCGGCAGGTAGGCCGCGGGCGCAAGAGGCGTGTAAAGCGAGATGCCGGCCAGGGTCGCGACGCGTGGCGACGGCGGCTTGGCAGGCGTATCCCCCTCGCCACAGCGCATCAGGCGAAACGCCAGGCCATGCTGACGGAGCGAAGGCTGGGCAGCGCGTAGCCAGTCCGCAAGCGCATCCTGCGACAGCAGCACCTGCGGTGCGCCAGGTGTCGCCGCGATCCAGGCCGCAAGCTCTACCGCTGCGCTGGGCGCGGCACTTTCGGTCAGCGCTGGACTTTCAACTGGCGGCATCGGAGCAGCAGTCGTGGTGGGGGGCGGTGGTGTTGCCGCGGCAGGTGTTGTGGCCGTCGCCGCTTTCGTCGCTGTCGTCGGGAGAGGAACCGGCGCTGGGGGCAGCACGCTGGGGGCGCTGAGATCCGGTAGACCGGGCAGGCCACCTGGTGTTGTGACGCGCTTGAGCAGCGTGTTGAACTCCAGCTCAGTCAGCATGGCCAGCAGCACATCGCGCTGCACCGAATCGGGATGGCGACCCAGGTCAGCGAGCGGCATGGGCAGCGGCAGGTCGTCTTCCAACGCGACCAGTTGTCGCGAGATCGCAAGCTGCGCGCGATGCTCACGCAGCGCCGCCACCACTTTGTCTTTGCCACGCAGGCTGAGCTCGCCGAGGTGGCCGTGCGTGTCGAGCTGGCTGAGCAGCGCGCTCAGCGAGCCGAAGTGCGCGATGAGCTGCGCCGCGGTCTTCGGTCCGATGCCCGGCACCCCCGGGATGTTGTCGCTGGAATCGCCCATCAGCGACAGCACATCGCCCAGCTGCGTCGGCGGCACGCCAAACTTTTCCGCGACATCCTTTTCGCGAAAGCGCTTTCCGCGACCTTCTTCCTTCATCGTGTCTAAGAGCTCGACGCTGCCATCCGCGACAAGCTGCATCAGATCTTTGTCGGAAGACACCACCACCACCGGCAGCCCTTCCCGCCGGCCTGCCTGGGCCAAGCTGGCGATGATGTCGTCGGCTTCGACATCGGTGGCATCCAGGCAGGGGATGCCCAGGGCTCGCACCATGCGCCGCGACAGATCAAACTGCGGCACCAGCTCCGGTGGGGTCTCACTGCGGTTGGCCTTGTAGGCCGGGTACAGCTCGGCGCGCTTGCTGCGTCCGGCCGCATCAAAGACCACGGCCAAGTGCGATGGCAGCTCATCAGCGATCAGGCGCAAGAGCATGCTGACAAAGCCCCGAACGGCTCCCGTGGGGATGCCGCTCTTGGTGGTCATCGGCGGCATGGCGTGAAAGGCGCGGAATAGGAAGTTCGAGCCGTCGACCAAGTACAGGCTGGGCATGGCCGCAATCTACCGCGAAAAATGCAGCCCCGACCGACTTAGTCGTTGACATCATGAGCCGGCCATAGAAAATGCCTGGGCTCGGCGCGTTGCACCCCTGAGCAAGTAGCAAGACCCCATCGTCCAGCCGGCCTAGGACACCAGCCTTTCACGTTGGTGACACGGGTTCAAATCCCGTTGGGGTCGCCCCGTAGAACAGAAAGAGCCCGTCGCTGACGGGCTTTTTTTTTGCCTCCAGCACCCCCCTGGTGCCCATTAGGTGCCCACGCCCGCCGAGCAGGGCCAAAACGCGGCGGTCGGGGTCTGTCTCTGCCTGTCCGGCTTGGACCATCGCTTCGGGCAGTGGACGTCGATGCGCTTCGGCCAGGTGGACATAGCGCATGGTTTCATCGATGCGCTTGTGCCCCATCCAAAGCTGGAGCCGCCAGGGGTTCACCCCGAACAGGGCGGCATGCGTCCCGAATGCCTCACCGACCCTGCCGAACGATTCATGGCTGGCTGGATTGCGCGTGTACACACCAACCAGCCCCGGCTTTACCGGGCATTCGACGTGAAACGTGTTGAGCGGAGGATTGAAGGCAAGGTCGAACGACTCATCTACGAGGTCGCCCATTACGCAGGCAAGTCGGCCACGGCCACCTACGTTGTCATCACCTGGAACATCGACGAGATAAGCATGCGCTGGCAAAACTTCCGCCGGCGCGGTGATGCGATGGAATGCTATCGCTCGCTGTCCTAGTGACGGCCCATGGTTGTGTTCGCTGAGGCTGAGAAAAAATCCGCCGGGTCGCTTCACTGCACCGAAAGCATGATAGAAGCCCACGCATGCACCTGTCGGTGGACATTCGCGACTGGCTGAATGACACTGGCTGAACGACAACGATGAACCGGCCACACCCGCGCTTCGCTCCAAAGTGCTGCGCCTAGCGCGGCTGATTGAATACGGCGGGACGATGCAGCCCGGCCAGATGCGCCTCACGCTCGTCGAGTGCAGTCGAAGGCCGGGGAGAAAAGCCTGCCCTGGGCTCCTCATGGTCGAGAAGACCGAACAGGACTTGCTGCATGCGTGGTGCCCGGACTGCGAAGACGAGAGCGTCACGATTTCCGGCTGGCAGGACACGCTATACGCTGACGGTCCGCCGGAGCCGTTTCCGCTGCGCGAAGAGCCCAGGCGGTCAGAGCTGCCGAACTGAGCGTCGCTGTCGCTGGTTCTCTGATTTAGAACCGCGCCAGCAGTTCCTGCGTCAGCACCGAACACGATGCTGCGATGGTCACGGGATTTTCAAGACCCTCAACGGACTTTGCCGCAAGCTGTGAACCGACCCCGCTGGGGGTTGAAAACAGCTTGCGCAGATGAGCCAACGCCTCGGTGGAACCGTCGGACGAGACGTCGCTCGCTATGAGGCGCCGCAGCGAATCGGCCAGCGTGGCGATGGGCACGCCGCGCAAGAGACGCAGCACGTCGAGTGCGTCTTTGGGTTCTAGTCGCTTGGGTCGGCCTTCCGGTCGCTGCGCATCGGCGATGCGGTCGGTCAGCTTGTGCAGCTTGGCGACGAGGAGTGCGGCAGGTCCAGCGACCGCCAAGCGATGTTGGCGTGTGTCATTGGGTTCGAGTGCACCGATGGGGAAGTCGGATTTATCGACGAGGGCTGCTTCCAGACCGCGCGTCTTGCGGGCGACCTCGGTGCCATGCACTCCAAGTCGCGCGCCCCGGCGTCCCGCACCGCCGACCGCATCAGGCACCAGCAGGTCTATCTGAATGTTGGTTCGGCTGAGCCAAATTCCCGGCGGCATCCCCATGCGAAACCCTGCCTGCATCATCGCATCCGCAATGCGTGGGTCATCCCCAAGGACACGGGGGTCGAGCGCAATGTCTCCATCGGTGGTGAATGGCGCAACGGCCATGTCCGCCTCGCCCACATGCAGATAGATGGCCTGCGCTCCGACTAAAACGAGCGCATCGCGGTGCGCGGTCAGCGTATCGAGCGCATCGAGAAGCGCCCGCCTCGCCTCGACATACTCCGGTTCAATGTCGCCACGCCCGCTCATGTTCCTTCATCCACTCGATGAGTACCTTCGCTTCTTCCGGTCCGCGGCCGGGGCTGGTCAGCAAGTCTGCGGCGACCTGACTGGGAGCTGCACATACCAGGCCGTCGAGGCTCTTCGCACCAGCGAACACGAACCCGTCGCTCGGTTGCAGCAGGATGACGTTCTGGCCAGCATCCGTAGGATGCAGTTCCAGCGCGGCGAGAGCGGCCTTGATGTCTTCAACAAACACCATCGCCAGACGAGCCGGCGCAGCAGGAGCCATCCGCACCGCTGCCAAGGAGCCCGTGACCGCATGGCGCACAGCGAGTGTCTTCAGCTTAGCCGGCAAAGCCGCAAGGCCGCGTGGTTCGAGTGCCGTCACCGACCGATGGCTCTTCAGGACGTGATAGTCCTCGCTCCAACGCTCCAGCACCTTCGGCCAGTCCACCGCGGTGATGCGTCCGCGCGGGTCTTTTTGCAGCAAGGCTTCGCGACTCAATAGCTCGGCTACGCGTGATGTGCTCGCCTGCGATGCCTCGGCCCGCTGAGCCAGCTCGCGAACGCCGTAGGGCGGCAGATGGTCGCAGACCGCGCGCACCACCCGTGCCGCCGCGGGTCCCTTCAACGACCCGAGAGGCCGCGTTTCGTTGGACGGATTTTCCTGCGCACCCGCCAGTTGGATAAAGACCGCTGGCCGCTCCAGACGCAGACGGACGTTGCCGGTCAGGTCCAGATAGTTCGCGCCCCCCTCCACCGCAAGCTGGCGACTGCGCGGGCTCAGGTAGGGCGCAGCAAGGAGGACCGCAGCAAGACCATCGAAGTGCTTGGCCTGCCGTATCGCGGCTTGCACAAGGTTCGGTTCAAGCCGGCGCTTGCATTCCAGTATCAGCCGCGCGCTTCCGCCCTCTGGGGAGCGCAGCTCTAGCGATGCATCGGGCAGTCCTCTATCGGGGCCCACTGCGCGCGGCTCTTGCTCAGCCACAGCGAGCTGCCACGAGGCAGGCAGCACTCCCTGGAGCCGCGACACGACCTCGCGAACCAGTTCTGTTCCAGAAATCTCCCCGTTCCACATACTGTGGAACAGTCTAATTTCTGGAACAGACACACGCAATCCTTATCTGTTCCAGAGAATCGCCCGTTCCACATGGAGTGGAACGCCATGTTTTCTGGAACACCTGCCGAACCGAGGTCGCTCGGCTCCAACAAAGGCCGCCTTGCGCGCAGCCGTTCGCCTTCGGGACAACCTTCACGACTTCGGTTCCATCAGTCGGCGCTCCAGCTCTTCTCGGGCGAGCTTTTGTTCTCGGGCGCGACCGACACGCAGAGCGTCCACGAGGGTGAGCAGCTCGTGCAGTCGCGGGTCGCGGCGAGTCGCGGCGGGAACGGTCGGATACAGGGGGACGATGGCCTGCCCACGCACTTCTCCCTCCTCGTCGGGCCAGACGAACTTTTCCTCGGAATCGACAATTGTGTTCGAAAGCGGCGGCGCGGAGTGAGCCGTCGGCATGCCGCGAACGATGGCTCCCGGTAAGGCGGGGAACACGTACTGGACGCCATGCAGCAAGAAGTCGAGCAGGGCTTTGCGCATCGGCTGGCGCTTGTCGGCATCGACGAGGCGAGCGATGCGGCTGCGATTCAACGATTCGGTGACCTCGCCTTGACTCAGCCCCAGTTCGTGAGCCAAGTCGAGCTGTCGCCAACCCTCCTTCGCTCGTTTCAGCCCCGACGGCGTCGGGACGAGCCTGAGGACATAGCGGGTGTCCGCCGAGCCCCATACGACCATCTTCAGGAGCACCAAAATGTCCTGCGGTCGCATGCCGGTGTGGCTTCGCATGAAAGGTAGCCTGTCATGCGTCATCTAGATTTCCAATTCGCAAATCGCGATTCGCAAATTGTGAATTTCTGAGCCGCTGGATGGTGGCTGCCGAGCTTGGCGAGCAGGCACGCTAGGCTGCTAGGGAAAACCCGCGTTCCAGAGAAACGCCTGTTCCGCATCGTGTGGAACGGTCACTTTTCTGGAACATGGTGGTGAAATTCATTCCAGCGCGAAATTCATTCGCAAATGAAAATGGCTCCAGAATGAATGAAAAACGGACCAGGCAAAGAGTCTTTCCCTTCGTCGCTGAGGTCCTCGTAGAACCGAGTAGGTCGTCGCGGCGGGTGCGCCGGCCGTGCCCGATCCAGCGAAACCGTACCGTTTCCGTCAAAAACTCACTCTATGGTCACCTTAGTTAAAGTGTACTTGCATTATTCTGTGATTTTTGGCTGAATCTGTGAGTGATCGCATCGAAAGCCGAGCTGTTTGCTGTGCTGCGTCAGTACAACCCGTGGTGGTCTGGCGGGCGCCTTTTTGAACTGCCGACGTGGCGGCGGGCGGCGTTTCGCGAGATTGCGGCCTGGGCTGAGAATCCACCGGCAGGCCGGGCGCTGCTGCTCAGCGGAGCCCGGCAGGTTGGCAAGACCACGCTCTATTTGCAGACGATTGAGGACCTCCTTCGGCGTGGGGTCGCGCCAAGCAACATCCTGTACGCAACGTTCGACCACCCGCTCCTTAAGCTCATCGGGCTCGACGCGCTCCTTCAGCTGTGGCGAGAGTTTGAGCCGGCTAAGGAAGGGCCTGAATATCTGTTTCTCGATGAGATTCAGGTAGCCAAGGATTGGCAGATTTGGCTCAAGCATCAGGTCGATTTTGAAAAGCGAAGGCGGATTGCCGTGACCGGCTCGGCGACCCCGCTTGTCGAGCAAGGCCAAGAATCGGGGGTGGGACGATGGCAGACGATTCGTCTGGCGACCCTTTCTTTCTTTGAGTACTTGCAGCTTCGCAAGCTGCCGGTCCCCTCGCTGCCAGCGGTGGCATCGCTGCTGGAGCTGTTCTCCTGGGATGCAACGCAGCTTGCTCGGTGCGGCGGGGAGGCGATGCCGCTTCCGGGACTGTTTCACGAGTATCTGCTGCGGGGCGGGTTTCCGCAGAGCGCCCTCGTCGAGAGCATTCCGCTGGCCCAGAAGCTCCTGCGCGAAGACATCGTGGACAAAGTGCTGAAGCGCGACATGACGGCCCTCTTTGGGGTTCGGCGCGTGCTGGAGCTTGAGCAGGTGTTTCTCTATCTCTGCCTCCACGACGGCGGGCTTCTCAACCTGCCGGAGCTGTGCTCACGCCTTGAGCTCAAGCGCCCGACTGTCGGGAGCTTCATCGAGCTTTTGGAGAGCACGCACCTCATCCATCGCCTTCTTCCGTTCGGCTATGGCAAGCAAGTCCTGCGGGCTCGTCCGAAAATCTATCTGGCGGACGCGGCCATCGCGCCGAGCGTGCTGCTCAAAGGAAAGGCTCTGCTCGAAGACGCCGATGCCTTAGGGCGGGCGGTCGAGACGGCATTTTTCAAGCACGTCTTCACGCGATACTACGCGGGCAGCATGGGCTTTTCCTATTGGCGCGGCAAGCAGGACCGCGAAGTGGACATCATCGCCGACCAACAGGGGCGTCTGGTCCCGTTCGAGGTGAAATACCGCGCACCGCAGCACACTGGCATCGGGGACTTGAAGGGCATGGCCGAGTTCTGCGCCGAGCACAAAATCGACAGAGGCTACGTCATTACGAGGGATATGACCGACTTTCAGGTCATGGAGCTTAGCCGCGGAGGCGAAAAGACGCGCCTGCTAAAAATCCCCGCCCCACTCGCATGCTATTGGCTTGGGCGCTCGGAGCTGGACTGGGCGAACCGCGCCGAAGCGTAGCATTCGCGAGTGCGGCGCAACGGGGTTTAGCGTGCAGCGGCCTGTCCCGGCGCGATGGAAATTCGGGTTCTCTTGGCCGCCCGTGGTTTTCGGGAGAAGAGTCGCGTCAGCTCGCGGGTGGTCGCCCCGAGGTCGAACGCTTCGGCGTCGAAGTCGTCTTCCAGCCATTCCTTCATCTCGTCGTGCTCGGGGTGGTGCGGGTCGGCGAGGATGTCGAGCAGCCGGTCGTAGCCGGGGATGCCGCCGCAGTCCTCGGGCGGGCACGCGCGCTTGCCATCGATGCACCGCGGGGCTGGCTGCACAGGGTCAGGGGTCAGCCGCTTTTCGATGACCACCTTGTGCATCCAGCCATCGCCGAAGTCGTAGTGGTAGCGCAGCGTGCTCTTGGGAGTCGGCGCGACATCCGACAGCTTCACCTTGGCCTCCTTGAAGATCGGCTCGCCGAAGTCCAGCTCGTCCAGCCCGAACCTAGGGTCGCTGTAGCGCTTTCTGCCGACGAGAAACTCGTGGAGGTGCGAGTTGGTCCAGCCCATCGCGACCTGAATGACGATGTGCAGCTTGGACAGCGGCAGGTCGCTCGGCACGAGGACCCGTCGCCATATCTGCGGGACGATGCCTTCGAGAGAAATCTTGAGCTGGTAGATGCTCGGCGAGACGGACTCAGCAGTCGCCATGACGGCCTCCGAGGGAATTTGGTGAACGTGACATAGCACTGGTGGGTAGCGGCGGGAAGATGGGGCATGCCTGCGCTGGTGCCCAACCACACGCTGTCTTTCCCGTGGGGAGGTTCGACCGCGCGGGGCAGTCCGCCAGGGTCGAAAAAAACCCGTGTGGTGCCCATTAGGTGCCCAAAATTCTGGGCAAACGGGGGGTTGCGTTGGGAAGTAAAAGGAACAACGGGGAAGCCGAAAAACCCTAGCGCAGCGACGGAAACGGGGAGGAGAGCCGCGCGCCGCGTCGCTGAGTTTCGAGTTAGGCTTTTAAGGGTTCAAATCCCGTTGGGGTCGCTCCAGAAAAGGAAAAAGCCCGTCTCAGACGGGCTTTTTTTTTGCCTGCGGCTTGCTGGAGAGCCTTGGCGGGGGACGGTGGCGGCTAGTGGGCTGGCGGCAGGTTGGGCCGGGACGCGACGGGCGGCCTTAGTCCTTGTCGGCGGCGTCTCGCTGGTAGAACAGGGTGATCGTCAGGCAGTGGAACTCGCGGTCGGAGCTTTGGGTGACGACTTTGTCGACGATTCGGATGCCCTGGTTGGCCCTGAGCCAGCGGGTGATGATCTCACCTAAGTCCTCGCGCTCACGGGCCTTGGTGGCCGAAAACACCTTCACGCCGTTGAACGCCATCTCCCGCACTCCTTCCTGAAGATTTTTTTATCACACATGGGCTGGCCTGCGCGGGGACATTGGCAAGAATTTCGTCGGGCGGGGCGGATCCATTCCTCGGGGGATCCGGCGATTGGGCGCGGGGGCGACTTCTGCGAGTGCCCTCGGCGCCGGTGGTTGACTCGCACTGGCCCTCTGTGGCACGTAGTGCGCGAGTTTTGTCTGCCTGTGTGGCGAGGCCCAGGATGTGGGTCGTCGCCGGGCGTTCCTAGTTGCTTTCCATCGGAGACTCACATGCGGCGCGGCACGGCCAAGCAGACTAAGTTCGTCTTTGTAACCGGGGGCGTGGTGTCATCGCTGGGCAAGGGCATGGCCTCGGCCTCGATCGGTGCACTGCTGGAGCACCGCGGCTTGAAGGTCACGATCCAGAAGCTGGATCCCTACATCAATGTCGACCCCGGGACGATGAACCCGCTGCAGCACGGTGAGGTCTTCGTCACCGACGATGGAGCCGAGTGCGATCTCGACCTCGGGCACTACGAGCGCTTCATCGATGTGCGCATGACCAAGCGCAACAACTTCACCACTGGCCAGATCTACGAGTCCGTGATCCGCAAAGAGCGCCAGGGCGAATATCTGGGCGCGACGGTGCAGGTGATTCCCCATATCACCGACGAGATCAAAGCCAATATTCGCGCCATCGCTGGCCTGGGCAATCCCAGCAGCCAGCCATCGAGTCGTACCCCGGGGGGCTCGGCCAGCGCACCCTATGACGTGATCATCATCGAGGTCGGCGGCACCGTCGGTGATATCGAGTCGCTGCCGTTCCTAGAGGCCATCCGTCAGCTTCGGCACGAGGTCGGGCCGCAGAATTCGGTGGCGCTGCACCTGACGCTGGTGCCCTACATCGCGGCGGCCGGCGAGCTCAAGACCAAGCCGACGCAGCACTCGGTTCAGAAGCTGCGCGAGATCGGCATCTCGCCGGACATGCTGCTGTGTCGCTGCGATCGACCGATCCCGCAGGGGCACCGCGAAAAGATCGGCCTGTTCGCCAACGTTCCCGTCGATGCCGTCTTTACCTCGCAGGACGTGCCGACCACCTATGCGCTGCCGCTGCACCTGCATCAGCAGGGCCTCGACGACAAGCTGTGCGAGCTTTTGAACATCTGGACGCGCGCGCCGGCCCTTGATG
Organism: uncultured Myxococcales bacterium; assembly: GCA_937952145.1. Taxonomy (GTDB): domain Bacteria; phylum Myxococcota_A; class Polyangia; order Palsa-1104; family JAEUJZ01; genus JAEUJZ01. The sequence continues at coordinate 41,979 of CALFYE010000332.1, forward strand.
TTTGGCAGGGCATCGTCGAGCGCGTCACCAACCCCAGCCACGAAGTCACCATCGGCTTTGTCGGCAAGTACGTCGAGCTGGCCGAGTCATATAAGAGCCTGAACGAAGCGCTGATCCACGGAGGCATCGCCAACGACTGCCGCGTCAAGATCCGCTACATCGACGCCGAAGAGGTCGAAAAGAGCGGACCCGAGGGACCCTGCGCCGAGGTCGACGGCATCCTGGTGGCGCCGGGCTTCGGCTCGCGCGGGGCCGAGGGCAAGATCGCCGCCATCCGCCACGCCCGCGAGACGCGCCTGCCGTTCTTTGGCATCTGCTTCGGTATGCAGCTAGCGGTCGTCGAGTACGCGCGCCACGTCTGCGGTCTGGCTGATGCCAACTCGCTGGAGATCAACCCCGCGACGGCGCACCCGGTGGTATCGCTGATGGCCGGACAGCAGGATCTGAAGAAGAAGGGCGGCACGATGCGCCTCGGGGCTTATCCCTGCACCCTGCAGCCCGGCACGCGGGCCCACGCCGCCTACGGCCAGAGCGAGATCGCAGAGCGCCATCGCCATCGCTACGAGGTCAACAACGCCTATCGCGAGACGCTGATGCGACACGGCCTGACCATCTCGGGCGTGGCACCGGATGACTCGCTGGTCGAGATGATCGAGCTCGCCGACCATCCCCACTTCGTCGGCTGTCAGTTCCACCCCGAGTTCAAGAGCCGACCGACGAGTCCCCACCCGCTGTTCCGTCAGTTCGTGGCGGCAGCGCTTGCGGCCCGCCTAAAGAAGCCGCGCTCGGCTCCCCAGGCTGATGCGCAGCCCGACGCTGCGGCATAGCCACCGGGGATCGCGCTCGGCGGAGCATCGAGGGGCCCGGCGTTCTGTTGTAAGCTCGGCTCATGCTGCAGACCGTCGCCCATCCCGAGGTTGAGCTGAGCTTGCGTGAGCGCGCGTCGGCATTTTTGCACACCGCGCGCAGCCTACCGCCGTACGTCGTTATGGCGGCGCTATTTCCTGGCGATCACGTGCCGTTTTCGTCGCTGCCGTTTTCGCTGAAGGAAGCCTATGACTTCCACACCGGACTGCTCGCGCGTCCCGGCTTTGGCGCCATGCTCGATCGGCTAGAGCGCGAGGATCTGCTGACCCTGCCCAGCATGCTGGCCTCAGCGCCGTTCGATCTTTTGCGCATTCGTCGCAAGTTTCGCGACGGCACGGTGCGGCTGCCGGTGACCCCGCCCGACGACTTTCCCTATCCCAGCTACTACCTGAACGACTTCCACAATCAGAAGAACGGCAACCTGTCGCTGCAGGCGGCGCTGACCTACGAGTGGCAGATCAGCGTGCTGTTTCTGGGCTGCAATCGGTTGATGCGGCAGGCGGTCATCGATCCGATCCCAGTCGGCGATCAGCTGCAGATTCTGGATGTCGCCTGCGGCACTGCGGCCTGGATTCCGCAAGCGCGGCTGCAGGGGCGAGGGCACGCGATCACCGCGGTCGATCTGTCGCCGACCTACCTGCGCTATGCCCGCCTGGCGCAGCGCCTGGGTTTCCGCGACAACACGCGCTTCCTGCAGATGAATGCCGAGTCGCTGTGTCCTCCCGGTGAGTCGGCTGAGGCCTGGAGCAATCGCTACGACATCGTCACCTGCATCTGGCTCCTGCATGAGCTGCCGCGGCCGGCCATCGAGCGCTCGCTGGCCGAGCTGGCGCGGGTGCTCAAGCCGGGGGGACAGCTTCTCCTCCTCGACTCGCTGCAGCGCCAGGATCTGCCCGAGGCGCGACGCGAGCGCGGCGAGCGCGTCTATCGCTTCTTCGCGCGCTACTTCAACGAGCCGTACTACCTGGCTTATCAGAGCCTGGATGTGCCGGCGCTCTTGCAGGAAAACGGGCTGGTCGTGAAGCGCATCGAGCCGTGGTTCCGCTCGAAGCTATGGGTCGCCCAGAAGCCGTCGCAGCCCACCGCTTAGCTCGGCAGCGTGACGCCTTTTTGCGCGATGGCAGCGGCGACTTTTTCGATCGGAATGCCCTCGTTGTACTGCGGCGGCGTGTTGGGATCGCGGCTGTGATGCAGCGCCACCAGCCGTAGCTGCGCATCGAAGCAGGGCGAGCCCGAAGATCCCCCCTGCGTGTTGGTGGTGTACGTCAGCCGCGTGCCGTTGTCGTTGTAACCGCGGCAGAGATCGACGTGCATCTTCAGCGGCTGGCCCTGCGGGTGCTGCAGGATGAACAGCGGTCGCGGTGTCTCGGCGCGTGCGGTGTCTCGGGTCAGGCTAAGGTAGCCGCGGGCCGGGCCGCTGACCGAGCGGGCCTGGTTCGCCATCGGGGTGCTCAGCCGCAGCAGAGCGAAGTCCAGCTCCGCATCGGTCGGTAGCCGGCTCTTGCGGGCCTCGTTGTCGACGGGGCTCATGGGGCTATCGGCGAGCAGATAGTTCACCGCCAGACCAGTCTGTACGCCCGGACCGATCCCGAAGTAATCGAACGCCACGCGCACCGCCCCCGGTTGGGCCGTCCCATTTAGCAGCGCCGCCACGACGTGATAGTTGGTGAGCACCAGATCCGGTCCCACCAGAAAGCCGGTGCCCACGCTGCCGCCGCCCAGAGTCGACGGGACCTCGATGCGACAGACCTGCGACACCAGGCTCTCCATGCGGCGCATCCAGGCCGGCACATCGACGAACTCGCCGTCGCCCGGGCTGAGAATAGCCTCCAAGGCCTGCGGGTGCTGCAGCGAGGCCGAGGCCGAGAGCGGCGGCCGATCCTGAAAGAAGGCCAAGAGCTGCGGGTTTTCCGGCTGGCCCGCAATTGCGGCGTTGATGAGCTTCGGCGTCCAGCCCGCGGCATTGGCGCGCTTGACCAGGTTGAAGACCAGGTCTTCCAGATCCTCACCGAATGCCAGCTCATCCAGCTGCTTCTGCAGCCGGTATTCCAGCATCCGGCTGAGGCTATTCTTGCTGGGATAGGCCTTCATCAGCGCCTTCACGAAGCGCTCAAGGCGAGGGCCGGTCAGCGTCGTGTCGTCGGGCGTCGGGGCACCCCCTAAAGCCAGCTGGGCAGACTCGCCACTGCTGTGGAGCGGCGCCGCTTCGGCCGCGCGCGGACCGGTTGCGCCGGGCACCGTGGCGGGCGCTGCCTGGGCCCGCAGGAACGCTTCCAGATCCTCGGGCGGCACGCTCTCAAGCACCATGTTTTCGATGGTGATGCGATCCATGCCCGGGCCAACGCGACGACCGATGTTGGGCAGGTAATCCACCAGGAACTGCGAGAACTCCGGCATCGACGGAAACAGCTCTCGCATCTTTTGGCGCAGCTGCGGACGAGTAAGCGGCATCTGCGTAGTCTATAACGCCAGCCGTGCTCTTCGGATCAGGTGTTTTCTGACGAGTCGGTCGCGCGCAGCTCGCCGACCCCGGGGCCGCCTGCGCAGCGTTGACAGCCCGCGGCGCATCCGCTCCTATGCCGCTATGCACACCCTCCTGCGCTGGTCTGGTCTGGTTCTTTTTCCCGTGCTGTTTTCGTGTGGTGAGCCGGGCCCTGCCGACGAGACCAACGAGGCCGGGCGCACCGCCGTGCTGTCGGAGAGTCCATCGCTGACTGCCAGCCTGCACGCCGCCTGCCCCACCGACATGGTGGCGGTGGCCGGCTTCTGCATGGATCGCTACGAGGCGCCCAACCAGCCCGGCGTCGCCCCCCTTGCCATGCAGACCGCCAAGGACGCCGCCGACTTCTGCGCCGCCCGCAAGAAGCGCATGTGCACCGAGGCTGAGTGGGTGCGCGCCTGCCAGGGCCCGGCCAAGCTGCCCTATCCCTACGGCACAAGCTATCAGCGCAGCCGCTGCAACGATGACAAGGTCTGGAAGGTGCCGTCCTGGTCGACGCTCGCCACCTGGCCCAGCGCCGCTGCCCAGGCCGAGGCCAAGCGCCTCTATCAGGCCGATCCCAGCGGTCGCCGCACGGGCTGCGTCTCGGCCGAAGGCGTCGTCGATCTCGCCGGCAACGTCGCCGAGTGGGTGGTGCGCTCCTATCCCAACGCCAAGAACTACGACCACGTGATGAAGGGCTGCTACTGGTCCGGCTGCTACGGCGGCTCGCCTCCTAGCTGCAGCTTCGTAAACCCCGCCCACCCCGGCACCTTCCGCACCTACGAAGCCGGCTTCCGCTGCTGCCTCACCCCGAGCTAGATTTTATATTGATGGATAAACAATATCCACACAATTTAACTAATTGACATACAATTTATGCTTTAATGATCTGTTTTATGATACCGAGGGCCTCGCTGGCGGCCCGCTGGCCGACATGGCCGGGCTCGCTTGACAGTCGCGCAGCGACGGAATAAGAGCGCCCCTGCAGCACACACGACCTGAACACGCTGCGAGAGGAACGCGACGATGATGACCGAGAGTGTGGAGAGCGAAGCGACTGGCAAGGCGGGGCTGAAAGTGGGCGCGGCGGCGCCTGAGTTTGAGCTACACGGCGACGACGGCAAGCTGCATCGCCTAAGCGAGTTTCGTGGCCGGACGGTGGTGCTGTACTTCTATCCCCGGGACAACACGCCGGGCTGCACGCAGGAGTCCTGCGACTTCCGCGATCACAGCGCCGCCTACGCCGACAAGGGCGCTGTCGTCATCGGCATCAGCCCCGACAGCGTGGCCTCGCACCAGAAGTTCAAAGAGAAGTTCGCGCTGAACTTTCTGCTGCTCGCCGATCCCGGGGCGGAGGTGGCGGCGCGCTATGGCGCCTGGGGCGAAAAGAACATGTACGGCAAGAAGTCGATGGGCCTGATCCGATCGACGTTTGTCATCGGCGGCGACGGTCGGCTGACGGCGGTGTATCGCCAGGTCAAGGTCGCTGGCCACGTGCAAAAAGTCCTCGGCGGCCTCGCCGGCTAAGCGCAGCACGCTGCTCTCGACGCGTGTCCGGTGGGCCATCGCGTAGCATGGGGACATGGACGAGCGGCACGAGAACGAGCAGTACTTTTTTGACGGCGCAACGCTCGATCACTTGAGCGCGTTCGTCAGCGGCTTCGAGCGCCCATGCTGCATCTGTGCCCCGATGCTGGGGCGGGCGCTGGCGCGGCGCGGCAAGGCGGTGCGCATCCTCGACATCGACGAGCGCTTCGCCGACACGCCCGGCTTTCGCAGCTGGGATCTGCATCGGCCGAAGTGGCTGGGCGAGAGCTACGACCTCATCGTCTGCGATCCGCCGTTCTTCAACATCTCGCTGTCGCGACTGTTCGTGGCGCTGCGCACGCTGGCCCAGAATCGCTTTGATCAGCCGCTGCTCATCAGCTATCCGACGCGACGGGGCAGCAACCTGCTTGCGACCTTTCATCGCTTCGGCCTGCGCGCCACCGGCTACACCCCGCACTACCTGACCGTGCAAGAGAGCGAGCGCAACGCCATCGAGTTCTACGGCAACCTGCGCGAAGACCAGCACGCGGCCCTTTCTGGACAGCCGCACGGCTGAGGCGGGGCTGAGTGCGCTGCCGATGCCCATCGCGTGAACGGGCTTCACAACGTGGGGCCCTCCCTGCCCAAGCGGACCGTTACCCGTTGGGCAGATCCAAGCGTGCGTTTTCTCGCCCCCACGGGGGGCGCCTTTCAAGGTAGAACCTGCTGATGCAGCTTCGCTCGTTTGCCGTAGCGGCGAAAGGACCACAAGGAACCGGCTAACGCGATCAAGCACAAGCTGCTACGGATGGCTGGCTTCCCGTTGGAAGAGATCTTCCACCACGAACGTCCAGCACCAATGCGCCTATCTGGCGTGCTCAGCTTGGGGGATGGACGCAGCTGGAATGTTGCGCTGGGCTTGACCTTGGCAGGAAATCGGGAGGACTTCGTCTTCTTTGAAGAAGACATCGAGCCGATTGGTCTGCCGCCTGGCCCATCTGATCGGCTGGCGGTGCAGAGCCTCCGACAGCTCAGAGACCGCGATGCCTATCGCTTGATAACCGTCGAGCGACGGTTGGCCTATGGCAAGGCCGGCATAGGCGAGGGCAGCCGACTGGAACCACTGGCGGGCCGTGACCATGTGCCGCCCGAGCTCACCAAGCTCCTTTTTGATATGCGGCAAGAGCGAGCGCCGAGTGTAGAACGGTTTCTTGAGGCCTTGCAGCGCTTCAAGGATCTTTTGCCCGGCACTCCTGACCTGCAATACAAACGCCACGAGGATCGGGCGCGAATCGTCTTTGACTCGATGGAGCGCAAGGGACCGCCGCTAGCGTCCCATCTTCTGGGCGCTGGCACGCAGCAGATCATCGCGCTTTTGGGGCAGGCAAGTGTCCGGGGCAGGTCAGCCGACATGCGGACATCCTGCGTAGCTGCTTCCGTTCGGACCCCAAGGATCTGAATCTGTTCGAGAAGCGCGTCTGCTTTATGGGTCCGCAGCTTCTGCGCATCGTGCCGCTGGATTCCGATGCGAACAGCGCTTATCCCGTCGGTCTCCTATTCGACGAGCTGATTCACTTGATACATGGCAACGCCAACCTGGGTCGGTTCATGCTGCCCATGGGGGGGGGGTGATGCTGGGCACGGTTCTTGACGATCGTGAGGTCTTTATCGGTCACGGCATCACGCAGGCGCCCTGCAACGTCGCAGCCTGTGTGCAGGGCTCCCGCGAATCGTGGTGGCGCCTGACGCATTAGAGGCGCTAGAGACGGAGCCTCTCCTGCGGAAGGATACGCACACGGTTAAACAGGAACAGGAATACATCCGCCGGATGCTGTTCCGCGATCGGGATGGTCTATGGGTGCTTGATCCCTTAAAGGGGATGCGCGGGGAGTGTGATGGGGACGACGAATACGCGCGGCTGCTCCACGAAAGTGCGGAGTGCTTGAAAAGGCAGCTCCGCCTGGCTCGCAAGCGAGATAGCCTTGATGAGCGTGCTCGTGCGCTAGGTTGGTTCCGTCGGTATCACAATCGGCGGGTCGATCGCCTATTCGATAAACAGCTGGTAGGCGGTGAGGAACCAACAGAGGTTTCGAAGATACCAACCGTAGATACAGTAGAAAAAGAGTCGTCCCCAGTCTTCGCCGGTTTTCGTCGTGCCGACCTATGGGTACCGCGCATTGGGCCCATCTGCTACGCCATGTAAGCCGCGCAGCCAGGATGTACGCTCCCCCGTCTGCGACGAGTCCACGCATCGTTAGGGTCTGCGCTTTTTGGGCTTAGTTGGGGCCGGAAGGAGTGCTGTTGTGCGGTACGAGTGGTTAAAGCAGCGTACCTAGATAAGGCACTGGATCTTGGTCGGGCCTTGCGGCGAAGAATGCAAAATATTTATCTGATATAAACGCGACGGATTCGGAGTTATTATTAAATTGGCCGGAGGTCAGGATCGGGAGATAGACAATTCCGCGCCGGAGGCCCTGTTCGGTATATAGCTCAACGAGCATGTTGCGAGCGCGGCGTCCTAGATCATTCTGCAGAATCACGGACTTGCAAGGTGTGCCGTGTAGGAATACTTGAATGAGATGCCGTTTTGCATGTAATATAGTGTAGGAAAATACAACCGTGAGCCACGTCGCCGTGACTACCCCTGCGTAGATTATTAATGATAATCGATCATTCGAAGGATTGGCGAAATATAATAAAGAGAATGTTGCTAATAATAGGACGACCATCATGGCGATTGCCCGTCGGTAAACTCCTTTTCGGACGATCGATAGATAGGCGCGGATGGCCTCGGGATCTCTAGGCGGCGGCTGCTTTAGCAGAGAGGGGAGCTCGATTGACATAGTGACTTAGCGTATCACAGTAATGCGGTGCACTGCGTACAGTTTAGGGGTCTCCTCGGCCGGATTAGTGTGAGGGCGGTTCGGTGCGCCCGCTGTTCCTTTGGCTTGCGATGAAGGAAGATGGCGAGCATGCAGCTTGGACGGCCTGCGCTGCCCTGTCGCCCGCCGCTGTGGGCGCAGGGGGGCTATCTACAGTCGGTACTTGGGAACTATCTGCCGCTGCCGCCGCTTGCGATTGCGCCGCGACGGACTGAGGTGACGATGCCCGATGGCGATCGGCTGGCGGTGGCGATGTATTCGCCGGGACCGACGCCCTCTCCGCGCGGGCGCGAGGTGGTGATCTGCGCTTTCCACGGCCTGGGTGGTCACGGCGAGCGGCCCTATATGCAGCGGGTGGTGGCGGTCGGGACTGCGCGCGGCTGCGAGGTGTGGACGGTCGATCATCGCGGCTGCGGTCAGGGCCGCGGACTCTCGCGCGGCATCTATCACAGCGGGGTGGCCGCTGATCTCAGCGCGGTCTTTGCCGAGGTCCGGCGGCGCAAGCCCGAGGCGCTGGTCATCGGCGTCGGCTTTTCGCTGAGCGCCAATGCCCTGCTCTTGTGCTTAGGCGATGGCTATGGCGGGCCGCAGCATCCCCCTGATGCAGCGATTGCCGTCAACCCGCCGATCGATCTGGCGCGCTGTGCCGAGCTGATCTGCGCGCCTGCGCATCGCGTGTTCAACCTGTACTTCGTCCGCGCCTGCGTGCGCTACGCGCGCCAGCGCGACACCGACGGCATCCATCCACGGCCGCCCGCCCGCGTGCACCTGCGGATGTCGCTGAAGGAATTCGATGATGCGTTTACTGCGCCGCTGGGCGGCTTCCGTGATCGCCACGACTACTACCAAAAGGCCAGCGCGCTGCCGCACCTTAGCAACATCACGCGCCCGACGGTGATCCTGCATGCCGAGGACGATCCCTTCATCGACCCCGCGGACTTTCAGCGGGCTCGCTTGGGCCCCGGCGTTCACCTGCACCTAGAACGACACGGCGGCCACCTCGGCTACGTCAGTCGTGATCTGCCGACGCGACGCTGGCTGGACTATGGCCTGGGTCACTATCTTGATCAGCTGCTGGCCGGGGTGTAGGCCGGGCTCGCTGCGTCCGCGCGGTGCACGCGTGTTTCGGCGATGGCGGTCGTGTTAAACATCGCCGATGTCGGCTCGACCCGCCCCGGATGGGGCGAATCTGTTTAGTCACCATGCGCAGGCGCAGCGCGTTGGGCAGCCGCTGGCCGAGCGCATGCGGCCCCGGCGCCTCGACGAAGTGGTGGGCCAGCCGCAGCTCCTAGGGGAAGGTCGGCTGCTGCGTCAGATCCTCAGTCAGACCAGCGATCGCGGCGGCGGACGGGCCTTCCTGCCATCGCTGATCCTGTGGGGCCCACCGGGCTGCGGTAAGACGACGCTCGGCGGGCTGCTCGCGGCGCACGTCGGGGCGCGGTTCGCACCGCTCTCGGCTGTGCACAGCGGTGTCAAAGAGCTGCGCGCCGCAATTGAAGATGCCCGTCAGCTGCTGGTCGAGCGCGGCGTGCGCACCGTGCTTTTTATCGACGAGATCCATCGCTACAACAAAGCGCAGCAGGATGCGCTGCTGCCGCATGTCGAAGCCGGCACGGTCGTACTGCTGGGAGCGACGACGGAAAATCCCGGCTTTGAGATCAACGGAGCGCTGCTATCGCGCTGTCGCGTGCTGCGCCTGCAGCCGCATCGCCCCGACGATCTGCAGACCATCTTGCAGCTTGCACTAGTGGATCGCGAGCGCGGCCTGGGCACGATGTCCATCGAGCTCGCCGACGAAGTGCGCGATCAGCTGATTCGCCTCTCGGCCGGCGATGCTCGTCGCTTGCTGTCGACGCTCGAAGCCCTGGTCTATCTCACCCCAGCTTCCGAAGACGGCGTCCGGCGCCCGACCAGCGTCGAGCTAGAGCAGGCGCTGGCCCAGAAGCTGCTGCCGCATGACAAAGACGGCGAGCTGCACCACGACATCATCTCGGCACTGATCAAGTCGGTGCGCGGATCCGATCCGGACGCCGCGCTGTACTGGACGGCGCGCATGCTGGAGGCCGGCGAGGATCCGCTCTACGTGCTGCGTCGCTTGGTGATCTTGGCTGCCGAAGACATCGGCCCGGCCGATCCGCGAGCCCTGCCGATGGCTACCTCCACCGTCGAGGCGGTTCGTTTTGTCGGCATGCCCGAGGGGCACCTGGCGATCAGCGCGCTGGTGCTGTTTCTAAGCGTCGCACCCAAGAGCAATAGCGCGCTCGTTGCCTACGCCGCGGCGCGGGCGGCGGTCGAGGAACACGGGGCCTTGCCGGTGCCGATCCATCTGCGCGATGGCCACAGCAGCACAGCGCGCGCGCTGGGGCATGGCGCGGGCTATCGCTATCCGCACGACTTCCCCGGCCACCACGTGCCGCAGCGCTACCTCCCCGACGAGCTTCCCGAGTCTGCCTTGCCCTTTTATCGCCCCGCGGCGAGCGGCTTCGAGCAGAAGATCGACGAGCGCCTGCGCGCTCTGCGTCGCACTTAGAAGGTGTTTACATATTGGGCTGCGAACGCCCTCACCTCGGGTGTGCTGCACGGCTGGGGCCCTCCCCAAGCTCCGCTTGTGGGCCCCGGCGACATTCTATGGTGCGCAAGCGGCGACTCGCGTCGCAAAGCAGATGCGCGGCACGGCTGCCGCTTGGACCTGGGATCGACCCGCTCCGGCGATCTGTGCAGAGAGCACCACGTGTCTCCCTGCGAGCATCGGCTGGCCCGGTGGCAAAGTGAGCTCGCACGCGCGTCCGGCCGCGGCGTATTGTCGGAATCTATGGACTCGTCCGGTCGCTTCCTCGTGTTCACCCTGGTGGGCTGCTGTCTGTTTTCTTCATCGAGCACACACGCCGCAGCGGGGGCCACAAGTGCCGCTCTGCCGATCGCGGCAGCGCCCAGCCCAGCGCCCAGCAGCCCGCGGCCCGTTGCCGAACCGTCTCTCATCGAACCGTCGCCGCCGAGTGCGCCGCCGAGTGCGCCGGCAAGCCCGGCCCTACCCGCTTGGAAAAGTCAGGCCGGCAGTCCGCTTGCCGCGCAGCCGATGATCGACATCCCGCTAACGCTCGGCCTGGGCGCGGTGCTCCTCGGCATCGAGCTTGTCGCGCCGCAGCTACCCGGCCCGGCCTGCCGCCCGGTCTGCAATGCCGACACGATCAACGCGCTCGATCGCACCGTCATCGGCTGGCACTCGCCAGCAGCGCGCACGGCATCGAATGTGCTCATCGGCTTCAACATCGCGCTGCCGTTCGCGCTGGATCTTCTGGATGTCGCGGCGAATCGTCCGTCGCACGCGGTGACCGGCTACCTGCAGGACGCGCTGATCTTGAGCGAGGTCTTTGTCGTCAACGCCGCGCTCAACACTGCGTTTAAGTACGCTGTGGGCCGGCCGCGTCCCTTCATGTACGAGCCCGAGCCCGGCCCAGGGAGCGAGCCGGGGGTGGCGACGCACGCCGAGCGGCTGGACTCGGATGCTGGGCTGTCGTTTTATTCGCAGCACAGCTCGACGGCGTTTTCGCTGGCCACGGCCTACAGCTATCTGTTTTCGCTGCGCCATCCCGGCTCGCGCTGGATCGTCCCGGTATGGCTGCTCAGCGAGGGCCTGGCCGCAACCACGGCCACGCTGCGTGTGCTGGCCGGCAAGCACTTCTGGACCGACGTGCTGGTCGGCGCAGTCGCCGGCAGCGCCATCGGTCTTCTGATTCCGTTTGTGCATCGCCGCAGCCTGCCGGCTGGCTCTGGCCTTGCGCGCTACGCCTGGCTGCGCGATCTGCGGATCAGTGCCGCACCGATGCTCAGCAGCGACGGCGGTGGCCTGACGCTCAGCATCGAGTCGCGCTGAGGTCAAAGGCTCCATCCGCGTGCTACCGTGGGGGGGCTGAGTCCGCCTCGGGGGGCTCAGCATCTTCAGTATTTAGGGGGGGAACGATGCGCGCCATGCTCTTTGGCCTTGTGTTGGGGACGCTGCTTTCCGGCTGCGGCAAAGACGGCTACGAGATCAGCGGTCCCAAGACCGTCGCGACGGGAGTCCCGTTTACCATTCGGGTCGGCGATGCCTGTCCGCAGCCGCATACCAAGGGCCTCAGCTCGCTGTGCTTCGACGATTCGGTCACGGCTATCGATAGCGCGACGGTCGCTCCCCCCTTTCAGATCGACCGGCAAGAGATCGTCGGCATCAACGCCGAGTTCGATCTGCGCGCTGCGACTGAAGGGAGCGCCGAGCTAAAGCTCGCCATGCAGGGCAGCCTGGGTCGCCACATCGACTTCACCTATGCGATCTCGGCGCACGACATCGATGAAGTCAGCGTGCGTCCGCGCTGCGATGGCCCCAGCACCGAACCGCTGTTGGTGTTTGCCGGCCAGCCGCTGCTCTTTGACTTTGAGCTGCGCGGCGACGGCCTGACGCTGTTTGCTGGCGACCACTTTCCCTTTGCCAGCAGCATCGGAAAGCCCACGCTCTTTATGCCCAATGTCGGCCAGCTAGAGACGCCCACTACGCCCCAGACGATCACGCTGACTTCATCGATCACACCCGGCCCCCGGCTGAGCGTGGCGACGATCGACATCACCCGCCCCGACTCCGTCGTACTGGAGCGCGATCTCTATTCCCCCGATCGCCCGATCCCGATCGGGGGCTCAATGCACTACACGCCCAAGCTGCGCATCGGCGGCGAGCCCCCCTGCGTCGGCCCATGGTCTTTTGCGGCCACCTACACCATCGATACGCCCACCACCTGTCACTTCCAGGACAGCGGCAGTCCCTACTTTCTTTCCCACAACTTCGGCGGTGTCACCGCCATCGCCGCCGCCGTCGGCACCTGTGGGCTGCACATCAGCGTCACCGGCACCCCGCTCATCGGTCGCGCCGAGTTCTCGGTCATCGCTGCGCAGTAGCCGCCGCGCGCTCAGCCGCCCGCCGCCGTCCGCCGCGCCGCGCCGCCCCGCACCGTTCCGGACTTCGCGCCCCCCGGCGCTTGTGATACATGGGCGCGCATGTCTACTTCTTCCTCGCCCCCTGCTGATGTGGCCGCTGCCCTGGCGCAGTTTGAAAAGACGCGGGACAGCCACCTCGACGATCTCTGTCAGCTGGTCCGCATCCCCAGCATCTCGTTCGACGGCTTCCCCGCCGAAGAAGTCCGCCGCAGCGCCGAGGCCACCGAGGCCCTCTTGCAGCGCCGCGGCTTTGAAAACGTCCGCCTCATCGAGTTCCCCGGCGGCCATCCCTACGTCTACGGCGAGCACCTGCACGCCCCCGGCAAGCCGACGCTCCTTTTGTACGCCCACCACGACGTCCAGCCGGTCGGCGACGAGAGCGTCTGGGAGTCGCCACCGTTCGAGCCGGTCGAGCGCGGCGGCCGCCTGTTTGGTCGCGGCTCGGCCGATGACAAGGCCGGCATCGTCGTGCACAGCGCCGCCCTCGCCAGCTTCCTTGAGAGCGGCCACGCGCCGCCGCTCAACCTCAAGATCCTCGTCGAGGGCGAGGAAGAGTGCGGCTCGACCCACCTTGACGAGTTCCTGCAGACCTACGCCGACCTGCTCAAGGCCGATGCCATGGTGCTGACCGATACCAGCAACTTCGACGTCGGCATCCCGTCGATTACCACCAGCCTGCGCGGCATGGTGGCGGTCGAGATCGACGTGCAGTCGCTGCGTCAGCCGGTGCACAGCGGTGCCTGGGGCGGTCCGCTGCCCGACGCTGGCCTGGCGCTGTCGAAGATCCTCGCGGGGCTGAGTGACGATCAGGGCCGCATGACCATCCCCGGCATCTACGATCGCGTGCGCCCCGTCACGCCGCTTGAACAGCAGAGCTACGACGCGCTGCCCTACGACCTCGATCGCTTCCGCGACCAGGCCGGCCTGCCGCCCGGCGTGCCCATGCTTGGGCCACAGGGCGATCGTCAGAACCCCTGGCAGACCATCTGGCGCACCCCCGCGCTGTCGGTCAACGCCACCGAGATCTCCAGCCGCAAAGACGCTCGCAACGTCATCAACAGCCACGCCTGGGCCCGCATCAGCATCCGCCTGGTCCCCGACATGGACGCCGGCGAGTCGCTGCGCGCGCTGACCGAGCACATCCACCGCCTCACGCCGTTTGGCGTCAAGGTCAAGGTTACGCCCGAAGGCGCCAACGGACCGTGGTACGTCGAGCCCTCGCACCCGGCGTTTGCCGCCGCCTCCCGCGCGCTCGCCGCCGGCTTTGGTCGCCCGGCGCTTTACATCGGCTGCGGCGGCTCGATCCCCTTTGTCGCCCCGATGTCGGCCCGCCTCGGCGGCATCCCCGCCCTGCTCATCGGCGTCGAAGATCCCTACACCAACGCCCACTCCGAAAACGAGAGCCTCTGCCTCGCCGACTGGGAGAGCGCCATCCGCAGCGCCATCTATCTATACGACGACCTGGCGCGCAGCCTGTAATAGCCGAGCGCGAACAAAAGCCGCCTTCACCGGGCGGCGCGTTGTTGCGCTCCGGTATGGCTGCGGCATCAGGCCGGGCAGCGGCTCTTGGGCGGCGGCTCTTCGGCGGCGCTCTCGCTGTAGTCGCTCTTGTAGTCGGCGTACAGGCCGTAGTAGGAGCGGTAGCCTTTGGCGGCGGTGTCGATCTCGTTTAGCACCACGCCGACGATGTTGCCGCCGACGTCTTGGATGTGGTGGGCGGCGCGGCGGGCGGCGTCGCGGTGGGTGGCGGCGTGGCGCACGACCAGGACCACGCCGTCAACGGAGGTGGCGAGGATCGCCGGATCGGTGACCGGCACCGCCGGCGGTGAGTCGAGCAGCACGCGGTCGTATTTTTCGGCAAGCTCCGCCAGCAGCGCGCGAAAGTGGCTGCCGTTGAGAAGCTCCGCGGGGTTAGGCGGCGAGGGACCGCTCGGCAGCACGAACAGGTTGTCCACCGGGCTTGGCCGCACCGCCTCTTCCAGCGTCGCCTCGCCGACCAGGACGCTGGTGAGGCCGAGCGTGCCGCCGAAGCCCAGGGCGCGGGCGATGCGCGGCCGCCGCAGATCGCAGTCGATGATGAGCGTCCGCTCGCCGGCCTTGGCGAGCACCGTGCCCAGGCTCAGGCACGACAGCGTCTTGCCCTCGCGCGCCATCGAGCTTGTGAGCAGGATGACGCGCAGCGGCCGCTCGGTGCCGGCGAACATGAGGTTGGTGCGGATGGCGCGGCAGGCCTCGGCGACGGTCGAGCGCGGGTGGTAGGCGACGTACAAATCCGGCGGATGGCGCCCGCGCCCGTCGGCGACAAAGCGCGGCAGCATCCCCAAAAGCGGCAGCCCGAGGTGCAGCTCGATGTCGTCGTGCGTCTTGAGGGTGCGGTCGAGCGCATCGAGCGCAAACGCCGCGATCACTCCCAAGAGCAGCCCGACCACGAACATCAGGCCCATCGCCACCCGCAGCCGCGGACTCACCGCGACCCGCGGCAGCCGCGCATAGTCGAGCACCCGCAAGCTGCGCAGCCGCAGGCGGCCGACCATGCCGGTCTCCTTGGTGCGGTTTAAGACCATGTTGTACTGCTTCTGAAAGCTGTCGGCGTCGCGCTTGAGCTTGTTGTATTCGATCTCCAGGCGGCTGATGCGCAGCCCGTCCTGCTTGAGCCGCTCGACCTCGCCGAGGATCTTTTGCTCGTCGCTGAGCGTCTCGTTGTAGCGCAGCGTCGCGGCGCCCAGGGCGACCTCGACCTCGCGCCCGAGCTCGCGTAGCAGCTGCTCGACCTTGGAGCTCTGCTGCTGGACCTGGGGGTGGCTGTCCTGGTAGCGCGCCCGCAGCTCGGCCAGGCGCCGCTGCTCCTCGGCGTAGGTGCGGCGCAGCTCGCCGAGCAGAGCCGGCAT
>CALFYE010000333.1 GCA_937952145.1 uncultured Myxococcales bacterium
CTGGGCCGTGCCTATAGAAAGCGCCCCTCATGGCCGGCAAGTACGACACGTCGTTTAAAGAGCTGGTGACGCATCACTTCGGCGCGCTTGTGCCGTGGCTTCTGCCCGGCGTTCATGGAGCCGAGGTGGTGCGACTGTCTGAAGAGCTGCCGGCGACGGCGCGCCACGCGGATCTGATTCTGCGCTGCGATCGAGAGGGCTCTGGCTCGGTGCTGTATCTGATTGAGTGTCAGTGCCAGTTCGACGCGAAGTTGGCGGCGGATCTGCTGCTGCGGGCGGCACTGGCGCACCGTCAGCACGGCGTGCCAGTCGAGACGTTGCTTTTGGCGTTCACGCCGCAGGCAGTGATTCCCGAGGACTACACGTTCGGTGGTCGGCGAGAGGGCGCCAGCCGTCACAGCATCACCGTGCGTCGCCTGTTCGACGAGTCGGCAGAGCAGACCCTGGCGATGGGCATTGATGCGCTGTTGCCATGGACCTGTGCTATGAAGCCCGACGATGCAGACAGCGCGCGGCTGCTGTCGACGGTGCTGGACCGCATCATCGAACGCATCACACCGGACGCGCAGAGGATGTGGATGCTCGATCAGGCCACGACGTTTGCGACGCTGCGCTTGTCCCATCAGCAAGTTCGGCGCATAGTGCGACAAGTCGCTGAAAGGAGACGATTCATGCTGGACCCGATTCGCGATTTCCCGTGGCTCCGTCACGGCTACGAGCAGGGCATCACAGAGGGAATGGCCAACAGCGTCCTGACAGTTCTTATGGGACGGGGGCTCGTCGTCGACGAGATCACGCGTCAGCGCATCCTCAAGTGCCACGATCACACGAAGCTACAGCGCTGGCTCATTCGTGCCGCGACGGTGCAGTCCGCCTCCGAAGTCGTCAGCGACAGCTAGACCGCCACCCCACCCCGCGTCAGCAGCAAGTTCCTCACCGTCGCTGCATGCCAGTACTCCCCGCGCGTCGGCCTGTGTCCTTCCGCCAGCAGCATCCGCCCAATCTCACGCAGCGAATGCCCCTGTGTCCGTAGCTGGCACGCCAGCCCGTACGCGGTCTTGGTGTCGCGCGTTGCGGTGCGGTCGATCAGGTCGGCGATGCTGGCGGCTTGCCATCCCTTGTCGCGGTGTTCCAGGCGCAGGCCGTCCCGGTTCATCTCTCGCGCAATCTCGCGATAGCTTTTGCCGTCGGCGCGTAGCTTCATGGCCTTCTGCCCGACTTCGGCCAGGTTGGCGCGTCGCTGAATCTGGGGGCGCTCGCGGGGGATGTGCTTGCCGCAGCGGATCAGGATTCGCCACACGGAGTTGATCGACCACTTCCCGGCGCGCTGTGGTGGATGGCCTTCTTCCGTCAGGATCTCGATGATCTCGCGCAGGTTCTTTCCAGCGTCGTGAAGATCGCACATGCGCACAATCGCGGCCTGCTGCTGCGGGTGTTCTTCGAGGATGCGATTGCCGCGCGCATCGAGTCGGTCGGAGTAGCGCCAGCCATACGGTGCGCAGCCGACGCGGCCGCCTTGCGCCTGGTAATGGCGTATCGCGGTCGTGACTCGTTCGACAATCGATTCCCGTTCGATTTGGGCAAATACAGACATCAGATACAAATGCAAACGTCCAGAGGTTGATTTTGTATCAATGTTCTCGCTAACCGACAAAAGAGCGTATTTCTGATTTGAAAAATACTGATCCACCAACTTGCAGATATCAATGATCGAACGACTGAGGCGATCGAGCTTGGCGATGACCAGGCCATAGACTTGGCCGGACTCAAGAAGCTGAATCACGCGCTTGAAGCCGGGGCGGTCGAGATCTTTTCCAGACTGGCCGCCATCGACGATGACATCGACCAAATCGAGGTCGTTGCGGAGGCAGTAGCCGACGATCTGGCTGCGCTGCGCAGCCAGGCTGATGCCGCCTTCGGCCTGCTGTTCGGTGCTGACCCGGCAATAGCCGACAACCGTCCGGCGTAGTTCCACAGTCTGATCGTATAAATGGATATTGTTTGATTCAATGTGGTTGTGGCATCCTAAGCCGCGCACATCGCCTGACATGGATTTGCTGTGTGATTTGTGATGATAGGTATTCCTATACATACACGCAGTCGTAATCGACTATTTATGGTGGTTTTGGACCGCGGTCGGTGGGGGGGTTGCGGTGATTGCCGGCGTCAGTATTGGCGTCGGTCTTGCGGTCTATGCCAGCCCTCCCAGTCTTGTGGGGGCGCCGGTCTTTATGCCTTTTGGCCCGTAGTCGATAGCCCCCTCTTGGAGGGAAAGGAAGCATGCATGCGCAGCAGCAACGCGCCTCGTCTTTGGGTTCTCCCTTTCCTGGCTGGTGTGGCGGCGCTCGCCCTGGCCCTTGTGAGCTGTGGTGGCCCGGCCGATGTCATCGTCAGCATTGAGCGCTGGCCGGCAGCGGCGACGCAGCTTCGCGTACGCAGCCAGCTCAATGGCACGGCTGGGCAGGAACAGACCCTATCAAGTCAGACGACTCGCTTCGTGCTCCGCCTGCCTCCCAATGCGGGGGGCGAGATCAAGCTCGATGTCGCGGCACTCGATGCCAACGGCTGTCGCGCGGCGACCGGCAGCCTGACCGTGCCGGTGCCTGCTGGCCTACGCCACTTCATCGAGGTCACCGTTCGACTGAGCGAAAACAACCCACCCCTGTGCGGCCTGCATGTGGCGGTGAAAAACGGCAGCGGCCAGATCATCTCGACCCCGCCGGGCCTCAGCTGCAGCGATAGCGGCGGCACCTGTGACGTCGATCTGCCCTCCGGCACCCAGGTCACACTCAGCGCGCTGCCCGGACATCGCTCGTTCGGCGGGGACTTCAGCGGTGCGTGCAGTGGTAGCGATACCTGCAGCTTCGTGCTGGGGAAGGACAGCACCGCCACCGCCTACTTCACCACCGCAGCCTGCAACACCGACGGCTGGTGCTGGTACAGCCCCCTGCCCACCGGCAACGCCCTCGCCGCCCTCTGGGGTTCCTCCGCAACCGACGTGTGGGCCGTGGGGGCGCGGGGGACGATCCTCCACTTCGACGGCACCGCCTGGAACGGGGGCCAAGCGGTGACGAACGAGGATCTCAATGGCGTATGGGGGGCAAGCGGGCAGGATGTGTGGGCGGTGGGGAGCAAGGGCACGCTCCTGCACTACGACGGTACGCGCTGGGCAGCAAGCAACGCGGGGCTATCGAGTGGGCTCAATGCGGTGTTTGGGACAAGCGGCAGCGATGTCTGGGCGGCCGGCGAGCAAGGCAAGGTGCTGCACTACGACGGCACGCGCTGGAGCAGCGTCGATAGCGGGGTGACGACCGCGCTCAACGCGATCGGCGGCGCGGCCCCGGACGAGATCTACATCGTCGGCGCCCTGGGGGTGATCCTGCGGGTGCAAGGGAGCGTGCTGAGCAAGCAGACTTTCGGCTATTCCAGCGACCTTTACGCGGTGCGCGCGGGCAACGGTGGCGACCTGTGGGTGGCCGGCAACACCAGCTTTCGGCGCAGCGGCGGAACCTGGGCGCCGATCACCCGGCCGACGGGCAATGTCGCTCGCGGCCTGGGCGGAAGTGGCGCGAACGATATGTGGTCGGTCTCAGGGACGTGGAGCAGCGCATCGCTCATGGGGTCAGGGACGATTGAGCACTCAAATGGCATCGCGTGGAGTGACGCGGCGCCCAGCCAGAGCCTGCCTTACCTGTCGGCGGTGTGGGCGAGTGGTGCAAATGACGCCTGGGCTGTGGGCGGCTACAACGACGCAGCAGACTCGGCGGCCCTGTATCACTGGGACGGCCTTAAGTGGAGCCGCAGCAACCCGCCTGCTGTCCGGCAGACGCTGCGCTCGCTGTGCGCCTCGCGTCCAAGCGAGGTCTGGGCGGGCGGCGACAGCGGGCTCTTGTTGCGCTGGGATGGCCACCGCGTCCGCACCGTAAACTCGGGCACGGGGAATTCGCTGGCCAGCCTGTGGTGTAGCTCGACCGGCGATCTGTGGAGCGCCGGCTCAGGTGCCATCCTGCGCTGGGATGGCAGCCGCTTTACGAACCAGTACGCGCTCGGCAGCGGCTACTATCCGCAGAGCATCTGGGGCACGTCGAGCAGCGACATCTATGTGCCGGCCAGCTACTACAACTCGACGAACAGCACGTACACCGCCTATGTCTTTCACTGGGACGGTGCCAATTGGACCTCCACCACGCTGACGACCTCCGTGTTTCTCACCGCGCTCTCGGGGACAAGCAGCAAAGATCTCTGGCTCGTGGGGTACGGCACCGGCGGCGCTGGCACCCCGCTGGTCTGGCGCAGCGCAAACGGCACCAGCTGGCCCTCCGTCAGCCTAAGCGGGGGCGGCTCGCTGTTCGACGTGTGGGCTGCGAGCCCGACCGAGGTCTTTGCCGTGGGCAATAGCAGCACGGTGCAAGAGCTCGTGGGCTCTTCGTTTGTGCTGCGCACGCTGCCGGCTGGCGCGCCGTCAACCGTCATGAGCATCCAGGGCACCAGCGGCGCTGATGTCTGGGCAGTCGGCATTCGCGGGGGCATGATTCACCGCCAGGGGACCAGCTGGACAACGGTGCAGAGCAGCAGCCTGCGCAACCTAAATCGGGTGCTGGTCCTTTCCGGCAACGACGCCTGGATTGCCGGGGACTACAGCACCCTCTTGCGCTATCAGCCGTAGGCCGCTCGGGCTTCACGTCGTCGTAGTGCTTCTGACTCTGACCCCCGGGGTTCTCGGGCTCCCGCGAGGGACCGCTGGCCCTGCGCGATCTCTCCCCGCTCTGTGCATGCGCGGGCGATGCGCGGGCGATGCGCGGTCGATACTCCGTCGATACTCCGTCGATGCTCCGTCGGCGCTGTAAATCCGCGCCGCCGTTCGGCATACTGACAAGCTATGGGGACTCCGTCGCTGCCTCCCGGTAGCTTGTTCGGGAATCGCTTCCTGATTGCCCGCCTGGCTGGCCAGGGCGGCATGGGGACGGTCTATCAGGCCACTGATCAGTACAGCGGCACGCCGGTGGCCCTCAAGCTCCTACAGGACGGCGGCCACCCCGAAGAGCTTGAGCGCTTCCAGCGCGAGGCCCTGCTGCTCGCCGAGCTTCGCCACCCCGGCATCGTCTCGCACATCAGCCACGGCCAGACCCCCGATGGTCTGCGCTACCTGGTCATGGAGTGGCTGGCAGGACACGACCTCGCCCAGCACCTCCAGCGCGGCCCCCTCTCGCTCACCGACAGCCTCCGCCTGCTTCTGCGCATCGCCCAGTCCCTCGCCACTGCCCACGACCGCGGCATCATTCATCGCGAGCGCCGACAGAAAAACAGAAACCGTTCCCTCCCATCCCACAAGGCCATTCACGCACAGAGACCGGACGCTAGGTGCGCACTCTGCGCACAGCGTCTGCTCTAGCTCCTACTGCGCGGCGGGCGATACATTTTTAGGAATGCGCAGGATCCGTGTCGCACTCTATGTGCGCGTTTCAACCGACAAACAAGCCGAATACGGAATGAGCTTGGACGCCCAGCGCGCCGAGCTAGAGCGCTACTGCCATGAGCGCGGCTGGGAGATTGTCGAGGTCTATGTCGACGGTGGCTTCAGCGGCAAAGACATCGACCGTCCTGCCTTCCAGCGCATGCTGCAGCGCGTCCGGGCCGGCGAGATCAACGGCATCGTGGTCACCAAGCTCGATCGTCTGACTCGCTCGATCCGCAACCTCTGCGAGCTCAACGAAGACATCCTGCGCCCGCTCCATGTGAACCTGGTGTGCATCCGCGACGGCATCAATACGTTTGAGGTCGGCTCGTCGCTGCTCATGCACCTTTTGGCCGTCATCGGGCAGATCGAGCGTGAGAACACCAGCAAGCGCGTCGCCGCAGCCATCGCCCACATTCACGAGAGCGGCGGCCACTACGGCAAGGTTCCCTTCGGCAAGACCACGGCGCCCCATCCGAGCCAGCCTAAGATGAAGATCCTGGTTGAGGATCCCGTCGAGGGCCCATGGCTAAAGCAGATCTGCGCGTGGTACGGCGAAGGCAAGCAGCCCACCGAGATCGCCGCCCTCCTCAACCAAAAAGGAGTGAAGCCGCGCCACTGTGAGAAGTGGACATTGCAAGTCGTCTACTCCCTCCTGCGCGTAAACGGCGTGCACCAGGCGCGCTCGGCTGGCAGCCCCTTTTCCTACGATCGCGAGCGGGCCTACAAGCTCGCCCTCGCGCTGCGTCAGGATGGAGCCCGCCTCCGCACCATCGCCGAAGCGCTCACCCGCGCCGAGCTTCGCCCCAAGAACGCCCAGCGCTACACCATCAGTTCGACTCAGGATCTGCTGCGCGGCTCCATCCTCTACAACACCAACACTGCGCAAGGTCTGGCCCTGCACTTGAAGGAAACCGGACACAGCCTGCGCGAGATCTGCGACAAGCTGCTTTCGCACGGCTTCACGGCTCCGCGCGGCGGACGTTGGTATCCCAAAACCGTCGCGGACTTGATGAAGCGAGAGGACGGCGGCGCGTATTCCGGATCGCGACGCGCCAGCTAGTCTGCGCGCTGCTCGGGCCACACAGGCATCTTCCGACGCTGTGCTGTAACGCCTTTCCCTGGGCGCCAGCCTCGGGCAAAAGTAGGCGCCATGAGCGACCTCTTGCGTCTCGTCATCACCGGCATGGGCTTGGTGCGCATCGCCCTTGGCCTGGCCCCGTTTATCGCCGCCGGCCCCGCTTCCCGAGCCCTCGGCTTCCCCGCCGCGCAGGACTCGCCCACCGCGCGGCTGATGGCCCGCCTATTTGGCGTGCGCGACATCGGCTTGGGCGTGCTCGCCTTCTATGCTCTACGGCACCCCGAGACTGCGTCATTCCTTTTTCTCTTCAACGCCGCCATGGATGGTGGCGACCTGGTGTCGATGAGCATCCCCCTCATCCGCCGCGAGGGCATCGATCGCGCCGCCATCACCTCTGCCGTCTTCGCTCTCATCGGCGGCTCCTCTTGGATCATCGTCTGGACCCTGACCCGCTAACGCGGCAGCACGCCGGACACGCTGAAGCGAGGGGGTGCGAGCCAGTGCAGCGGCGCGAGCAGCGGAGGGAGCAGCGGCCTCGCCGTCGGGCTGGGAAGCTAGCCGCGCGTCGCTTGCAAAAGAACGCAGTGCGGCTTTCGCAGGTAGGCATCAAAGTAGGCCGCGCCGTGCTTTTCGATTCCCTGCGGACTGGCTTCCGGTGGCTGAAACTGCACCGCGGTCAGGCCGGCGTCGCGCAGCGCGCCTTCGATCGTCGCTTGCTCCCAGCGATGGACCGTCAGCCCGGGCAGCACCAAGTCGCCGATCTGGATGGTCGCCTGCAGGGCCTGCCCATCCTTTCGGACTTCGGCCTCGTGGTGGACCAGCCCATACTCTCGGTAGTAGGTGGGGTCGGGCGCGAGGTTGGGATTGAGCACGAACGAGACCAAGCGGCCCCCGGGCTTTAGGTGGCGGGCGATGCCTTGACACATCGCCTTTAGGGCATCCAGCGATGGAGCGTAGTGAAGAAGATAAACCGCCAGGACCACATCAAAGGTCCCCAGATCAGGAAGCTGGGTGGCATCGGCCTGTCGGAAGGTGATGCCCAGCGCAGTCGCCTTTTCGATCTCTTCCGCCGCTCGCAACATCTCGCTGGAGAGGTCGACGCCGATCACCTCGGCCGCCCCGGCTCGTCTGCAGGTCCGAGAGTAAAAGCCCGTGCCACAGGCCAGATCCAGTACGCGCTGGCCTCGGACATCGCCGAGCATGCGCAGCACTGACGGAACCTCGACGAACTGGCGCACCGGCATGAGCTGGATGCTCTGGTCGTAAGAATCGGCGATGTGGTCGTAGTACGCGCTTGTGGTCAAAAAGAGCCTCCGTAGTTGCTGCCCGGGGCTCTGCTGGTGCTGTCTGAGCCCCCCGACGGTTGACTATCCTAGTCCAAGTGACCGCTCTTGGGTGGCGCTGCCGTAAGGCCTGGGCTGGCCGGTAGTTCCGCCGAGCGTGTCCGCGCGCAAGTACGGCATCCCAACGGAGACAAGGCCCGGGCCGTTCGATTGGCAAGGTGCGCCCGTGATACGCTGCAAATTCCCCAAATTAGGAGCAGCTTGATGACTCACTTCCCTATGCGCTCGTTTGTCTTCTTGGTGCTGGGTGCCACCGCCTGCACGCAGTCGCCCACCAACAGCATGATGGACGACATGGCAGCCCCGATGGGAGCCATGAACTGTGATGACAGCGCAGCTGGACAGGATGGCGCGGACGATCCGTTCTACGCCCAGCAGTGGCACCTAAAGAACACCGGAGCCGGCGGCGTCGACCTGAACCTGGGAACCACCTGGGACAGCAACCGCGGCGACCGCGTGCTGGTCGCTGTCGTCGATGACGGCGTCGAGATTCGCCACGAAGACCTGGCCATCAACACCAAAGAATCCGGTGGCCTGAACTTCTGGAACGGCACGGCCGGCTTCGCCGCCAGCACGACCGATCCGACGCCCACCACCCAGCCCAGCGGAGGAGCCCCAGCCCACGGAACCGCAGTGGCAGGCATCATCGCCGGTCGCGACAAGAACGGACTTGGCGTACGCGGCGTCGCACCGCGGGCCTGCCTAGCTGGCATCAACCTGATCGCCACCGGCAACAACAACGCGGTGCAAGAAGCGCAGGCCATGCGGCACCGCCTGGCCGAAATGTCGGTATCGAACAACAGCTGGGGCAGCACCGACGGCCTGGGCCGCACCGACGGCGGATCGATGGAGTGGGTCAACAGCATCGTCGATGGCATCACCCAGGGGCGCGGCGGCAAAGGCATCGTCTACCTGTGGGCGGCGGGCAACGGCGCCAAGAGCAATGAGGCCATGGCCTCGGGCTTCGAGACCGACAACTCGAACCTCGATGGGCAGGCCAACGACCCCAACGTGCTGGCCATCTGCGGCGTCATGGACGATGGCAAGCGCGTGAACTATTCCGAGCGCGGCGCCAACCTGTGGGTCTGCGGCTTCTCGCAGCGAACGACCTATGACACCGACAATCGCGGCACCGTGACCACCGACATCAGCGCCATGCAGGGCTATAACGCGCGCATGCCGGCGGCGGGCACCGCTGTGATGGGGATGGACTTTGAAAACGGCAACTACACCCAGGGCTTCAACGGCACGTCGTCGGCTACTCCGACGGTGGCCGGGGTGGTGGCGCTGATCCTCAAAGAGAACCCCAACCTGGGCTGGCGCGACGTGCGCATGATCCTGGCCGAGTCCGCGACCAAGAACGACCCCACAAGCACCGAGTGGCAGACCAACCAAGGCACGCGGATCAGCGGCGCCGGTGGCTACAACATCAACCACAAGTACGGCTTTGGCTTGGCCAACGTCAGCGCCGCCATTGCGCTGGCCAAGACCTGGACCAACCTCCCGGCTCGCGCGACGGCGTATGACTCTGGCCTGCGCTCGCCCGGCGCGGCCTTTGCCGACAACAACACCACCGGAGCCATGGACGCCGTCAGCGTCACCGGCAGCCCGATCACGCGCATCGAAGCCATCGAGGTCATCCTGACCGCGACTGGTGACATCGGCGATCTCGACGTCCGCCTGACCGGGTCGGGCGGCACCGAGAGCCGCTTGGCCGAGCCCCACGACTGCTTCGCGAATGGTATGTCCACGACGGCGCAGATGTGCGGCGTGTCCTATAGCAGCTGGCGCATGAGCACCAACCGCCACCTCGGCGAGGATGCCAACCAGACGTGGACGCTGCGCGTATCCGATCGCCGCACGGGTCGCACCAGCGGCGGCACCCTCACCTCTTGGCAGCTCAAGATTCACGGCCGCGCCAACTAACCGAAGCCAAACGAAAGGAACTCACCCATGCGCATTC
The DNA here is from genome assembly GCA_937952145.1 of uncultured Myxococcales bacterium. Taxonomy (GTDB): domain Bacteria; phylum Myxococcota_A; class Polyangia; order Palsa-1104; family JAEUJZ01; genus JAEUJZ01. The sequence goes on from CALFYE010000333.1 coordinate 9,843, forward strand.
AAACTCTCTGTCTTTTGGCTTCGCTGTGGATGGCTGCCGGCCCGGCCTGCGCTGCGCAGACTCAAAACGGCCTGACCTATCGCGAAGGCGAGCGCGTCGTGCCGATCTATCTCGACAGCGACACCGTCGGCCAAGTCGAAGGCCAAGCCGTGCGCTTTGTGCCCGTGCCCAGCGCCGAAGCCAAGGCCGCCCTGCAAAAGGGAACCCTGCCCGCCTCGCTGCAGGGCCAGTACGTGCCGGTGTTCCGCGCGGCGGCAAACGGCGGCGCGCGCTTCGCGTCGGCGGGAGGCGTCATCGTCTACTTGCCGGCGACGTGGACGCCACCGCAGGTGCAGGCCTGGGTGACCGCGCAGGGCCTGCAGCTACAGCAGGTCTTCGATGCCACCCGAAACGGCCTGCTCTTGCAGAGCGCCCCCGGCCTGCCCAGCCTGGATCTGGCCAACCGACTGCTCAAGCTGCCCGACGTACAGACCGCCAAGCCCCTGTGGTATCGCGAGACGAGCGCCCGCTAGTCGCCGAGCCCCGCTGAGCCGCCACGCGCGGGCTGCAGCGGGGCACTCCCAAGTCCTCTGCCACAACAAGGGACGCGCGCCGGGCGGACGCCAGGCAGCGACGCTCGGTCCGGGGCTGCATCGATGATGGAAGGTTCAAGACCACGTCGAACCTCGATTGACCTACGCCATCACGCGTGAGTGCGCCTGTTACCATGACCCGATGGACGATCTTGTCGCCAGCGCAGCGCGCTTCAACGTGCCGCGAGAAGTGATCTGAAACGACGAGACCGCCGCCAGGTACGTCTGGGGCATGCGCCTCTTCATCGTGCCCCATATCCTGGTCGGCATCGGGACGCTCGGGGCGATGCTCGCCTCGCTGCTGTGGCTGCTGCTGGGGACGACCTGGCAGGAAAAGGTGGTCGACGCCTCGCCGTCACCGTCACAGGGGGGCACCACCTGCTACGTGACCTGGTCGAGCCCGCGCGAAAACCTTCAGCACTCCGAAAAGGTGGCCTAAAGTCAGGTCACAGAGCTCAAGCAGCCGGGGGCGACCGTGCCAGTGCGAACGCTGGACATGCTGGGGGTGCGCTACGACCGCCTGTGGCTGCCCGTGCTCCCGACGAAGAACCTGCTGTTCTTTCCCTGGTTATTCGGGCTGATCGGGAACGGTTTCATGGCTCGCGCTGTGCATACCTTTTACGTCGTGCCGGCTCAGCAGCGCGACCTGCTGGCCCGCGGCAGCCCGACGGCGGGCACGGTGACAAGCAAGCGGACCCGGCGCGGCAAGGTCACAAAGTACGTCTTCGAGTACAGCTATCAGACGCCGGAGGGGCCAAAGGAGGGCGAGGCCGAAGTCCGGAGCAAAGACCGCTGGGACGCCATCACCAAAGGGTCGAAGGTGCTGGTCTTCTACGATCCACAGCACCTCAGGCGCAGCGTAACTCACGCGTATGGCCCCTACCACGTCGTGGGGTTGGAGCCACGCTGAGGGTCGAAAACGATCGCCGCCAGCCGCGCCCCACGGCACGGCGATCCCGCCCCCGGCCCGAACGGGAAAGCCCACTGCCCCCGTGGTATTTCATGACGACGCAGGGGCGCAGGAGCGGCACCAGAAAGTCAACGTGTCGTCGGAACCGGTGCAGGTCGGCGCCGGGGTCGAGGTGCGGAAGGATCACATCAGCCTCTAGCGGCCGCTCGCCGAGACGGACGAAGCACTGGACGTCAAAGCCGTCGGCCTTGGTGCCGTCGAGGGCACGACTCAGAAAGTGGTGCCAGGCGGCAAAGCCTCGGGGGGGCGGCTCCGGGCTGGGCATTTTCGCGACCGCAGATATAATATTGCAATCTTATTTGAATTATTACTCATTGATTTAATCAAACATAAAGCCACAGACTCGCGCCGACTATATTCATCAATAATTAATGTACGTATTCTCTCCTCCGGCTCGGCTCAGCCTGCCCCGGTCTCCGTCTGTACTTCCCCAGCATCGCACGCCACGTAGGGCGCAGAATGGGGGTGTAGTTTCCGGGGCTCGTTTTCAACACGCCTTGTCCCGTCGATTTGCCGCAAAACTTCCACATCTGCGACGGGGGTGTTTGCTTCATATAGACAGACCTCAAGCCCAGCAACCTGTTCCTGCCGGGGGGGGATGTGGGGCAGGCCAAGATCTTGGACTTTGGGGTGGCGCGGCGGGTGACGCAGGGGGCGGCGCGGGCGGCGGTGATGACGCGGACCGGCATGGTGGTGGGCACGCCCGATTACATGGCGCCCGAGCAGGCACGCGGAGCGCGGACGCTGACACCGGCAGCGGATCTGTTTTCGCTGGGCTGCGTCCTTTATGAGTGCCTGACCGGGCAGCCACCGTTTGTCGCTGAGCACGTCGCGGCGGTGCTGGTGCGCATCCTGTTTGAAGAGCCGACGCCGGCCGGAGAGCTACGGCCCGAGCTGCCGCCGGCGGTGACCGCACTTGTGGCGCGCTTGCTGGCCAAAGATCCGCTGCAGCGGCCAGCCGACGCCCGGGCGCTATGCGCCCTGCTATCGGCCCTGGGCGATCAGCCAGAGCCGGGCACTGCGGTCACGCTGCACAGCCCTCGCGGCCGAACAGAGACCTTTGCCAATCAGGAGCAGAGCCTGCTGAGTGTGGTCCTGGCAGCACCGGACGAGCAGGAGCCAGGCCTGGGGGCGACGCTGCGGCCGGAGCAGGAGCTCTTGAGTGCCCTTGATCGCCCGGCGCTCTTGGCTGGGCTGCAGGCGCTGTCGGTGTCGGCGGATTTTCTGGCCAGCGGCGCGCTGGTGGTGACGGTGCCGGCCAGCGGCAGCGCCGTGGATCAAGCCACGCAGGCGGCGCGCGCCGCGCTGTTCATCAAGGCGCAGTGGCCAAGCGCGCGAGTCACCATGGCGACTGGACGCGGCGCACTGCGCGGCCGCACCGCCGTCGGCGAGGTCGTGGATCAGGCAGCGCGTGCCCAGCCCGGAAGCCCGGCCGAAAAGCCAGAGGCCGGCATGCCCGGCGTGTGGATCGACTCGCTCAGCGCCAAGCTGCTGGATGGTCGCTTCCTGCAGACGCCGCGCGCGGGCGGGGCGCTTCTGCTACACGAGATCCGCGATGACGACGCAAGCCGCTTGCTGCTGGGGCGACCCACCCCCTGCGTGGGACGCGACAGCGAGCTAAACAGCCTCGATGGCGAGCTGCACAGCTGCATCAGCGAGTCGGAGGCGCGCGTCAGCTTGGTGACCGCTCCGCCCGGCACCGGCAAGTCGCGCCTGCGCCATGAATTCCTACGCCGCCTCGGGCAGCGCCGCGAGCCCCTGACCCTGCTTGTGGGACGCGGCGACCTGCAGAGCGCGGGGGCGCCGTACGCGATCCTCAAGGATGCCCTGCTGCGCCTGTGTCAGATCAGCGGCAGCGAGTCGCCCGAGCTGCAGCGGCAGCTCATCTCGGCGCGGATCAGCCAGCACCTGCCGGCCAGCGAGCGCGAGCGCGTCGTTCCCTTCCTTGGCGAGCTGTGTGGCGTGCGCTTTCCCGACGCGGGGCAGCCGATGCTGCAGCTGGCCCGGCAGGATCCCAAGCTAATGGGCGAGCACGTCCGCCGCGCCGCTCTGGAATTCTTCGCCGCGGAGTCGCGCTTGGCGCCGCTGCTCTTGGTGCTCGATGACCTGCAGTGGAGCGATGAGCTCTCGATCCGCCTCCTCGATGAGCTGCTACACGCCCAGGCGTCGTCGCCCTGCTACCTTTTGGCCTTCGCGCGGCCCGAGGTGCACGAGGTCTTCCCGCGCCTGTGGAGCGAGCACAAGCTGCAGGAACACAAGCTCAAGGGCCTGAGCAAAAAAGCCTGCGAGCGCCTGATCCAGCAGGTGCTGGGCCCGCAGGTTCCGGCCGAGCAGATCGCGCGCGCAGTGGCGCAGTCGGCCGGCAACGCGCTGTTTCTGGAAGAGCTGATTCGCTCGATTGCGGCCGGGGATGCGGAGGGGCAGTCGGAGACGGTGGTGGCCATGCTGCAGGCCCGCATGGCTCGCCTGCCGCTGGGCGCGCGCCGCGCGGTGCGAGCCGCCGCGATCTTGGGTCAGACCTTCTGGCGGGGTGGGGTCGAGCTGATCCTCGGCAGCACGGTGGCCAGCTCCGAAGAGACAAGCGGTGATGTTTCGCAGTGGCTGGCGATGTTGGCCGATGCGGAGCTGACGCAGAGCAGCCCCAAGAGTCGCCTGGCTGGCGAGACCGAGTATCAGTTCCGCCATGCCCTGGTGCGCGATGCGGCCTATCAGCTGCTCTTGCCCGCCGATCTGCAGGCTGGTCATCGCTTGGCCGCCGAGTTTCTGCGTCGCACCGACGAGACCGATGCCATCGCCATCGCTGAGCACTGGGAGCGCGGTGGCGACCTGCCGGCTGCCGCGGAGTGGCTGGCCCGCGCCGCGGTGCAGGCCCTCGACAGTGGCGACTTTGCGACTGCACTCGCTCGCATCCGTCGGGCGATGGCGCACGAAAAAGATGACCTCGCGCGGCAGCACCTCAAAGAGCTTGAGCTAGACGCCTTCCGCTGGCAGGGCAGCCTGCATCAGCTAGCCGGCTGCGCCAGCGAAGCGATGGGCCTGTTTCCCTTGGGGAGTGCAGCCTGGTGCAAGGCCGCGGCGGAGGTCGCCGTAGCGACGGGGGTGGGCACCGGTCTTTCGATCTTGGGTGGTCAGCTACAGACACTGGAAGAGGTCCTGCTGAGCATCCCGGTGCGGCCCGACAACACCTCGGCGTACCTGCAGTGTCTGGCCCGCGTGCTGACGCAGAGCAGCATGTTTTTCGGCAACGAGCGCGTCTCGCGCCTGTTTGCGCGCATGGAGCAGGCGGTGCACGAAGCCGGCCTGACCCTACCCCGCGGCCTGCTTGACGAGATCCCGACCACCCCTGTACGCCCGTCGGTGGGCGCGACCAGCTCGATCACTCGCCAGCGCCTCACTAGCCGCAGCACCGCCCCGGGAAGCCTGCTGGGCTGGACCGAGCAAGCGCAGGCCTTCCGCTGCGCCGCGAACCATCAGTTCGACCGCTCGCTGATCCACTTTGAGAACGGGCGCCGACTGTTTCTGCAGGCTGGCGATCTGCGCAACGCGCTGGCCCAAGCGGCCGATCGCGGCTTCGTGCTGGTCGAAGTGGGACGCTACGCCGAAGCGGTGACGTGGCTGACCAGCGTGGTGGCGGAAATCGACGCGGTCGGCATCGTCCGCATCGCCAGCTTGGCCCGACTCAACCTGGGCATCGCGCAGGCCCGCCTGGGCCGTTACGACGATGCGCTGGCCACGCTGAGCAAGGGCTACGAGGGCTTCGCCCCCGGTCAGTCACACCGTGGGTTGGCTGCCGCCTACATCGCGCTGACGCATGCCCTGGCCGGCCGCCTGGACGAAGCAGAGCGCATCGCCCGTCGCCTCAACCAGCGCATCCCCGATCACGCGGTGTGGGACTGTCGCAGCACGCTGGCGCAGATCCTTCTTTGGCAGGGCAAGGCGCAAGAAGCACTGTCACTGGTGCGGACCGATACCCCGGCCCGTGTGGTCATGAGCGCTTCTGAGGGCGGCATATCGCGTCAGTGGCTGGTGCGCGTCGAAGCCCTGCGGGCCATGGAGGATCACGACAGCGCTCGGCTAGAGCTAGAGTGCGCCCTCAGTCGCCTGGGGGCCCACGCCGCGAGCATCGACGATCCGGCGATCCGCCACTCCTACCTCTACGGAGTCCACGATCACGCTCGACTGCTGCAGCTTGGCGAGGCCAGTCGCGCGACCGCACCGCCGGCGACTCCGTAAGCACCCGCTCTCGATCCCCCCTCGCCCCGAGGGCCCGGCGAGTCTGCGCTTGCCCAGCCGGCGAGGTCACGGGTCCAACGAAGCGCAGCCTGGTTTGGTGGTGAGCCCACGATGGATGCACAGATCCGACAGATGTTCTTGTCTCATACCCTGCTGTGGGGAGGCCTGCCGGGAAAGAAGCTGGCCGCGCTGGCGCGCGATATGCGCTATCGCGAGCTGGGGAATGGCGAGACGCTGATCCGGCAAGGCGATGAGGGGAACAGCATGTTCCTCGTCGTCGAAGGACGGCTGGAAGCGCGCTTGGCGCAGCCGGGATCGAAAGGGCGCTACACCGTGCTCGGTCACTCACGCCGCGGCGAGCTGGTCGGCGAGATGTCGGTGCTAAGCGATCAGCCGCGCATGTGCTCGGTGGTCGCGGTGCGCGAGTCGAAGGTGCTGGAGCTCCTGCGCTCGGACTTTCTGTCGATCGTCGCGCAGCATCCCGAGGTCATGTTCGGCCTCACGGAAGAGCTGATCCGGCGACGCATCGAAGGTCCCCCTAGCGCCTACGACGTCACCTCCGTGGCGGTGATTCCCAAGAGCGGCGCGGTCGATATCGATCGCTTTGTCGCGTCCCTGCACGGCAACCTACGGGCCTTTGGCTCGGTCGGCGTAATGCGACGGAGCGACGCTAGCAAGCCCAGCCGCGGCTCACCCGCCGAGATCTTCGCTCGCTTCGAGCAGGCGCACGACTGGGTCGTGTACCAAGGTACCAGCGAGCCCAGCGACTGGTCGCGCAGCGTGCTGCAGCAGGCTGATCTGATCCTCCTTGTCGCTTCGGCCAGCGATGATCCCGCGCTGAGCGAGCTAGAGCAGACGCTGCTGTTTGGCGAGACGCGAACGAGCTCTGCCCCGGTTGAGCTGGTCTTGGTCCACGCCGATGCTGGGCAGCTGCCATCGAACAGCGCCCGCTTTCTTTCGCCCCGTCCGGTGGGCGTGCACCACCACGTAGCGCTGAACGAGCCGGGCGACTTCGGACGCCTAGCGCGCTTCATCACCGGACGAGCCAATCACCTGGTGCTAAGCGGCGGCGGGGTGCGCGGCTTTGCGCACATCGGCGTGCTGCGGGCCCTGCAGGAAGCGGCGATTCCCATCGACTTTGTCGGCGGTACCAGCGTCGGGTCGGGCATCGCCGCCTTCTGTGCCATGCGCTATCCAGCGGCGCGCATCGCCGATACGATGCGACCGCTCTTGCGCGAAGCAACCGATCTTACGCTGCCCCTCTTATCGCTGTCGTCAGGCCGGCGGGCAACGCGAGCCCTGCAGACGATGTTTGGCGAGCCGCGCATCGAAGATCTGTGGATCAACTACTTCGCGGTCTCGGCCGATCTAGAGCGCGCCGAAGAGTATGCCCATCGCCGCGGCCCGGTCTGGCAGGCGGTGCGCGCCAGCACTTCGCTGCCGGGCATCTATCCCCCGGTACCCAGCGACGGACGTTATCTGATCGATGGCGGCGTGCTCAACAACCTGCCGGTCGACATCATGGCTGGCTTGCGCCCGGGTCGCATCCTCGCCGTTGACGTCTCGCAGGAAGCAGCGCTGGAGTTCAAGATCCCGCCACCAATGGCCATCTCGGGCTGGCGGCTCTTGTGGCGAAAGCTCAATCCGTTCCGCCGCGCCCCGCCCGATCCCAGCATCGCGGACGTCTTGCTGCGAGCCGGCGAAATGGCCTGCGTGGCGATGTCGCGAATGAACAAAGCGCGCACCCCAGTCGCGCTGACGATCAAGCCGCCGGTCGGCGGTTATCGCATGCTGGAATTTTCGGCCTTCGACGCCATCATCGAGGCGGGATACCAGCACGCCCGCGGCGAGATCCAGGCCTGGCAGAGCCAAGCAGAAGCCCCGCGCCAGTCGGGGATGATCACGCTGCACGATCACGCCAGCGGCACCTTTCCCTCCCTGTTTTAGAGGCATTAATGACCGACTTGGGACGCTCGCTCGCACAAAAGCTGTTCTTTCATCTCTGCGAAAAGATCGCGGTCGGCACGCTGACCGTTAGCACCCCAGACGGCCACCAGCACGTCTTTGGCAACCCGCACAGCACCCCGCAGGCCGAGCTTCGCATCTTCGACGATAGCCTGTTTGGCGACCTGCTGTCCGGCGGCGAGTGGGGGCTGGGCTGGGGCTACGTTCACCGCAAGTGGGACGCCGAAAACATCAAGGCGGTGTGCCTCATCTTCATGCTCAACGAAGAGGTCTTTCGTCCCTACATCAAGCTGGCGATGGCGGTCTCGCCGTGGATGCAGCGGGTGAACGCGCGCTCGGACCACGATCAAAGCACCGCCGAGCGCATCCGCCGCCAGACCATCAGCGCCTGCTACGACGTCGGCAACGACTTCTACACCTGGATGCTGGGGCCCAGCATGGCTTACACCTGCGCCATCTGGCCACGCCCCGATGCGACGCTGGAAGAGGCGCAAGAGAACAAGTTTCGCATCGTCACCGAAAAGGCGCGCATCGAGCCGCAGCACAGCGTGCTGGAGCTGGGCTGTGGCTTTGGCAGCCTGAGCAACTACATCCACAAGACCACCGGCGTACGGCCGCGTGCCGTGGCGCTGTCGCGACAGCAGATTCGCTGGGCGCAAGAGCACTACCCGGACCTCGACTTCGAGTATCTCAACTACGTCCACGTCACTGGACTTTACGATCGCATCGTCAGCGTCGGTATGGGCGAGCACGTCGGGCGACAGAACTTCGACGCTTTCCTGCGTCAGATCGCGGGGCTGCTCAAGCCCGGCGGTCGCTTCGTCTGTCACATGATGAGCTGCTACGACGGCGTCTTGATGTACAGCCAGGACAAGCGCTGGACTTCGTTCGCCTCGGTCGCCATGCCCAATGGTGATGTCTCTTCGATGACCGTAGTCACCAAGGCTGCGCTGCGAAGCGGCGCGCTGCGCATCGTGCACACCGAGACCTATGGCCTGCACTACGCGCGCACCGGCGAGGCTTGGCTGGCCAACTGCCGCCGCCACCGCGAAAAGATCGTCGCCGCCTATTCCGAAGAGTTCTTTCGCATCTACGAGTACAGCTGGCAGATGGGCGCGGCGGCGTTTGAGACCGGCATGACGCTCTTGCATGTCGTCTTTGAAAAGCAGCCCTACGGCGCTGACTATCGGCAGAGCATCGTCCACTTTTAGCCCAAGCAGCCGGGGGGAAGGTCATGCAGCAAGCACGCTTTTCTGGCCGCGTCGCGGTCATCACCGGGGGGACGAGCGGCATCGGCGCCGCCATCGCCCGCCGGCTAGTCAGCGAGGGCGCAAAGGTCGTCTTGGCGGCCCGCCGCAGCGAGCCGGGCCAAGCCCTGGTGCAAGAGCTGGGGAGCGAGCGCGCGGTCTTCTTTCCCTGCGATGTCACCGAGCCAGCGCAAGTGCAGGCGCTGATTGCCGAGAGCACTGCGCGCTTTGGCGGTCTCGATCTGCTGATCAATAACGCGGGGCAGGCCCGCGTCGGCACCACGCTAGATCTGGATGCGCGCACCTGGCATGAGCTCATGAACGTCAACCTGCACGCCGTGTTCTACGCCTGCCAAGCCGCCATTCCGCAGCTGCAGCGACGCGGGGGCGGCAGCATCGTAAATGTCGCTTCGATCTCGGGACTGGCCGCCGACTACGGCCTGCCAGCCTACTGCGCAGCCAAGGCCGCGGTCATCAACTACACCCGCGCGCTGGCGCTTGATCACGCGGCGGCCGGCATCCGCGCCAACGTCGTCTGTCCGGGTCTCATCGACACACCGATGACCGGCTTTGTCGATCGCTTGGGCGCCCGGCCCGAATGGACACGATCGATCCCGCTGCGCCGCGCCGGCACCCCAGACGAGATCGCCGCGGTCGTCGCCTTCGTTGCCTCCGACGAGGCCAGCTTCATGACCGGCAGCGTCCTTACTGCCGACGGGGGCCTGTCTGCCGCAACCGGCCAGCCCAGCCTGCCCGAGCTCATCGCGACCCACCGCCCAGAGTAGCTGCAAGCCCTCCGGCTGGTTTGTATCGATCCAGCTCGATCTGCATCGCTTTGTATCGCTTTGTATCGGGCACAGAAGGCCAAGCCGCGATCTGTCATCCCTGGAGGAGCGCGATCACGCGCGGACTTACAGAGAGGGCTCATCATGCAACGCATACGCAAAACGGGCTGCGGAGGCGGGGGACGGGCAGCGGCACGGCGACCGGGGCAACACTCGCGCGCTTGGATCTGGGGCGGTCTGGCTGGCCTAGCGGGTCTTTGGCTTTCAGCGTGCTCCTCCCCCGAGATGAAAGAAGATCGCGAGGCGATCGACATCATCGAAAAGCTGCGGGCCGACTTTCAGGTCAAGACGCTGGACCCGGTCACGATGACCGAGGTCAAGGTTCCCTTCTTGCAGCCTTCCTATGTCGCGGGCGGCAAGCTCGAAGGTGGGCGCCTGCAAGCGACCTTCGATCCCGCCGGCGGGCGTCAGCGCGTACAGCTAGAGATGGCCGAGCTTGCGAATGGCGAGGTCAGGCTGCAGGCCGATGCACATCCGATGGCGATTCGGTTTGCGCCGGTGCAGACGATGCCCGTGCCGCCGCGCATCGGCCGCGGCTATGTCGTCTTCAAGTCGGCGCTGGCCGGGGGCGGACACCTGATCCGCGCTCTGACCGCACACGGCGTCGAAGACTACGCGTTCTTTGCCCAGCAGCCGGGAAGCGAGTCGCTCTCGTACAAGCTGGTCCTCGATGACCACGTCGCGGGGCTGCGGCTGGTCAATAACCTCATCGAAGCACTGGATGGCGGGGGCGTGCCACGGCTGCGTGTCGCCGCGCCTCAGCTGATCGACTCGACCGGAACCGTGCGCGAGGCGAGCTTGTCGCTGGCCGACTGCGTGGCCGATCGCAGCTTGGAGTCGCCCATCGGTCGTCCGCCCCTGCCGACCTATGCCAAGACCTGCACCGTCACTGCGTCATGGACCGGGCAGTCGGTCAGCTATCCCGCGCTGGTCGATCCCAGCTGGGTGAGTGCGGGCACGATGGGGATCAACCGCATCGTGGGCTTCAGCATGACCTGGCTGTCGAACGGGAACGTGCTGGTGGCCGGTGGGCTGGTCGCAGGCACCCTGACCGCAACGCAGACCGCCGAGCTTTACATCCCCAGTCAGAACGCCTGGACTACGGTGGCGTCGATGGCAGCGGCCCGCACGGCGCACACCGCGACGGCGCTGTGGAATGGCAAGGTGCTGATCGCAGGGGGTGCCAGTGGCTCTCTGCTGTCTCCCACCGCGCTGTCGAGTACGGAGCTCTTCGATCCCGCGACCGGAACCTGGTCGAACGCGCGCAGCCTTGATACCGCGGGGCTGACTCCCCGCATGTCGCACACGGCCAGCCTGCTTCCCGACGGACGAGTGCTGGTCGTGGGCGGACAAGCCAGCCCGCTCACCGCGGCGCCGGAGGCATCGATTTATGATCCCGAGCGGAATCGCTGGTCCCCGGCCCGCAAGCTCGGCAGCGCGCGCTATGGCCATACGGCGACGGTGACGCAGACCGGCACGGTGTTCGTTTTCGGGGGCTACTCGGCATCGAATACCGCCCTGGGAAGCGGTGAAGTCTACGACGCGACGACGGATAGCTGGACAGCGACGGCGAACGCGCCGCTGACCGGACGCGTGAGCCATGCCGCGACGCTGCTGCCCAGCGGCGAGGTGCTGCTGACCGGGGGAGCCGGCACAGCCGGGGTCACGCCATATGGGGTGGCGCTGACGGCGCCTTACAGCTCGGCTGAGCTCTATTCGCCGGGCAGCAATCGCTTCACGCTGGCGGCCAGCCTGCGGACCGCGCGACGGGGACACACCACGTCGCTACAACCCGATGGAACGGTCCTGGCTATCGGCGGCTACGGCAGCACGTATCTGGCCGACAGCGAGACCTACGATGTGGCCAGCAATCGCTGGAGCAGCGGGCCCACGCTCGCTACGGCGCGGTCTGGTCATGCTGCGCTGGTCGTCCCGAACGGGGCCTTCCCCGACTTCGTCGGCAACCCGGTGGTCGTGGTCGCTGGGGGCAATAACAGCAGCGGCACCGCCGAGGCCTACGCGACCAGCACCTGCGGCACGGCGTTCCTGTCGTCGGGCGATGGCAGTGAGGGGCTCTTCGCCCCCAAGGGCAACGTCACGCTCGCGGCCGGCCTGCACCAGTTTGCCGCCATCAACGTAGCGTCGGGCCTGCGCCTGACGGCCAGCGGCAGCGGGATCCTGGATCTGCGTAGCCTGGGCGCAGCGACGGTGGCCGGAGTGATTGACGTCAGCGGGGCCGATGGCGCGGCCGGCATCGATCAGGGCGTCACCAACAACGACATACAGGGAGCAAACGGCGGCGGCGGGCGGACCGGCAATCCTGACTCGCCCGGGGCACCGGCTCGGGTGCAGGGCTGTCCAGCCACGGCGGGCGGTGGCTTGGGTTCTGCGGGAGCCAGCCGGCAGGCGTGCGCACCGGGCGGCCAATTTGGGGGCGGCGCAGGTGGCGCAGCCGCCGACGGGAATCCGAATGCGGTGGCGGGTGGCGGCGGGGGCTACGGGGGCGGGGGCGGCGGCGGCCTGCCGGGTCAGCCCGACAAGTCCCAGCCCGATCCTGTCTACGGCAGCAAGGGCGGCGGTGCGTCCGGCGGCGACCCCGGCGGAAACGGCGGTGGAAAGCCCGGCAAGGCACCCAAGGGACCGACGGGCACGTCGCGCAGCGCAGGCTACACCGCCACCGCCGGGAAAAGCCTGGCCAGCGATCTCGCCGTCGGCACCGGCGGCGGTGGCGGCACGATCGGCGAGTCGGCAGCCGCCGACCTGGCGATAATCACAACCTTTCAGCCCGGCTCGGGCGGCGGCGGTGGCGCTGGGGGCGGCACGCTCAGCTACCCCAGCGCGGGCCACGCGGGCGGCGGCGGTGGCGGCGGTGGCGGTGGCGCCCTGCGCATCGTGTCGGCAAACAAGCTGACGATAAATGGCGAAGTGAAAGCCAACGGCGGCCAGGGCGGACCGGCCGGCGGCGACTATGCAGCCGGCGGCGGCGGCGGCTCGGGTGGCGCCATCGCGCTCGTCGGCAAGTCGCTGTCACTGGTCGGCAAGCTCAGCGCCGCCGGCGGCGTGGGCGGCGCAGCCGCTGGCAGCTTGAGCGTGGCCGGAGGTCAAGGCGGCCTCGGACGCATCGCGCTTGTGGCCTATGGCGTGGGCAGCGGCGGCACCTGCTCGCTCACCGGCACCATGACCCCCCCGGCTTCCGCGACCGGCGTCGCCTGCATGACCTCGACACCGGCCGCAGTCTGCACCGATAGAGAGGACGCCTGCGGCTATGCCTACGTCCAGGCCGGAACCCCCGCCTGCACCACCGGCCCCTTGGTGCTCAGCGGCCCGCCCTCAGTATCCCCCGGCGCGGCGGGCATTCGCCTGATGGGCAGCGGCGGCACCGGCACCGGCTACACCTTCCAGATGCTCTCGAATATCGCGGGCTCTGTCGTGGGCCAGACAAGCGGCATCTACACCGCCGGCAGCATCGATGGCGAAAGCGACATCGTCGCGGTGAGCGACTCCGGCGGCAACACCGCGAGCCTAACCATTCCGATCAAAAAGCTCACCCTCACGGCGGCGGCGGGCAGCGTCCCACCGCGCGGCAGCACCACCCTGTCAGCGAGCGGCGGCGGCGGCGGACCGTACCGGTACACGCTCACCGGCAATGCCTCGGGGGCGCCGTCGTTTGCCGACTCGACCGTCGGTGCGTATGTCGCCGGGCCCCAGTCTGGTACCGACACCATCACCGTCAGCGATGCCGAGAGCGGCAGCCAGACCGTGAACATCGTCGTCACCGCCGGCGTCAGCATCACCGAGCCTCCCAACCCCCGGCCGAACTGGGTCTACCCGCGATCGCAGACGCAGCTCACTGCGGCGGGCGGCAGCAACACCGGCTTCCTTTGGACAATCGCCAGCCTGGACCCCTTGATTCCACCCAACGGGACGATCAGCGGCACCGGTCTTTACACCGCCGGACCGATTGGCAGCTTCACCGATGCCGTCACCGTGACCGACTCGCTGGGCAACGCCGCGACCTACAACATGCACACCTATCCCGCGGTCTCGCTCACGCCGGGATCGTGGAGCCTCGCGGCCGGCACCAACAAGACCTTCATCGCTGCCGATGGCTCGACGACGGGCTACACCTTTTCGCTCAAGACCAACCTCTCAGGAGGCGCGATCACGCCGACCGGCGGCGTCTATACCGCCGGCTCGACCAAAGGTGTCGTCGATGTCATCGAGGTCCGCGACTCTCTGGGCGCCACTGCAACCGCCACCGCAGCGGTCGATCCCGCAGTCACGATCGCACCGGCCTTCCTCGTCACCTACCCGTCCGCCCCCGCGCAGCGCTTTGTCTCCTCGGGCGGAACCGGCACCGGCTACACCTGGAGCAAGCTCACCAGCTGCTCGGGCTTCACCCTGGATGCGGACGGCACCTACTATCCCGGAGCCCTCGGTAGCTGCGTCGATGTCCTCGGCGTGACCGACTCCGGCGGCAACACCGCAAGGGTGGCCGTAAACGTCGGGGCCAGCGTCGCCATCAGCCCCACGCCGGTCTCTCCGGCGAGCGCGCTCGCGATCGTTCCGCGCGATAGCCTGCAGCTAAGCGGAAGCGGCGGCAGCGGCACCTATACCTGGAAGCTGCTGAGCAATCTCTCGGGCGCGACAGTCAGCGGGACCGGCCTCTACACCGCCGGCTCGACGGGCAGCGTGGCCGACATCGTGCAAGTGAAAGACAGCGCGGGGCGGAGTGCGGCCGTACAGATCGCGGTCGGCCCCGCCATCACCATCTCGCCCGCCGGACCGACCCTGCCCATCTTGGGCACCCAGACCTTCGTCGCACAGGGCGGCAAGGGCGCGCCGTACACCTGGAAAATCAGCGCCGGCTCGGGCACGCCAACCATCAACGCAAGTGGCGTCTACACCGCCGGACGGACGGGCAACAGCACCGACCAGATCACCGCCAAAGACTCGCTGGGCAACCAAGCGACCATCCAAGTCTACGTGCAGTAGAAGGAGCCCAACCCCATGCGCAACCCCACTCGACCTCGACGCTGGCTCTCCCGCATCCAGATCGCGCTCCTCATCAGCAGCGCGGCCGGGGCGGCAGCGTGCGGCAGCACAGACTCCAGCGCCTCAAGCTGCGTCGCTGATCCCGCCTCGACCGTGATCTGCGTGACCGAGCCGACGGCCGCCGACAGCCAGCATGCCTATCAGGGCCAGCGCGCGCTGGTCGGCTTTTATCCCAGCGCCGAGTGCACACCCGGCACCGAAGTGATGCGGCTGTCCTACGATCTCTCGCAGACCTGCTTCGGCTGGCGACGCTCGACGGGAAACGGCACCCGCGATAACTCGGCGACGCGCTTTGCCTGCTATCGCGATCGCGTCTGCTACACGCAGCACACGACCTCACTCTCCTGTGGCAACGGAGCCACCGACAAGGAAGTCCGCACCGACGCCTGCATCAAAGACGATGCTGGCGACATCTGGCTCAAGCTCCTCTCCGGCACTGAGTCGTGCCCGCCTGCCCCCTCAGGCTTCACCTGCCCCCTCAGCCTGCCTCAGCAGGGGACCCCCGGCACCCGCTAGTCGCGCGGCTACCACGCCTGGATCTGGTGCCGCTCTGCGTCCGTCGCGCTCAGGCCGCTCGAAGACAGGATGCGCAAGAGCGCCTTGGCTTCGCCGCGGGCTTCACCTTTGGCTTCACCGTCAGCGACGCCGGCGTTGTAGTGATCGCGTTCCCAATGCGTGCGGGGTTTGTAGCCCGCTCGTCGTCAACGAGGCCCCGCAGCAGCCCATAAAGCCAGACCGCAGACTCGGTTCCGGCGACGGCCTCGGTAGCGCGCAGAGCATGCGCTGCATCGACTTCACCGCCGTGATCGTTGACGTGCAGGACGGCCGACAGCATCGCGAGCGGCAGATCAGCCCGTGCGGCCTCTTCCGAATCCAGCCGCCCAACATCATCGGGACCAAGGACCAGCGGACGAAACGGAGCATGCGGCTGACACGTCGCGATCGGCTACTGCGCCCACTGCGCTGTCTGCCGATTGGTTGCGATGACCAATAGATATGTCTTGAGCAGCCCACCATGCTTGGCGTGCAGCGCCGCGGTGTAAAGCGGCCAGCTAGACCGCTTATCGGGATCGTGCTGGCGCTGGATCTCCAGCACCACCGCACCGATGGGATCTTGCCCCTGCCACAAGTGAGGCCAAACCCCCGCCTTCGTAAAGGGCAGCCGGCCCGTGCCCGTCGGAAAAGAGCGATCCCTGTGAATTTTCAGGGGACTTCGATGTCGCGGAAAACTGACGCAGTGTCGCGGGGGGAGCCAGTACAGTAAGGGAAAAAAGGGGGGCCGATACCGAGGGTAGCTCGCGGTCAGGCGTTAGTTGGCAGTGGAAGTAGCAGCCGCCGGCAGCAACAGCCGGAAGCGGGCGCCGCCCAAAGGCGATCGGTCTAGCTCGATGCTGCCGCCGTGGCGTTCGACGATGCGGCGCACGATCGAAAGCCCCAGACCACACCCTGCCTGACCCTGTCGCCGCCCCGCATCGAGTCGCATGAATGGCTCGAAGATGCGCCCCCGCTGTGCTTCCGGAATCCCCGGACCATCATCTTCGACATCGATCTGCACGCAGTCTTGCGCCTGCGCGGCGTTGACCCACACACCGGTCCGGGCATAGCGCAGCGCGTTGCCAATCAGGTTATCGAGCGCTCGTCGTAGGAGCTTCGGCTCGACGGCGATGGCCGAAGGCAGCGTGCCCTCCCCACGGACCAGCGAGATCCGTCCCGCATGATCGGCCTGCGTCTCTAGCGTCTCGTCGATAAGCAGGTCCAGATCCACTGCCTCGCGCCGCAGCGGCGCATCGTGCGAGAGCCGCACATAGGTCAGGAGCTCCTCAATCAACGCGTCGAGCTGATGGATGGCGCTCTCGGCCTTGAGGTAGCCGGCCTGGCGCCCCCGCTCATCGGCCGTGCCGTGCAGCTGTTCGAGCGCAAAATAGACCCGCTGCAGCGGCGTCCGCAGCTCGTGCGACACCATCCACAAGAGCTCTTTCTGCGCGACGATCAGCACCTGGATCTGCGCCGCCATGGCGTTGAAGGATCTGGCCAGCGCACCGATCGCATCGCGCGAGTGGACCGTGGCCCGCGAGTGAAGCGCCCCGCGACCGAACGCCTCCGCCGCTTGCGCCAGCTCGTTGAGCTGCTGTCGCGTGGGTCGCAGGAGCAGATAGGCGCCGACGGCCAGCGTGCTCCACAAGAGCGCCACGATCGTCACCGCTTTCCCTTCGCCAAATGGATGCAGGGGACGCAGCGGGCCGAGCTTCAGCACCTGATCCGCGGCGGGAATCCGCGCATAGACAAACGCCTGCGGCAGGCGGCTGCGATCGATCACCACCTGGCCCTGATCCAGTCGCGCCGCATCCGCTGTCGACAGCGTGATCGCGGCCCGCGGCAGCAGCGTGACCGGCGCCCGCAGGCGAACCTTGGCGCGCTCCAGGACCGCGCTCTGCCCCGACGGCTGACGCGGCTCGGCCGCGATCGACTCGACCATCACCAAGACGGTGACCGACAGCGCATCTTCCATGTTGCGGCTGATGCGCTGCGTGAGCCGCGGCACGACCGCCAGCCAGGCCAGAAGCGCCGCCAAAAGAAAGATTCCCAAGAGGCGCGCGAGAAAGCGGAAGAACAAGCGATCCATGCTCAGCTCCTCACGTAGAGGTATCCGACGCCGCGCACCGTCTTGATCACATCGGTCGGGCAGTGGGCCAAGAGCTTCTGTCGCAGCCGCGAGACCCGCAGATCAATCGAGCGATCGATATCGTCCCAGCCGCTGCAGTGCAGCTGCTCGAAAAGAAACACGCGGCTTAAGGGCTGACCGGCGTGACTGGCGAGGATCCAAAGCAGCTCAAACTCGCCCGAGGTCAACTTGAGCGTCGTGCCAGAAAGACGGGCGGTGCGCGTGCTGCGATCGATGTGCAGCTCAGCGATATCAAGACACTCCTTCTGCGGGATCGGCTCGGTCGGCTGGCGGCGCAGCAGCGCCCGCACCCGCGCCAAAAGCACGCGCGGCGCCACTGGCTTGGCCAAGTAATCGTCAGCACCCAGCTCTAAGCCCAGCACCTCGTCGCTGTCTTGTCCGCGGGCGGTCAGCATCAAGATCGGCCCGCCATAGTCGGGACGCGCGCGCCGGCAGATGCTCAGCCCGTCTTCCCCTGGCAGCATGACATCCAGCACCACCAGCGCGGGGTTCGTGCGGCAGATGCTGGTGATGGCGCGATCGCCCCGGCTCTCGATCTCGACGATGAAGTCGTGCTCGCGCAGGTAGTCAGCGATCTGCCCCGCCAGGCTGGCATCATCCTCAATGAGTAAGATCGTCCGCCGGTGGGCAGCGGCACTGCCGGTCGACATCAGGCACACCTCCTCCCCGCAGCTTACCGTCTGACCGCTGCTTAAGGCTCGACGATTACCTTGCACTGATGCGTGGGGGTGCGCAGGGCTTCAAAAGCAGCAGGCAGGCCGTCTAGGTCGACGACATCAGTGATCAGCGATGCAAGGTCAAGCTGCGAAGCCGGAAGGAGCGCGATCACCGCGTCGAAGTCAGCCGCGCTATAGGCCAGCGCGAACTGAATACACAGCTCACGCGCGATGCCCAAAAGCGGGCGAATGCTGTCGCGACTCTGGCACACGCCGACCACCACCACCTTGCCGCCAGGCGCAGTCGCGGACATCGCCAGATCCAAGAGCCCCGGCGCGCCGACACACTCAAAGACTACCTGCGGCGCCTCGCCGGCCAGGTCGAAAAGCTGCGGCAGAAGCGGCTGGCTGGGATCGACGGCCGCGGTCGCGCCCAGCTTGAGAGCCAGCGCCCGGCGATAGGCCACCCCCTCGCTGATGATGACGTGCCGCGCCCCGGCCAGTCGCGCGAAGATCACCGTTGCTAGGCCGACCGGCCCCGCTCCCAGCACCAGCACCGTGGCGTTCGGCGGCAGCCTCGCGAGCTCGACCGCGTGCCGTCCTACAGCCAGCGGCTCGACGAGCGCGCCGTGTCGAAAGCTGATCGATGCGGGCAGGCGATGCGCAGCCCCTTCACTTATACGCACGTACTCGGCATAGCCGCCGGGGGCCGTGCCCAGGCCCAGGGTGAGCATGCGGCTGCAGGAAAAGCGGCGCCCCTGATTGCGACATGGGTTGGCTTCGCCACAGCACAGGTGCGGCAAGACCGCGATGCGCTCACCAACCTGGAAGCTCGCCGCGGCCCCGGCCGCCACGATCTCGCCCGCTAGCTCATGCCCTAGGATCGCGCCGCTCGGCAGCGGCAGGGTCGAGCCGGGCTCGGTCAGGTGCAGATCGGTGCCACACAGACCGCTGGCTCGCACCCGCACAATCAGGTCATGCGGACCCGGGGTGGGGTCGGCCACCTGCTCGATCTGCAGCGGTCGGCCACGCTCTTTGAATACGGCAGCGCGCATCGCAGCGTCCTTCGCGTTCGCTGGATCGCGCGGTTAGCGCAGCCGCGGCTTGAGCCACATCAGCAAGAGCGGCGACAAGAACAGATCGGCGAACACCGCCGTAAACAGCGACACGCCGATCAGGAGCCCCAGGTGCGCCAAGCCCATAAACTGCGAGAAGAGCAACACCAAGAAGCCCAGCGAGATGGCGCAGGTCGTCGAGAACATCGGCATGCCGGTGTCGCGCAGAGTGGCCAGCGCCGCCTCGCGGTGCGGATCGGGATGGTCACTGGGCAGGCTCAAAAAGCGACGCCGAAAGCGCGTCAGGTACTGGATCGTGTCGTCATCGGCGATGACCAGCGTCACCGAAAAGATCAGCACGGTGGTCGGCTTGATGTCGATGCGCAGCAGGCTCATCACGCCCAGCGTAAGCAGTAGCGGCAACAGGTTCGGCACCAGCGCAATCGCCGCCAAGCGCAGCGAGCGCAGCACACCACAGAAGATCAGAAACGAGATCAGCACAGCGATCAGCAGTGAGCGCGTAAGCCCCCCAACCAGTGAGCGATAGATGCCATCGGCGATGCCATAGATGCCGGTGATGGTGATGCGATACGGCGTCTGCTGTTCTTCCTGCGCGAAGTAGCGCGACAGCTCAGCTATGAGGTGCGTGGCCCGGCTCGATCCGCGATCCGGCATCATCGTCAGCACCACCGCGCTGCCCCGATCGAACGACAGGATGTCGCGCAAGAGGCGCGGATCGTCGACGGCCAAGAGCTCCTGTGCGGTCAGCGCGCGGGTGGTCGGCAGCGGCCCCTTGGCCAGCTCACCAGCCAGCAGGCGATGCGCTTTGCGCAGGACTTTCGACAGCGACATCGCGTTCTTCACGTCTTCGCCAAAGTCGGTCTCTAGCTTGCTGGTGATGCGATCAATCAGGGCGACGGCCGCTGGCTCCAGCATGGCGTCGGCGCGCGGGGCCGCCGGATCTTTGGGCTCGATGAAGATGGCAAACGGAACGCTGCCGCCGTGCACCGACTCCAGGTAGCGAATGTTGCGCAAAAGCGGACTCGCCGGCCGCAGATCGTCATAGCTGAAGTACTCCTTACCGACCTGACTGCCGACCGCAGCGGCAGCAACCGCGATGACGGCAGCAGCGGTCAAGACGACGCGGGCTCGCCCCGTGATGCAGTGCTCGACCCAGGTGATGAACCGAACAAACGGCGCGGACGTCTCTCCCTCAGCCGTCACCGGCGCGGGCGGACGAGCCACAGACAAGCACAGCGGCAGCACCGTGACGTTGGCCAGCCAAGTCAAAAGCATGCCGACGGCCGTGACGATGCCGAACTGCTGAATCATCACCATGTCGTTGGCGACCAGGCCTAGAAAGCCGCCGGCAATGGTGACCTCGGTCAGCAGGCAGGGCAGCGCGCTATCGGCCACTGCCTCAGCCAGGGCCTGCCTTGCATCGATGCCTGGCCGCAGGCTGCTGCGATAGTGCAGGACGATGTGCACGGTGTCCGAGATCGAGATGATCATGACGATGATTGGCGTGGTCTGCGTCAAGCCTTGGATGGGGATGTGCAAGATGCCCATCACCCCCACCGTCCACACCACCGATAGATAGATCGTCGCGACCGCTGCGAGGATCGGCGCCGCACGGCGGAACGTGAAGTAGAGCAAGACGAGGATGAACAGGAACGCCAGCGGGAACAGGCGACCGAGGTCGCGGTTCACAAGCTCGGTGTACTCCGAGCGAATGATCGGCAGCCCGTTGAGCGTCAGGCGCTGACCGACCCCGGCCTGGCTCGCCAGCCCCTGATGCTCGGCCAGCACGGCGCGGGCCCGTCCTAAAAAGACGGTGCGGGCTTCATCGCTGCGCGCCTGCTCTCGCGTCAACGTCACGCGGATGATCGTCGCGCGCCCGTCGGGGGGGGCCAGGTTCCAGGCAAACAGCGGATCGGTCAGCGCGGTCTGTTTGCGGCGCGAAAGCTCATCCGGGCTGAGATCGGGCTTGGGAAACAGCTTTTCCATGCGCAGGGCGTCGCCATCCAGCGACAGATCCTGGATCGTGCTCAGGCCTTGCGTATCGACGACGCCAGGGATGCGCGACAGACCATCTTCCAGCGCCGCCACGCGACGCAGACCAGCCGGTGTAAACAGATCGGCGGCCTCGACCACCACCACCGACTGCGCGTCATCAAGGGGAAAGTCCCGCTTGTAGCGCTCGTAGTCGATGCGGCTGCGATCGAAGGTTGGAAAGGCCATCTCGATCGAAAAGTCGGGCCGCACGCGACTGGCAAAGGTGCCCAGCACTGCGGTCAGCGCAAGCAGCGCAAGCGCCAGCAGGCCACGCCGGTTCAGCATGCGCTCAAAGAAGAGAGAAGGAGGCGAATGGCTCATGGGAGTGTCCTCAGAACGAGAAGCGGAAGACGGTGTAGGCCGCCAGGTTGCGGTCGAAGTAGCGACCAAAGCTGGCGTCTTCCCCACCGGGGATGAAGACGCCGAGGCGAACTTCAAAGCCGCGCTGCGCGAACGCCACCTGCGGCCGCAGGGTGTAGCTAAACGGCGTAATTCCGACGGCGCCGCGCAGCTCAAAGCGCAAGCGATCGCGCAAGAACGACCAGCGCAGAAGGCCGCCCAGCGACACGTTGTCGCGGCGCTGAAACAGCAGCGCATCGTCGGCGGGCAGATCGAAGATGTGCTGATAGTGAAGCTCTAGGATCACGGCGCGCCCGAAGTCACCGTGCTGATACTCGGCGCCCAGGACGCCTTCCAGCGACGGGAGGACGAGGCCCTGCAGATCGCTACCGGTGAACACGCGCTGCGAGTCAAACGCCAGATCACCGCGCAGAACCAAGGGACCGGCCGTCGTCACTGCCGCCAGGCCGGCGTGATGGCGCCGGACATACGTGGACGACACGCTGCCCGCCGTAACCCCCGACAGCAGCGTCGAAGATAGCGTGCTGGCATCGGCCGTCGTGGGATCAATCTGCGACAGCGTCTGCGACAGCGCAGGATCGATCTGCAGGCGCGGGTTCGCGTCGTAGCCGTAGTGATAGAAGAAGTCGAGATCGATGCGATGCAGCGCAAGCTGTAGCCGCAGCCCGACGGCTGTGCCCGATAGATCAGCTGGGGGCAGCGCGGTCTGCTGCAAGAGCGGCTGCAGCGACGGATACAGCGTCGGGTCGATGGCCAGCGAGCTAGCGAGCGAGTGGGCCAGCGCGCGATACACGGCCGGCGCCCCGGGCTGAATCAGCGCCCAGTTGCCGCCATAGCTGTCGATGCGGTTCGGCTGAAAATACGGCGCGACCACCGCCGAGATCACCGCCGGCCCGAGCGACAGATCGCCCCGCAGCGCAACGGTCGGCAGGCGCAGCACTTCGGTCTCGGTCAGCCCCTGGTCGCGCAGGTCGAGCGGATTGATCACATCGTTGGGAGCAAACAACTCGCCGCGTCCCCAGGCGATGCGCTGCTGGCCGATCCGCAGATCGAAGCGCCGCACAAAGAAGCTGACGTAGGCCTCGCGCAGCGTGGGCTCAAAAGCGGTGCGGACATCGCCATTTCCCAGATTGAATGAATCGGGCGGACGCGCATCCTGCTCAAACAGTCCAGCGGAGAGCAGCCCCGATAACACCGCTTCAAACCAGCGACCACGGGCATAGCGAGCCCGCAGGTGTAGCTGTGCCTGACCCAGCAGTCGATCGTGCGGTACAGCGTAGGGATCGCTGGCCTCGGCGCCCGTGCTCTGCAGGCCCAGCGAGAAGCGCGAGCGGGTCCAGCCGGTGAGCTGAAAGCTGTCGACGGGCGGGGCAGCGGCCGGCTCCACGCGACGCGGGGACGCGGGTCCGGCGTCCTCGATGACCTCGACGATCTCATCGCTTGGGGACTTGCCCACCGCAGGATCAGAGAGCAGCGGGGCGGGCGGCGGCTCGGGCTCTTCCAGGGGCGCAGGCGGTGGCTCAGGTGGCTCCACCGGGGCGGCTTCGGCTTCGCGAGCGGGCGGCGTAGGCTGAGGCGCCGCGGGGTCTGGGGTCGCCGGGGTCGCCGGGGTCGCTGTGCCGGACGTACGGGTGCGACGCGACGCTCGCTCGCGCGGCGTGCGGCCCGCGGCATCGGCCCCGTGCAGGCAGAGCAGTAAGCAGACTGCCCAGCGACTAACGGCCCCCCAGCCCATCAGTTCTTCTCAAGATTCCTGACGGTGAATTCCTCGTCGGGGATGTCGCTCTTGGGGGTGATGTTGTCGAGCAGAAGCTCGGTGGTGCGCCCGGCCGCGTGATCGGTCATGCGCGATCGCGTCAGAAACCAGCGACCTTCGATGCGCCGTAGCTCCAGCGTCACCAGCGTCTTCAGAAGGACGCCGGCCCGATTGTACATCAGCGTTTTTAGCGGCACGAAGTTGTCGCTGCGCACCCAGATCTCAAGCCGCGCATACGGTGAGTCGGCGCGCTTGGGCGTCACCTCCAAGCGGAAGCAGGGGAACTTGCCCACCTCCTCTTGGCCTTTGAGCACGGCCGTCCCTTCGCGCAGATCGCGGCGATCGAGATCGGCGTAGGTGAAGTCAGTGCCCATAAACGCGCTGCCGCGGGTGTTGCCGGCGATGCGGCGCGCCTTGCCTAGCTCGGGCAGGAACAGGTAACGGTCATCATCGTCTTCCGCTTTTTGGATCTGCAGAAAGCCGACGCCCGCCAGATCGGCCGGGGCCCGAAAGCGCACCAGGCTCTTGGTCAGCGGCGGTGCATGCCGACGCGAACGGGCTGAAAACGCCAGCTCACGCTGACCACCGCGATCATCTTTGATGATGGCGCGAGCACTGACCTCGGCTTCGCCCAGACCCCAGGTGTCGGTGTCGAGCATCTTGCGGATGATCTCGGCGGCGGCCGGAGCCGCAGACACCGAGCCCGTCGGACTCGCCGGCTCAGCGCCATGCACAAGCGGGCTGCCACACAGCAAGAGCCCGATGGCTAGAACGTACCTGCGACTAAACATCATCGTGTCCCCCAGACGTAACTAGAGAGGCTTGCTGAACAGTCCATACCAGTGCTCAGACGTCGCCACCGCCGCGAACACCCGGCGGCTGGAGTTGTCCTCGCGCATCGTCGCTGCGCACCAGACATCGTAGGTGTCCAAGCTGCGCTCAAAGCCGGTCAGGAGCAGCACTTCCTTGATTCCTTTTTTGCGGTGCGCAGGATGCACGCCCAGCGTCTTTCCGATGCAGCCACGCGGCGACTGTGTCGCCAGAAGCGGCGCGTGCGTGCGGTAGTCGATCTCACGCGAGTCGATGCGGGCCCGCCCCCGCCCCTGCACCACAAGCGGCCCATAGTGCGGATAAGACAGCCCCAGTGCCGCAAGCGTCCCGTCGGGCGCGAACACCAGCACGCTGCTCTTCTGACAGATCTTGTGCTCGATGGCCGGCTGCAGCAGGGCCGCGAACGAGGCATAGCTGCTGCGGCTGTAGGCAAAGTTTTGCGCGAAGATCGAGTCGATCATCTCGTGCAGGCTGGGCAGGCTCTTTACCCACAGCTCGACGGTGGGGATCTCGAAGCGATAGCCCTCAGCGAGCAGCGACTCGCGCAGCGGAGCAAAGATCGAGAGCGCCTGATGAAGCTGCGGCAGCGGAATGATCTGACTCGAAAAGCGCCGGCTCAGCGTGTAGCCCAGCTCCTCCCACTGCCGCGGATAGGACTCGGGGTTGTACGGCTCGCCGAGAAACGGCGCGAAGCCCGCGCTTGATGAAAGGCGAAAGCGATAGCTGTGCGCCGTGTTGAACTGCACCGGGCCATACACCACCTGCGCCCCCAGGTCGTGCAGCCAGCGCTCGGCTTGCAGCAGAAGCTCGCCGTGGGCGTCGGCATCCCCGGTGCTCTCGTAGTAGCCCAGGTAGGCCGCAGGCTGACCATCAATCACTAGCTCGGGGTCGAAGAAGGCCACCACGCGCGCCTTGCCCGGGATGCAGAAGCAGCGCGCCCGGCTGCGCACAAAGTAGGCATTGTCGCCGCTAAACGCCGCCGCCAAGGCCGCCGAGTCCTCCGGAATCCAGCTCGGATCCTCGGCATAGACCCGCCCCGGCAGCTCCAAAAAACCAGACGGCAAGCCGTCCCGGCCTTCGCTCTTTAGGATGGCCAAATCTCGATATTGCGCGCGGCATGCGCACACATCAGCAGACGAATGATCACAGAACAGCCATCGGATACGTTCGTGTCAGCACACAGGAGCAGGCTACCGATGGGGTGAGCTTGGACGCTCAACGCGATAAATTAAGTGTCTATTGCAAGCTCAATGCGATCAAACTCATCGACATAAAAGCAGACAAGGGTTATTCGGGTAGCACCCTTGAACGACCAAGGCAAAACGCGCAGGTTTCAGGCCACGACCGGGAGCCTGCGCTTGGTCATCGGGCTGTCCGGCGGCGCATCGAGCGTCAGGGGAGCTGGGGAGGTTCTTGGGGGCTGGCCGCGGCGCTTGCCGCCATGCGCAGTTTGTGTGGCATTGCTGTCGCGCCTTAATGGGGGCGCCACTGAGGCGACGTAGGGTTTCAGGAACTCAAGCCGCTGACGCCGCACCTGATGGCGGTCGTAGTCGCAAAGCAA
Organism: uncultured Myxococcales bacterium; assembly: GCA_937952145.1. Classification (GTDB taxonomy): domain Bacteria; phylum Myxococcota_A; class Polyangia; order Palsa-1104; family JAEUJZ01; genus JAEUJZ01. The sequence goes on from CALFYE010000333.1 coordinate 35,687, forward strand.
AGCGGGGCCGAGCTCTTTAGGATCGAGTGAACACTGCGCGGTCAGATAGGTAAAGAGCAGCTCATAGCGGCGCGGCAGCGCGAAGTCGTGGGTTTGGTGCGTGGTCTCATAAAGCCACTGCGCGAAGCGATAGAAGGAAGAAAAAGGAGTCGCGTCAGTCGCAAACAGCGCTTCCATGGTGAGTACGAAATTGCCGCTGTTGTAGTAGATGTCAAAGTAGCGCGCGAAGCGCTTCATGTGCTGAAGCTCGACGAACGACACCCGATCCGTCTGCAGAATTTCATACGGGGGCAAGGGGCTGAAGCGAAGCCCGAACGACTCTGTGTGGCGGATGATCGGGGTGCCGCGCAGACGCTTGAGGAATCCGATCTGGATCTCGCCGGGCTTCATCGCGATCAGCTGATCGAAGCCAGTGGCAAACGACTCGACGGTCTCGCCGGGCAGACCAAAGATGAGATCACTGTGGACATGCACGCCGGTCTCGTCGCGCAGAAAGCGGAGGTTATGCTCCAGCCGCTCGAAATTCTGCGATCGTGAGATGTGCTTGAGCACCGCTTTGTCAAAGCTCTGGATTCCGATCTCGAGCTGCACTGCACCGCTGGGAAACTGCCCCAAAAGTGCTCGCAGCTCGACGGGAAGGCGGTCGGGAATCATCTCGAAGTGAAGCTCGAAATCAGGGCGGTAGTTGGCCAGGCAGAACTCCAGAATTGCGACCGAGGTGCGAATATTCAGATTGAAGGTGCGATCGACAAACTTGAAGCCGCGCGCACCGCGATCGAGTAGCTGCTTTAAGGCCGCTAAGAAGCGTTCAAGCGGAACGGCGCGGACGCGCTCATCGAGCGAAGAGAGACAAAATTCGCACTGAAATGGGCAGCCGCGCGATGCCTCGACGTAGAGCATGCGCTCGCGCAGATCGGTGTCGCTGTATTCGTCGTAGGGAAGACGCAGCGCCGTGATATCGGGAGGCGCGGCGCGCACGACTTTTTCCCGTGGCTTGCCGGCGGAAAGATCCGCCACCAGCTCGCGAAATGCGACGTCGCCCTCGCCGATGACCAGGTGGTCGCAGAGGCGGAAGATCTCGGTGTCCTCATACTCGAAGGAGACCTCTGGACCGCCGATGACAATGCGCAGCTCAGGGCGGAGTGTGCGCAAGAGAGCGACCACTTGGGTGGTCTCGACGATGTTCCAGATGTAGACGCCAAATCCAATCAGGGTCGGCGTCAGAGGCTGCTCTTCTGCCAGCAGCTGCTCGACAATAGCCAACGTCTGCTGCTCAATTGTAAACTCGCGCAGCGTCGCCAGCGGCCTGTATGGACCTAGGTTTGCCAGCAAGTACCGCAGCCCAAAACTGGTGTGACTGTACCGGGCGTTCAGCGTGGCCAGGACGATGCGCAGCATGTTGAAAGCGCACCGTAGGTGTCTTGGCCCAGCAAATCAACTAGCCACCGAACTGCCAAATCGAGCTTGATGGCGAGCAAAGCCTCACTGACGGCACGGACTCTGCTCTCCTTCAGATAGAAATCGTGTCCGCTCTTCTTCCCCTTGGAGTTGCTCGACTCGATTGGTTCTCCGGCACGCGCCAGCTGCGCTGCGTGCGCGGCCGCTTCTCTTCGAGTGGGGCCGCAACCGGACGGAAAGGCGTATCACTCTGCTTTGCGCAATAGTGCGCTCGCACCCATCGACACAGGCGGAGCGGTTATTACTGAAAGTACACCGGCAAAGATGCGGTCCACGCGCGGTGACCGATGTGGAGCGATGTCGGCGCGATGTCGGCGCGATCATCTGGGCATGCCGTGCATCGCACTCACATCGCCACCATCAAGGCACCACGAACCGGACTTCCAAGTACCAGCCCCCACCCCAAAAAATGCGATCTTACGCCCCGCCGATTAAGCAGTCTCGACGGGAAAAAAGATTTCCTTGATTCGATGGCTTCCCAGAAAGCGATGTCGCAGACGCAGCCTGCTTAATTTGGAGCGGGGTGAAGTAAGGGAGTGGCGCTGGCGCAGGGAACGTGGCAGGTGGCCGCGCGATGGGGAAGCAGGTGTGGTGAAGGGATGCGGATGGTGGAGGGGACGCAACGGTCCGCAAGACGTTCCGCAGGACACAAGGTCAGCCAGGATTTCCGAGGTCGCTGTCCGGCGCGTCGGCAGGCTGGGCATGGGCCTGCCACCAGGCCTTGGCTTGGGTGCTGCTCCACTGTCCGCTGCAGGTGGTGGCGAGGAGCGCGGCGGCGAGCTCCTCGACATCTTGAACGCGGGCGCCGGGTGCCTTGGCGAGGCAGCGCATGATCAGCGACTCCAGATCGGCGGGAAGGTCCGCGACTCGATCGCGCAGGCTGACGATGAGTTCCCACCCGCGCCCGCCAAAGAGCGCGTCGCGCCGGATCACGTTGCCGAACGTAATGTCCGGCCAAGCGACGGGGTAGGAGCGCCGAGTGGACCTCATGACCTCGCCCTCCGTCTTCCGATGTGGGCGCAGCTGGGAGTGTCCTAATTGGTAATGAGGATGCTCATAGCTCCTCCAACTTCTCTACCGTGCCGGTTGCGCCGTCGAGGCGTAGGCGATCCCCATCGCGGACTGTGGCCAGCAGTCCAGGCACACCGACCACCGCCGGAATCCCTAGCTCGCGCGCCAAGATGGCGGAGTGCGAGAGCGTGCTGCCACGCTCAACTAGGATACCGCGGGCCAGGGGAAACAGCGGTGCCCAGCCGGGGTCGGTTCGCAAGGTCACAAGGATTCGCCCCGACAGCGCGAGGTCATCGGTGGGATTTAGGATGATGCGGGCCGGTGCCTCGACGACGCCGGGATAGCAGCCGGTGCCCCGCAGGGTGTGCTGGCCGGGCTTGGGTACTGACGGTGCGACCGGCTGGCCGAGCCGGTTTCCGTGGTAGACGGGCCCGCGCGTCTCGATGCGGTGAGGTAGGTCTAGCTCTTGAAACGCCGCATATTCGGCCTTGCGAGTGCGGGCCAGCCCAGCGAGATCCGCCGAGACCGCCGTGCCGGCGTGGTAGCTCTCGATCTCTTCAACGGTGAGATAGAAGACATCGCGTGCCGTGGCGAGCCGGCCGGCGGTGGTCAGACGCTCGCCAATCGCGCGATACAGATCGCGCACCAGCCCAAAGACCAGCGTGCGCAGCAGGCGCAGGTTCTCGCGATACTTCACCGCGGCGCGGGCAGCGCGCACCGTCCGCATGGCGCGACCAAAGCGCAGGAAGCCCACCGCCTGCCGCAGCTCGGTCTCAGCCTCGGCGCGTAGCCGCTTTTCCTTCTCGGCGATCGCCTCGGCGTTGAGATCCGGTCGATCGAGATAGCCGCGCAGTAGCCGAAACAGGAAGCTGGGATCCTCGCGCAGCGAGACGGTCTCTAGCTTCAGCTCGCCCATGCAGCGGTCGCCGTAGCGATCGATGTAGCGATCGATGGCGGCGGCAAAGTCGGGGAAGTCGCGGCGCAGCCCGGGCAGGTCGACCGAGTTGGCCCGCAGCCGCTCGACCAGACCCGGCGTGCCGCGAGCCATCGCGCTCATCTTGAGCACCAAGCGCGTGGGCTCGGTTGACTCGATGCCTTCCTCCCCGCCCATGAGGTTCGCGATGAGCGCCGGGGCCCGCTCGCCCCCAACCGCCCCTTCGACCAGGCGACGCAGCCGACCGCTGGCCATCATCACGTACAGGTCGTTGACGAGCGGCGTGTGCCAGTGCGCCGAGATCTCGCTGCGCACCTGGGCAATCATCGCCATCAGCTCGGAAAAAGTCGCGGTCGCAAAGCGGCGCCGATCGATGCGGCGATAGGCGATGTCGAACTGCGCGATAAATTCGGTGACCTCGCGCTCGATGTTTGCGAAGCGCAGCGCCATCCGCACCAGGATCGAGATCAGCCAGGGCAGGCGAGCCAGGCGCTGACCCAGGCTGGCTGACTCGTCGCTGACGAAGTCCACGGGGCTGTCGAGCCCCATCATCTTCTCCATGTCCTGCTTGTTGCGGCGAAAGGCCGGCAGGTGCAGGAGCATGCGATACCAGTTGTTGATGTTGTAGTAGACGCGCCCGCCCAGCAGGCCGAGCAGGTTCTGCAAGACCGGCCGCTGCGCGACGATCACCGACTCGGGTAGGCGAGCGATGCGCATCAGCTGCTCGTAGGCGCTGGCATAGCCCTGCCGCGCATAGGAAAAAGTCAGCGGGGTGGTGACGCCGCAGTAGCTCTCTTGGATGTTGCTGTTGTCCCAGACGATCAGGGCGCCGTCGGGATCGCCCGGCACCGTCATCGGATCGATCCCCGAGGGCGCTGCCAAGGAAGCTGCGCCGGTCTCTGGGGTGCTCGGCTGCGTGGCCGGCGCCGAAGCAGTGATCGGCCGGGCCTGCAAAAGGTGCAGGCCATCTTCGGCGAAGCTCCACTCGATATCGAGCGGCTGGCCCAGCGCTCCCGCCAGGCGGTGCCCTTCGCGCAACAGCTCCTCGACCTGCTCGCGACTAAGACAGCGCTGCTGCCGCTGCGCATCGGGCACGGCGACTTCTTCGGTGCCCGGCCCGCCATCTCGCTTGTGCACGATCTGCGTCTCTTTATCGACGACCTTGGCCGAGAGCTCGCGGCCTGTGGGATCACCCACGAATTCATCACAGCTGCACTGCCCGCTGACCACACCTTCGCCACTGCCCCAGCACGCGCTGATCAAGATCTGATCGGCGCGACCGTTAAGCGGATTGCGCGTGAACATCACGCCCGAGGTCTGACCGCGGATCATCCGCTGCACCACCACGCCCATCCGCGGCAGGCTGGTCGCAAGACCTGAGCGCGCCCGATAGGACACCGCCCGCGCCGTAAACGCCGAGGCCCAGCAGCGCAAAAGCGCCTGCGGTACATCCTGCTCGCTCTGAAACAGATAGGTGTCGAGCTGACCGGCGAACGAGTGACTTCCTGAGTCCTCTCCGACCATCGAGCTACGCACGGCGTACGGTCCCGGGCCGAGCCGCGGCAGGATGGCGCGCAGCTCTTCGCTCAGCGCGGCATCCAGCGGGGTCTCGGTGATCTTTTGGCGCAGCCGGGCGGTGCGTCGCTCTAGCTCCGCCAGGTCTAGGCCGTCGAGCGCGCCCGACATCAGCCCAGAAAGATCGGTCCCCAGATCAGTCCCCGGATCAGTCTTCTGATCGGCCAACCCAGCCCGCGTAAGATGCGCCAAGAACGCCTCGGTGCGAACGGCAAACCAGGCCGGCACCACGGCTCCGGCGGCGTGCAGACGAAGGAGTCCAGCCGCCTTGCCACCGGCGAACGCTTCGGCCTCGTTAGTCCCCTCTGCGGGATGCAGGATCAGACTGGTTACCGCCATGTTCCACCTCGCTGCACAAGCCAAGTCGCAGCGACTGCGCCGTAGACAAGAAGCGTCTGCAGTGCGATCGCGGCCTCGATGCCTTTGCTGCCCCGACTGCTCGGCTGGCGCAGAAAACTCAGAAGTGGTGCGCAGGGCAGAAGCGCCGCCAAGCCAGCCAGCCCAAGCCCGATGATGAGGCCGATTCCCGTCGCGCTGCGCAGGAGCAGCAGCACCAGTGCACCCCCCAGCGCAACCGAGAGCAGGATCAGCGTCGCCACCGCCCCGTGCAGGCCCAGCACCTTGGTGTAGGAGTCCACGGTCGGGCGCTCATCAGCCGGGGCCCGCGTCTTGCGGCCGATCTCGAAGGCAAAGCCGCCGAGCAGCGCCACCAGCGCAAGGAGATAAGCATTCGTCGTCAGCGCCGCCTGCCCTGCCCCTTGCTGCACGACCCACAGCACAGCCATCGGCAGGACCACCATGTGCGAGATGGCGTAGAGCAAGAGGTGCCGCGTCAGCCACTCGCCAATGAAGAACTCTTTGGCCATGAGCGCGCTCCACACAAAGACCAAGAGCCAGCGCTGCGTGACCGCCCCCGGCATCGCTGGGTTGCCCACATCGAAGAACAGCGAGACGCCAAGCTGCATCGCGATCGCGATCCCGCCCAGCACCTTTAAGTGACCCAGCGTGATCAGACCGCGCTGCAGCACACGCCCGGGATGATTCTTTAGATCGATCGCGTAGTCCTTGTGCTCGTCGTACACGCGCAACATCAGCAGCGCGGCGTACACCGCCAGGAAGCCCAGTCCATCGCGCGGCGAAAACGCGATCGGGCCGGGGCTCGACTCAGCGCGACCACAGATCACCGCGGCGCCATAAAGGAACGCGCACAACACCGCATTGGCGATGGGGGGAAAGCGCTCGTTCGCCCAAGCGAGGAGCCGTACGGCTAGCGCATCAGATGGGGTAACTGACATCAGCTGCATCCTTCCGCAGTCCAGGTTGCAAGGCTTGGAACCCTGGCCGCGCATTTCGGGCAAGCGCCGCGCCACCTTTCTGATCCCGCGATCCGGCCTGCACTTTCTTCTGCCCAAGGCCGGGGTCTGCGGGTCAGAGACGGTGATGAGTGCAAGCAACTGTGCATCGATCACCTTAAGTGGCAGCAGTGCCCCACCGGCTCAGCTCGCGATCGCCCTGCCCTCCGCAAGCGGCGCGCTGCAAGGTCCGCAGATCAGCTTTGGGGAGCTGCGCCAGCGCATCGCTGAGTTTCAGCGCGGCATCGATCGCGCCGGCCTGCGACCCGGCGATCGCGTGGTGATGCTGTCGCCAGTCAGCATCGACTTCTACGCGCTGGCGCTGGCGCTGTGGGGCTGCGGTCAGGTGCTGGTGTTTCTGGATGGTCGCCTCGATCGACGACGCTTCCTGCGCGTGCTGGCCGCGGCGCAGGCCCAGGCCATCGTCAGCGTGCGACCGCTGTTGCGGCTGTGGCCGATCATGCCCCCGCTGTGGAAGCTGCGACGCTTCGTCAGTGATGCGCCGACCTGGGGGGCGCAGAGTCTCGATCAGCTGCGGGTCAAGACCGACCAGCCGCCGACCATCGTGGCGCCGAAGTCCCCCGATCAGTCAGCGCTGATCTCGTTTACCTCGGGCAGCACGGGACGCCCCAAGGGCGCCGATCGCACGCACGCGATCCTGCTCGCGCAGCACGATGCGCTGCAGGCCCATGCCCCCGGTCGCGAGGGCGAGATCGACATGCCCTGCTTTCCCGCCGTGGTGCTGCACAACTTGTCCTGCGGCATCTCTTCAGTGGTCCCGCCGATCGATCTGCGTCACCCCGGACAGGCCGATCCGGCGCGCGTGACCGCAGCCATTGAGCACTACGGCGTGCAAAGCGTAAGTGGTGCACCCGCCTATATGCAGAGGCTGTGCGATCACTTACTAACCAGCGGTGTGCCTGTGCCCAGCGTGCGGCGCGTGTACGTCGGAGGCGCGCCGGTCTCGCGGCGCCTGGGCAAACAAATCCTGGCCGCCTTCCCGGGTGCAGGGGCCGATGCCGTGTACGGCTCGACCGAAGCAGAACCGATGGCCGCCGTGTCGCTGCAAGAGCTTGTCGCCACCCCGGGCGAAGGCTTCCTGGTCGGCCACACCACGCCTCCTGCCGAGATCGAGCTTGTCGATCTGCCTGAGCTGGCCCCCACCCTAGGACCGGCCGGTCTTATTCCCTATCGCGTGGCCCCGCCGGCAAGTGGCGAGGTGGTGGTGCGCGGCCCGCACGTCAATCGCCTGTACATCGGCGATGATGAAGCCAATCGTCGCTTCAAGATCCCAGCCGGCGATGGCAGCGTCTGGCACCGCACCCACGATCTCGCGCGCCGCGACAAGACCGGTCGGCTGTGGTTAACCGGCCGCGTCCCCGATCGCGTCAACCATCACGGCCAGGTGTTGCTGCCCTTTGTGCTGGAAGCAGCGCTCCTTGACGCCGTGCCTGAGCTTTCGAGCGCGGCCCTCATCGCGCACGGCTCTGCGCCCGAAGGCGAGCTGGTGTACTGCTGTGCTGACAGCGCGGCTGAGACCGTGCGAGCCGCAACGGGGCGCCTGCTGGCTGAGCACTCGCTGGACCGACTGCCGGCGCGACGCATCGCCGCCATCCCGACCGATGCGCGGCACAACAGCAAGATCGATCGCCCTGCCCTGCGCGAACAGCTTGCAGCCGACAGCGCTCGCCACGGCGGTGGACAGCCGGGATCGCGGAGGCCGGCATGAGCAGCGAATTCGTCCAGCGCGTCGACTTGCAGATCTTGCGCTACGCCCAGGTGTGGGAAGACCACCGCCTGCTGGAAGCAGCGCTTTCCATCGGTCATAGCGACGATGTCCTGTCGATCGGCTCGGCTGGCGACAACGTGCTGGCGCTGCTCGCGCCGGGTCCAGCAAGCGTCACCGCCGTCGATATCAGCCCGGCGCAGATCGCGCATCTGCAGCTCAAGCTGACCGCGATCGCGCGCCTCGATCATCCTGATTTTCTGACCCTGCTGGGCGACGATCCCGACGGCCATCGTGGCGACGATCGCCTAGCGCTGTATCACACCCTGCGCGCCGAACTGCCAGCCCCCGCGCAGCAGTTCTGGGACGCCCACCCCGCCGAGCTACACGAAGGGCTGCTGCACTGCGGACGACTGGAGCGCTACCTACAAGGATTTCATCGCGCGCTCTGTGAAATTCATCGCCCCGAGACACTGCAGGCCCTGTTCGCGTTCGACAATCCGCAGGCGCAGGGCGAGTTCTTCCGCACTCATATCGCGACCCCGGCCTTCTGCGATCTGTATCGGGGCTACTTCGGCCGCGACCGCGTCGCCGAGCATGGGCGCGACCCTGTGCAGTATCGCTACGTCACGGTCGATCCGGGAACCACGGGTCTGGCCTGGCTGCACGACTTCTGCGATCGCGTGCTGCTTCAGGGCAATCCTTACATGATCTACTGGCTGCGCGGACGCGCCCACGTCGCCGACCTGATCGCGGCTTCTACGCTGCCGCACCTCTCGCCGGATTCGTATCTCGCGCTGCGTCCGCTGCTGCCCCGGCTCAGCGTCGTCCTCGACGATGTTGGGCACCTCTTGTCGCAGGCCGAGCCCGGCCGCTTCAGCTGCGCCAACCTCTCGAACCTCTTTGAGTACATGTCGGAGGACGAGGCAGGCAGCTTGTTCTCTCTGCTGAACGCGCGGCTCCGTCCGCGAGGTCGCTTTGCCTACTGGAACCTCTTGGTTCCGCGCAGCGCGAGCCGCTATCGGCTGGCCGGTCTGCGCTCTCTGACTCACGAGGCGGAGACGCTGCACCGACGCGATCGCCTCTATCTCTACAGCGCCTTTCATATCGAGGAGACAGGTTCGTGATGACACAAATGCGTGGTCCATTGCGTGAAGACGAAAAGATCCCGGCGCGCGGCATCTACACCGAAGCCGCCCGGCTAGAGCGCCTGCACTGGGCCGCCGAAAAGTCGCAGGTCGATCTGCAGGCCCTGGCCAGCACGCGCCTAGATCCCGGTCGCTTGACTGGCAACGTCGAAAACCTGATCGGTGCCGTTGAGATCCCCATTGGTCTAGCCGGCCCGCTGCTCTTTTCCGGGCACGAAGCGCAGGGCCTGATCTACGCGCCGCTTGCCACCAGCGAAGGGGCGGTGGTCGCTTCCGCCACACGCGGGGCCACCGCCATCACCCGCTCGGGTGGAGTCACCACGCGCACGGTCGGACAGCGCATGCTGCGCGCTCCGCTGTTTCAGCTGAGCACTCTTTACGGCGCGGTGCGCTTTGCCGCCTGGATCATCGAACACTTTGAAGATCTGCAGACTCAGACGCAGATGGTGTCGCGGCACGCTCGCCTAATCGCCGCCGAGCCCACCACCTTAGGCCGGGCGGTGTACGTGTCCTTCGTCTACGAGACGGGCGATGCCGCCGGCCAGAACATGACCACCTCGTGCACCTGGCAGGCCTGCCAGTGGATCTTGGCCCAGCTGCGCGGGGTCCCAGACTTTGTCTTCGATCACTTTCAGATCGAATCGAACGCCAGCGGCGACAAGAAAGTGGCGCTGCAGACCGTCACCAGCGGCCGCGGTAGCCGCGTCATCGCTGAGTGCCGCATCGATCGCGCCGTCATGCAGCAAGTGCTTAAGACCACGCCCGAGCAAGCGCTGCACACCTACTCGCTGGCCAGTACGGTCAGCACGCAGGTCGGGATGGTCGGCTTCAACTTCAACATCGCCAACATCATCGCTGCGCTGTTCACTGCGACCGGTCAAGACATCGCCTGCGTGCACGAGTGCAGCGTGGGTCAGCTGGCCATGAGCCTAGACAATGGCGACCTCGTGGCTAGCCTGATGCTGCCCTGCCTGGTGGTTGGTACCGTCGGGGGCGGAACCCACCTGCCGGGACAGCAGGCGCTCTTGCAGATGATGGGCTGCAGCGGCAGCGGCAAGGTCGGCCGCCTGGCCGAGATCATCGCTGGCTTCTGCCTAGCGCTTGAACTCTCCACCTTGGCCGCGGTGACCAGTAACGAGTTCGCGAGCGCCCACGAGAAGCTCGGCCGCAATCGCCCCGTCCGCTGGCTGACCTCCGACGATCTATCGCCCGCCTTCTTCGAGTCCGCCCTGCGCGAGTCGCTGGCCGATCCCGGTCTGCGTGTCGAGTCGGTGCAGCCCGAGCCGCTGCACATGGGCACCAGCATCCTCACCGAGCTCACCGCCCGCAAGGTGAACAAGCTGCTCGGCCACTTCCCGCTGCGGCTCGCCGTGCGCGGCAACGGCGGGCAGCCGGGGGCAGTGTCGGTCGTCACCAAGGTCAAGCCGCTTGACGAAGAGGTCATGCTGATGGCGAGCAGCGTGGCGCAGTCCTGCGGCGGCCAGCTGGCCAAGACCTACAGCAAGTTCCGCAGCAAGACCGGCTTTGCCGGCTGCCACACCCGCGAGCTTGCGATCTACGCGTCCCGCGATCCCCGCTTCGTGCGCCACACCCCGCGCATCTTCGGCACCTATCGCAATGATCTGCGCGAGGCCTACGTCATCGTCATGGAGCGCCTGGATGATCTGGTGCTGATGAACTCCGCCGAAGACATCAGCGGCTGGCGGGGCGAGCACATCGAAGCCGTGATTCGCGGCATCGCCGAAGTGCACAGCATCTGGTACGGCCGCGAGGCTGAGCTCCTACAGCAGCCCTGGCTGGGGAGCGTGCCGACCGCCGAGAGCCGCGTGCAAATGAGCGAGCTATGGGGCGCACTGTGGCAGCACGCCCGCAGCGAGTTTCCCGACCTGATCAGCGATGCCGATCTTGCGACCGTGCAAGCTCTGCTCGCGAATCTACCGACCCTGTGGAGCCGTATCGAGTCGCAGCCGCGGACGCTCATTCACAACGACTTCAACCCGCGCAACCTCGGCCTGCGGGCCGGCGATCTCCGCCTCTGTGCCTACGACTGGGAGCTGGCCACGCTGCACCTGCCGCAGATCGATCTCGCCGAGTTCCTGCTGTTTACGCTCGACGGCCCGATCGATCCGGCCGACATCGACCGCTATGTCGAGCTGCACCGCCGCACGCTCAGCGAAGCGACCGGCCAAAAGATCGCGCCGGGGAGCTTCCGTGAAGGCTATCGCCACGCGCTTCACGACCTCCTGCTCAGCCGCATTGGCCTGTACTTGATGGGGCACACCGTGCGTCGCTATTCATTCATGCCCCGCGTGCTGCGCACCCTGCGCACCCTGCTGCAGATTGAGGAGCGCGCCGCCGCCGGCTAGCCAGCCTCGGGAGCGTCACCCCCCTAGCACCGCCCCCTCCGCATCGCCCCCGTACCATCAAACCCCAAAGCCAGTCCGCGAACCTGACCTAGGGAAGACTCTGGAACGCGCAGCCACGCCCCCACCAGCGACGACCCCGCGATACACTCAGGGCGATGGCCCAGTCATCTGAGCCTGCGTCTGAGCCTGAGCCTAAGACCGAGCCCGAGCCTGGACTCGACGACACCGCGCAGGTCCCAGCGCGCTCAGGGCCGCAGCCCCCCCGGCCGACCGACCGCGCCAGCCTGCCGAGCGCTGATGCCACGCCTCTCGCGCACGCCGACACTGGTGGACGCACCGCCCCGTCTGGCCCACCCGGCATCGCCGCCGCCGCCGCCTCTGGCGAGGCCCTGCCCTTTCAGACCTGGGAGCGCTACAAGATCCTCTCTTTCCTCGGCGCCGGCGGCATGGGCACCGTCTACAAAGCCCGCGACCCCAAGCTCAACCGCTACGTCGCCATCAAGTTCCTGCGCACCAGCCACGCCGATCTGCAAAACAGCCGCGAACGCCGCCACTTCGAACGCGAAGCCCGCGCCCAAGCCGCGCTAGAACATCCGCATATCTGCAAGATCTACGAAGTCGGAGAAGTCGACGGGCAGCCGTATATCGCGATGCAGTACATCGCGGGGTCGTCGCTGTCGGGGTTGTCGCAGGTGCTGTCGGTGCCGGACAAGCTGCGGGTGGTGCAGCAGGTGGCGGAGGCGCTCGCGGTGGCGCATCGACAGAACCTCATCCATCGCGATCTCAAGCCGGGCAACATCTTGGTCGTCAGAGGTTGGCGGTTTTTTGTCCGCGCTCCGTCGGAGTGGCTGCGGACAAAGGCCAGGAACCCTGGCCCCCATTGACGACGATGTCGTGTTCTAGCGATGGCAAGGCGGCCGGTGCGCCCTGGGGTTTATCAGGCAGCGTTGCCGGCTGCCCGCTGCGCGCTTCACGCAGGAGCTTCAGCACGTCGCTGCGGGTCCAGTAGCCGGGGTCGGGGTTGGGGGCCGCATAGCCTTCGGCATCGAGCCAGCGGGCGATGACATCGCACGGGAAGCGACGCTCGCGCAGGGTGGCGGCGCGCTGGCAGGCGACGTTGCGTGAGCGGATGGCCGGGGGCAACAGACCGACCTCGCGTAGCCGAGGCACCGCGAGCCAGCCAGCCCGAAATCCCGACAGCGCTCGCGAGGTCAAGAGGTCGCCACGCGGCAGCGGCTCGTCGCCTGGCACGCAGACGATCAGCAGCGCATCTGCCTTGCCGGCACGAAAATAGCTGAGCGCGGGGTCGGCCTCGGGCCGGCGTTTCGGCGTGCCGAGATCGACGCAGAAGTCGACAAGCTACGCATCGGATTCCTGACAGCGTCGGCGAATCGTCGACTCCAGCTCGCGCACCTGCGCCGGAACAAGGTCAATGCGCAGGATGGCCTGACAGACAATGCGCACAGGAAAGCGAGACCTGCACGACAGCATCGGTCGCTCCGTCGCGCGGCTCAACTGGTTTTGTCGACGAGAAAGGATGGGTTCGCCTGCCGGGTAAATGGGCGGATGCACCTCCTTGATAGATGCACCAGGCTCGCGCCGAGGCACTGCCTGCGAGAGTCCCAGCGATTCAGATCCACGGATCTGTTGGTGCTACTTCAGGCTGCTCCCCGGTGACCGATGGGCTGCTTCGCCACCGCCGTGTCAGCAGGTCCGTGCGGGCCAGAACCGCGCAGAAAACGAACATTTCCCTGACTGGTCACCGCCGCGCGCAGAGTGTGTGCCTCGCCCCGTCGAAGTCCCCCCTTGATCCTCTTCTGACGGCGCGATACTACCCTTGGCGCCGAGACCGAAGGGATCGTTAAGGGATCGTTAATGTGGCCTGGGCGCGCTTGAGCTTGCCCTCACCCATGGATCAGCCTTTGGGCTCGACGGGGAAGCCGGCCAGGCGGCGCAGGCGCTGATCACAAAAGGCGAACACACGACGGCACGCACGTGCTGGTCGCTGCGTCACGGCGATCTGTTGGCGGCACTTGATTCCGAGCCCGCCCGCGCCGACATCATCTTCAGGGACCCCTTTTCGCCCAAGGCCAATCCCGAGCTTTGGACCGTCGCGGCCTTCGCCGCCTGCCGCCGAGTGGCTGGCCCGCGCTGCACGCTTAATACCTACAGCGCGTCGACGGCTACGCGCGTGGCACTTCTGCTGGCTGGCTGGGCGGTCGGGGTCGGCGACGCCATCGGCAGCAAGACGCAGACGACCGCTGCGGCGATCGATGTGGCCGATCTGGTGCGACCGCTTGATCAGCGCTGGCTACCGCGGGTTGCGCGGCCCGATGCGCCGCTGCCGCCGGACGCGCCTCCCGACGTGGCGCAGCGCATCGCCACCGCAGCACAGTTCGGCGGAGGCCGCTAGCGATCGGATGGGCTAGGAATGCGACAGGGGCGACGCCGTGATCTGATTCAGCAGGCCGGCCAGGTTCAGCGTAAGTTGGCTGCGAACCAGCCCGATAATCTCGGCGTAGCTGTTTTCATGCATGGGGGCTGCGGCCAGAAAGCGCTTGCGTGTCAGAGCAACCAGCCGCGACCGCGCATCAGCGACCCAGCGCGCCGCTGTCGAGCGATGGACGCGGTAGATCGTTCCAATCTGATCAATGCTCAGCTGCGATAGGAAGTGGTAACGAAGCAGGTTGCGCTCGCGACTGGACAGCGCGGCCACGGCTTCGCGGAACGAGGCTTCAAACAGCGTCTTCAGCTCGCCGGTCAGCGCAGCCAGCTCTGGGGTGCGATCCCGCGTCGGCAGGACGGTCTCGCAGGCGTCGTCTAGCTCGATGTCGCGACGGCTGCGCTTCTGCAATCGCCCGGCCTCGTGAACGGCGCAGGTGCACAGCCAGCCGCGCAGCTCGCCGCGACCGATGTAACCACGGCGCAGCGTGTGCACTGTTTCCGACGCATTCTGTCGTTCCAACAAGTACCCATAAAGTCCCTGCATGATATCCAGCATGCTGGGCTCAGGAATCTTCAGTCGACGAAGAGCCCGCTCGACCGCGGACATGTAATCCGCTTCGAATGCATCCACGGCCGCGGGCAGCCCCAGGCCAAGCGCGCACACCAAATACAGGTCGGCCGCCAGCAGCGATGCCAGTGCCGTGGGCGAAATCAGGTCCGCGGGAAGCTGCCGCGCCAGAAAGCGGGCGAACGCATCCTCTGGGATCACAAGCTGCGGCCAGGCTGCGCGACCGACCGAAAGCAGGCTGGCCAGCGCCGCTTCCAGTGCAGGATCCTCGCTGTCCGTCGGAGGCGAGATCGCTGCATGCTCCAGAAAGACGCGCAGGAGCGATCGGGGCAGTGCGTCCACAGGATGAAAACTCTCCATCATTTCATCACGATCTAAAGACGGCGCTCGCGGCAAAATGCGAGCCGAAAAGTCCGCAACACACAGCACCGCTGAGTGCTCGATGCTGCGACTATGATGGTGTCTGATGGTCTGTCTTGCCGCTACGCAACTGGCTGATCTGCTAAGCGGCGCTGCCACGCCAGAGCTGGCGTCCTATGTCGATGCGCACGTCGACACATGCAGCGACTGCCGCGGTCTGCTGCTCAATCTGGTGCGAGCGCTCAGCACACCTGGGTCGGCACAGCCACGATCGCAAAACCTGACGCTGAGCGGCTTCGCTGCGACCGATGAATCGACCGCACCGTGCCCAGAAGCTGTCGGAGGCCGCTATCGCATCCTGGCGCAGCTTGGCCAGGGCGGCATGGGGCGCGTCTTTTCCGCGTACGACCGACTGAACCGGACGGAAGTTGCACTGAAGCAGGTCCTGTGGCCCTCACCGACGTGGGAATCGAGCTCTGTCGCGGAACCAAGTGCCATTGCCCGCAGCATCGTGGCGGCCAGCAGGATGCGGAACCAGACCACGCCGCCTGCACTTGATACCTTTTTTGCGCAGTACGCCACTGCTCGTTGGTCATCGGCGACGTCCCGGCGGCTGGCCGTCCTGGCCACAGAGTTTCGGACGCTAGCCACCTTGCGCCATCCGCACATCGTCAGCGTCCTGGACTATGGCTTCGATCTGTCTGGCCGACCGTTCTACACGATGGAATTGCTGCGCTCATCACAGCCGATCGTGCAGTGGGCGGTGGGCCGATCCTTTCCCGAAAAAGCAGAGCTCCTGCTCCAGCTTCTCGATGCCCTCACCTACCTGCACCGCCGCGGCATCGTGCATCGCGACGTTTCATCGAACAATGTTCTGATTGTCTCTGCAGACGGGCGGGCGCTGGTCAAGGTGGTCGACTTTGGCTTGGCACTCGATCGGGAACGCGCCGGCGATTTTGTCCCGGCAGGCACGCCGCTGTACATGGCGCCTGAGCTCTACGTTGGCCAGCCGGCAAGCGTGTTGTCTGACCTATACGCCGTCGGAGTCTTGGCGTACCAGCTGTTCTGCGGGCGTTCCCCATTTTCAATAGAGCAAGGCCCAGCCGATCTCTTGCGGCAGATGCTCTCGGGGGCGCCAGATGTATCTGCACTGCCGCTTGATGTGGGACGCTTGCTGCAAGCGCTGCTCAGCAAACAGCCTCAGCAGCGACCGAGCGATGCCGCGACCGTCCGACGACAGCTAGCCGCCGCTGCGGGAATCGCCACGCACAGCGAGCCAGTGCCGACGCGCGACAGCTATCTGATCGCTGCTCGTTTTGTTGGACGGCATGTCGAGCTGAAGACGCTTCACGCTGCGCTGACCTCTGCACGGCAGGGGGCTGGCTGTGGCTGGCTGTTAAGCGGAGAGAGCGGCGTCGGCAAGTCGCGCCTGCTGGAAGAGCTACGCTGCGCTGCGCTGTGCGAAGGGGTCTTGACGCTGCGCGGTCAAGCAAAGGTCTCGGGCGATGCTTATCACCTGTGGCTGGATGTGCTGCGACTCATCGCGCTGCAGGTATCGCTTAGCCAGACGGAGCTGGGGGTTCTGACAACCGTGATCCCCGAGTTACCGCAGATTCTGGACTGTCCTGTGTGCAGCCCACCTCAGCTTGACCCAGCGGCGGCTCGCCTGCGTCTGTTTCACATCATCCACGACATCTGGGCGCGGCTGCCGGGCTGCTCGCTCCTCTTGCTGGAAGATGTGCAGTGGGCCGATGCCGAAAGCCTCGCCCTGCTCTCTCACCTGCTTGGTGACGTTGGAAAGCGCGCGCAGCTGATCGTGGTGACGCATCGCGAAAACGAAGGCAGCCTGCCTGCAAGCATCGTCGCGCAGCTGAACCGCCTGCACCTTCCGCGGCTGGAGCGCGCCGAGATCGCCGACCTTTGCCAGTCCATGCTGGGCCGAGCCCAGATCGCCAACGAGCTGCTTGACTTGGTCGTAACCGAGACGGAAGGCAACGCCTACTTCATCGTCGAGGTCATGCGGGTTCTGGCGGCAGAGACGGGCTCGCTGGCTGACATCGGCAGCGCACGTCTGCCGCAGCGGCTGTTTGCCGGCGGTATCGCCGAGGTACTGGAGCGGCGTGTGGCGCGAGCCCCTGCGGAGGCGCAGCCGCTTTTGTTGCTAGCGGCGGTGGCCGGACGCGATCTGGATTCATCCCTTTTGTCACACGTGCTGCCCAATGCAGACGCGCAGCTGCGCGCGCTGGCCGATGTCGGTCTGATCGAGCTGTGCATGCAGCACTTTCGCTTTAGCCACGACCGACTGCGCGAGCGCGTGCAGGAATCCCTGCGCCCAGAACAACGCCAGCAGCTACATCGTCAAGTCGCCGCGGCCATGGAAGCGCTGTATGCGCACGATGTGGCGCATGCGGCACAGACCGCCTATCACTATCGACAGGGCAACGAGCTTGCGAAGGCTGCCCACTACTACACCGTTGCTGGCGATGCTGCGCTGCGACGCGGTGCGCCAACAGAGGCCGCCGCCCTGCTTGAGCACGCGCAGCATCTACACGCTCAGACCCAGATGCCGAGGCTTACACAGGTACGCATGTGGCGGGGACTGACAGAAGCGCGCTTTGGCTTGGGCCGGCTGCGCGAAGCAGAAGCAGCGCTCCGGCAGCTCTGCGAAGTGGCAGGCACGCCGCTGCCCAGCCAGCCGCTGCACCTGTGGTCACGCGCCGCTGCCTTGACCGCAGAGCTAATTTCTCGACGGATCGGGCACCACTTCGGGCAGCGTTTGGGTCTGACATCGACCACGTTGATCACAGATTCTGATGATCGTGAAGTTGCTGCCGAGCTTCTGGCTGGACTCGGGGTCGAAGAGGTTTTTGTCTGGACCGATCAGCCCGCGCTGGCGCTGCTGTGTACGCTGTCTGGCATCAGCCTGGAAGACCGCTTGGGGTTAACGCCGCGCCGCAACTATCACCGCACCGCGCTGTTTTTTATCCTGTCGCACACGCCGCTGCACCGACTGTGTCTGCGCTATATCGAACACGCCGCGGCCCGCGATGCCAGCGTGCTTGCCGGCACGCACGCCGAGATCGACTTCTTGCGCGTATGGGCGCTGGTCGAGATCAACGATGGCAAGCCCGCTCGCGCTGCAGAGCATGCGCGGCGCGCCGTCGACCTGGCTCGCGAATTCAAAGATGACCTGGCGCTTCTGCACAGCCTGCTGCAGCTGCAGATCGCGGCGGCAGGCCTGCCCGACTTCGCTCTGATGCTCGCGGTCAGTCGCGAGATGGAGCCACTTGCCCGACGCGCCCAGAACGCGCGCTATCTAAACTTGGCGATGGTGGGGCAAGGGGCCGCCCTGATCAACGTCGGTCAGTATGCGGACGCTGCGCAGCTTCTGGAGCAGGCCTGCGCCTATCTGCCGGAAGACCTGGGGCCCATTCCGCAGTCGATCACGCTGTCCCTTCGAGCGAGTGCGCTGCGCAACCTGGATCAGCTTGACCGCGCAACGGATCTGGCCACACAAGCCCTGCAGTCTGTCCTTGGTGTGCGCTGGCATCTGGTTCAGCTGCGCCACTGCCTGGTTTGCATCCTGGATGTGTACCTGGCAGCACCACAGATCGCGCGGTGGAGTGTGGAAATCGACGCCGCGTTGGCCCGCCTGCACAGCCTGGCGCGCAGGTTCCCGCAAGCCGTGCCGGATGATCTGTTGTTTCACGCGCGGCATGACTGGCGCGCGGGCCGACCGCAGCGTGCTGCCCGCGGGCTGCGTCACTGCATCACATCCGCGCATCAGCTGGGCCTGCCCTGCGAACGTGCTGCCGCGCAGTATTGGCTGGGTCTGCTCGCGCAGACTTCGGAAGGTGCCCCCTTTGTCCCCGAAGGCGCCGCGCTCCACTTGCAGGCTGCGCGTCGGACGTTTGAACAGCACAAGTGCCAGGGCATGGTCGACCGCATCGATCGCCTGCTGCCAGGCGCTCCGCCGCCAGCCGATTCGCCGCTTGTCCGCGCAGATGCTCCGACGCAGACAACGATCCCGCGCTCTGTTCCCAATTCACCCTAGCTGTGTGAAGACAAAGCGGCGCACGGCCCCAGCCTTCGATTCGAGCGCCTTCGACAAAGCTAGTTGCAGGTGGCAAGTCGCACTTGGGCAGTGCCAGCAAAATAGTTGCTGTTGGCGAAGTCAATCAGGCCATCGCCGTTGAAGTCCGTGTCCAGAGTTTTCTCTGTGGCGACGAGAAATGGCAAATTAGAAACCAGCGACCGCGAGAGCTTGACGAAAAATTCTCGTGCGTTCAGTTACGCTCGGGTATCTGTGTTCCTGTCTCCGACCACTGTCAGCTCGTTTTGGGTTCTAACTTCGGCGGCCACGGCCGCGGCTGTGGCTGGCTTCCCGTTTCGCGTTCAAGGGTGGCAGGATCGCAGAGTTCAAAAAGATCATTATGCCATTTTATGTTTCTAGATGACATGTCCCCTGCAACCTCAGTTCCATAGAAGTATCGATGCCTATTCCACACTACTCCAAATGCTCTACCGCCACCAATTCGATAGAGCCCAACTAGCTGGGGAGGTGGACCACTCAAAGGATCGATTCCATCTCGCAGCGCGTCGCAAAATGCCGAGAATACTGCGCGACTCGTTGCCTGGACATCACTGCGCCGCCATTTGGACATTGAGGCATCAAAAGCTGTCTGCCCACTGACTATTGAGGCCAGTACACCTGAATCCTGTGGGATCTTGATGAAATGCGGGTTTCCGCGATTCCCGTGAGAGAAATCCACTTTATGAACCTCGAAGCGGCTTTGCATTTTGATGCCAATTCGCATAGCATGAATTATTGAGAAATTTGGCTTTGGGTTTGCACCATAGTTCTTGAGTGATTCGCTTATTGTTCGCACAATAGATGCGATGCAGTCAGCCGAGCTATGGCCTTCGGGGCACAGAAGCTGTGCATCAATCATGTCGATAACCTGACTTAATATCTGGGTGGGAAAAAATGCATCTCCACAGTACCCTTGGTCAGCGTCCCCTAAATTCGTGACCTCAGGGCCCCTGCCTAGACGGCCGCGGCTGCTAGGCGCGACGAGGGAGCATGCCCGTCGGCATGTGACCGAGGAGCAACGACGCAGACGAGGCTGGATAGGCATAGGGATGGGGTCACGAATTTAGGGGACGCTGACCTAGTAGGTGAGGCTGCTTTGTGGCAGCAAACAGTTTTCGTCCCCGATCCCAAGTAGTATGTGGTCCACCCCACGAGATCCTACTGTCTGACGCAAGATACAAGGAGGCAGGGCTTCTCTGATCGATACCTGCCCAGGCTACGAGGGTCGTCATGGGATACAACGTCCTTCCCGTTCAGGGGGAAGTAATGCTGGCGTCTCATTGTTCGCTGCTCCATGGGTAACCCGTCGCAATTTGACGGTGCCACGAGGCAACTCCCTGACGCTCCACACTCTTATGGGGTGGTCGAGGTGACGAGTTTGTCCCCCCAGGCAACCGGGGGGACGACTTTCGGGGTCTTTCTCCCTTTGACGACTGAAACTGACGTTGAGAACTCCGCGTCACTAGGCTAGCGTTTCTATATGTCTCTCGCCCAAGCCATCCAAGTCCCCAACGACATCGACGCCGAGACCGGCCTCCCCAAGGTCGAACTCCGTCGCATGCTCGACGAGGGCTTAGCAGAGCTTGAGCGCGGCGAGGGCATTGAGATGGATGACGCAGCGTGGGACAAGCTGCGTGATGAACTGCGCAGTCGTCGTCAGACGAGGCCATGAAGCGGCTGGTCCTTGCGCCGAAGGCGCGGGCCGACCTCTTCGCAATCGACGCCTACATCGCTGAGCGGAACCCGCTGGCGGCACAGCGTCTGATCGAGCGGCTCATTCAAGCCATAAAGACGCTGGCGCGGACGCCGCTGATCGGGCGGACGTGCGAGGACTTGGGCTTGCCGTCGGTGCGCCGCTTGGTCGTTGAGAAGCATCACATCTTCTACGTGCTCGACGGCAGTGTCCTGAAGATCGTTCGGGTGATCCACGGACGCAGGGACGTACCGACGGAACTTCGACAGTAGGCGGCATTCTGGGGAGCGGGAGAGCGAGCAGATCGCCACCGCCCACCGTCTGCGATACCGCTCTCCGTGCGATGAACCCGCTGGCTGGTGCTGACACCGGCCTGTGGCTTCTGCTGCAAGATCGACAGGTCACGCTGGCTCGGGAGTATGGCCGGCCCCGTCGGTCAGTGCGTGATGCGCTAGAAGTAATTTTGTCTTTGGGAGCGCATGGATGGCCGCGTCGGAACGCGGTGCGCAGACGACGCCAGCGCCCGGTAGGAAGTACGCCATGTCAGAGAAGTCGCCCACGTACGCTTGGCAGGATGTCATTGATCGGCTGCGCAAGGAGCCGCCCGACAGTGTGATCCAGGAGGCCAGCACCGATATCGCGAACCCAAGCGATGCCGGGATGCAGCGGCTCGATACTGGGACGCAGGACACGCGGCCTAAGTTCGTGCGCGACGTCGGCGAGAACTTGGCTTGCCACATCATCGACTGCGGCGACTGTTATGAGGCCCGGCTCCACTCTCTTCCCGCAGCGCAGACAGTTCAGGCATCGCCACCGGCCATCGAAGCACGGGGAGGCGCGGCGGTTGCGGCCCGAGAGAACAGTGGACGGTCTCTGGCCGGCCTTGTGTCGGCAGCGCCAGGTTTGACGATTGGGTGCGCGGCGCTTGCGGGGGCCGTCCTGGGAGCGCTGGTGTCGCCGAACCGGAAGCGTGGAACGGGTGCCGCTGCCGGTGGCGGTTGTGCGCTGGCCGTGGGTC